>JAUWTO010000073.1 GCA_030614685.1 Candidatus Aminicenantota bacterium
ATCCTCAAGCCGGGGAAGTGTGAGAGCTTCAATGCCCTGGCGCTGATGCGCAGGATCGGGATCAAAATCTAGCCTGAATAATTCATAAAGAATGCCGATCTTTCCTTCATAAAACTCATGATAATCATCGGCATTCTTTACCCTCCGGGCGGGCTGATCTCACAGTATCGACTTCGTTGCGGTGGGTTCGCAGTAGTAAACTACAGCTTCACCCACCGACGCCTCGTATCTACTGCAACCTCAACCCGTGAATAACCCAGGCGCCTGAATAATTCATAAAGAATGCCGATATTTCACGTATCGTGAATGATCCAGGTTAGTTTTTTCAGAAGGTAAAGGCGATTCCGATTTTAGGCATGAGTATGTCGGTGCGGGAGCGGCTGATGTAGTAGGTGATTCCGTTGCCCTCCAGTTGGATGTCTCCCGGCGTCATATAATAGGCCGATCCTCCACGGATATAGCGGACGCCGACCTCCAGGTTGACTGCAAAGGCGCTCTTCTCGGGCGCGGGCTCGTTCCGGGACAGGTTCAGCAGCAGGCCGCCGCCCAGGCCGTAGCTGAAGACTGTGGAGCGGATCTGGTTGGTGCTGGCGATACTATCATGTTCCCAGCTCGAGTCGTCATAGGCCCGCGTGTCCGTGGTCAGGTGCTGCAGCCCGATCAGGCCCTCGATGTAGGGCCTGGCCGGGCCTATACGGGGCTGCACTCGCAGCAGAGCGTGGCTGCGGACCACAGCATTGGTGGTGCTCACTTTAACCATCACATCCGGGATGGTCCAGCTGAGCGGTTCCCAGCGAGTCTGCCAGCCATACACGTGATAGGCAAAGGCGGCCCCGACATGAAAGGCCGAATCCGGGATCCGGTAGAGGAAGTCCAGGCTTCCACCCCAGCCGATCCGGTCCATGTTCTCATGGAATTCGCCCTGGGGGAAGAACGGCTCAAAGGCCATCCCGATCTGGAAGCGATTCTGCCCGTAACCGGCCGCGGCCAATATCAGAACGGCCGCGGAGACCCATAGTAGCGTGTGTGTTTTCCGCATGCTCAACACCTCATTTCTTGAATAAATAATTATCCATTGGCTGAGAATGCAAGAATCATACCAGCCCGCTTTCCCTGAAATATCGCCCGGCCCTGCCCGGGGCCGTCTCCTAATCAGGTCAGGTGTCCTCTGCAGTGCATGGGATCCTGTTCTTCTCTTTTGACAACATGGGAGTCCCTGCATATGATTATGGGGTTGATTGACGCAATTGATATGCCAAACCATCAGGTTTCAAGCCCCTAAGGAGGTACACATGTCTACACATAGGTATTGGTTCGGACCCGGCCTGCTGCTTCTCCTGACACTGATCGTCCTGCCTGTGTCCGCCCTGGCACAGGGCTATGGCGGGGCAGCGGTGCGGGACATTGACAAGATCCTCCCGGAGAAGGAACGGGCCGCGGTGTACAATGAGATCCTGAAGTGGCGCCTGGACAACATCATCCCGGAGCTCATGCGCAAGGAAGGGATCGACCTATGGCTCGTCATCAACCGGGAGTACAACGAGGACCCGGTCTACATGAGCATGATGCCAGAGCCGACCATGAACGCCCGCCGGACCTCGATCCTGATGTTCCACGACCGCGGCCCGGGCAAGGGTGTCGAGAGGCTCAGCGGCAGTTATTACGGGAGCCGGGGATGGTACGAGGGCACCTGGGAGGACAAGTCCAAAAAGCAGTTCGAGAGCCTGACCGATGTGATCAAAAAGATCGACCCTGAAAAGATCGGCATCAATGTGTCTCCGACTTCCCGCTTCGGAGACGGCCTGACCGCCAGCCTCAAGGAGACGCTGGAGCGGCATCTGGGTCCGGAGCTTTCCTCGCGGCTGGTGTCCGCGGAGAACCTGTGCCTGGGCTGGCTGGAGACCCGCAGTCCCCGGGAGATCAGCATCTACCGCCACATCTGCGGGATCGCCCATGACCTCATCTCCGAGTTCTTCTCGAACAAGGTGGTCACCCCGGACATCACCACGTCGGACGATGTGGTCTGGTGGATCCGACAGAGGATCACCGATTTGGGACTGGACACCTGGTTCCAGCCATCCATCTCCATCCAGAGGTCCAAGCCGGATGCTCAGAAGTACGCAGACAATCCCCGGATCATCCGGAGGGGAGACCTGATCCACTGCGATGTGGGTATCGTGTATCTCGGGCTGTGCACGGACATGCAGCTGCACGCCTACGTATGCCGGGTGGGGGAGGAGGATGCGCCCGACGGGCTGAAGCAGGCTCTGGCGCGCGCCAATCGGGTGGCCGATGTCTTCATGGGCGAATTCAAGGCCGGCCGCACCGGGAACGACATCACCGACACCACCATGCAGAAGGCCACGGATGCCGGCCTGCGGCCGCTGATCTACTCGCATCCCCTGGGGGTGCACGGCCACGCAGCCGGCTGCTCCATGGACGCCCGTCCTGTGAACCAGGCCCCTGAGGGCATCCGCACGGAGATGGAATACCGGCTCAACTTCAATACGGCCTACGTCGTCGAGTTCTCCAGCACAACCAGCGTCCCCGAATGGGGGGAGATGGACGTACGCATCGGATTCGAAGAGGACGTGATCTTCACGAAAGATGGCTGCCGCTATATCGACGGCCACCAGACGACGTTCTACCTGATCAAATAAAATAAAGGGGAGTGGAGCAAAATAAAGGGGAGTGGTCCATTTAGAGCCTTAAATGGACCACTCCCCTTTATTTCCCTTTATTTCTTCCTTCCCCTTTTGCTCCCCTTCCCTTTATTTGACTCCCCTTTTCGGTTCATCGTCTATCTGCTAAACTAGGGGGGCATTCATACTGATAACAGAGGAGTTTTGCATGGCAGACTTAAGGAAGTTCAAGGCCTGGAGGCCGAAAAAAGGTTTGGAGGCGCAGGTGGCCTCCTATCCCTATGATGTGCTCAACAGCGAAGAAGCCCGGGAGCTCGTACAAGGCAATCCCAACTCCTTCCTGCATGTGGTCAAGCCAGAGATCGATCTCCCCAAGGGAACCGATCTGTATTCCAAGGCGGTCTATGACATGGCGCGGGACAACTTCGAACGGTTCAAGCGCGAGGGCGTCCTGATCCAGGATGAGGGTCCCCACCTCTACATCTACCGGCAGACCATGGATCTCCGGGAGCAGTACGGCATCGTGGGCTGTGTCTCCGTGGATGATTACGACCGGGATGTCATCAAGAAGCACGAACACACACGTCCGGTCAAAGAAAAGGACCGGATCACCCATGTGGATATCACCAATGCCAATGCCGGCCCCATTTTCTTGACCTATCGGGCCAAAAAGGCCATTGACGGTCTGGTCCGCCGCGTGGTGGAGAACCAGCCGGTCTATGACTTCACCGCCCCGGACGGGATCCGCCATACGGTCTGGTTGGTAGAAGACGAGGGCATCGCCGATGCTTTGATCGAGGAGTTCGGAAGCCTTGATTATCTGTATGTGGCCGACGGTCACCACCGCTCGGCCTCGGCGGCCAAGGTGGGCAACCTGAGGCGCAGCGCCAATCCCGATTATAAGGGTGATGAGGAATACAATTTTTTCCTGGCCGTGCTTTTCCCGGATTATCAGCTCAACATCATGGACTACAACCGTGTGCTCAAGAGCCTGAACGGGCACACGGCCGAGGAGATGTTCGCAGCGGTGCAGGACAAGTTTTCCGTAGAGAAAATAGGGCCTGAACTCTACAAGCCACGGCAGAAGGGCGAGTTTGGGATGTATTTTCAGGGAGAGTGGCACAAGTTGACCATCAAGGGCGAGAACGTGGACTATGACGACCCGGTGGAGAGCCTGGACATCTCGTATCTCCAGAACCAGCTGTCGAGTCCGTTTTTTGGGATCGAGGATCCTCGCACCTCTGATGACATCGGATTCATCGGTGGGATCCGGGGGCTGGAGGAACTGAAGCGGCTGGTGGACGGCGGAGAATTCGTGGTGGCCTTCGCCATGTTCCCTGTCTCAGTCAGCGAACTCATGAACATCGCGGACTCCGGGCAGGTGATGCCCCCCAAGTCCACCTGGTTCGAACCCAAGCTGCGCAGCGGCCTCCTGGTTCACACGATTGATGACTAGCCGATCAGGGACAAGCCGCATGGCTAAGAAAAGGGGACGCTCCCTGTTTATAGCTCTGCTGATCGCGGCCGGACCCGGTCTGAGCGGCCCCAATGACGCTGCGCCAAGAACGCGGCTGATCCTGGCCACAGCAACGACCGGCGGTACCTATTATCCGGTGGGCGTCGCCATCGCCACACTCACGACCCGAGAGCTCGAAAAATCCCAGGGCATCTCCCTGACCGCCATTTCTTCGGCCGGCTCGGGCGAGAACCTCCAGCTGCTCAAGAACCGGGAAGCGGACCTGGCCATCATCCAAAGCCTGTTCGGAGTCATGGCCCATCAGGGAAAGGGTCGATACCAGGGCCAGCCTCAATCCTATCTGCGTTCGATCACCATTCTCTGGGATAACTTCGAGCACTTCACAGTGCGCAGCAGGTACGTCCAGAGCGGTGACATGTCGGACATGCAGAACCTGCGCAAGAGGAACTTCTCCATAGGCCGCCGCGGTTCCGGCACCGAGATGTCCGGCCGCGTGATCCTGGAGGCCCTGGGCTTTGACCCGGCCAGGGACTTCAAGCTGCAGTATCTGGGATATACGCCCTCGGCCCAGGCCATGCAGAACGGACGCATCGCCGGCATGAACATCCCGGCGGGCCCCCCGGCCAGTGCCATCACCCAGGCCATTGCATCCATGGGTGCCCGGGAGGTACGGATCCTGGAGTTCACCGATGCCCAATTGGCAGCTGTCAATGCCGCCTATCCGGTGTGGCGCCGGGCGGTGATCCGGTCTGGGACCTACCCGGGGCAGGCCGGTGACATCCCGATCATCTCCCAGCCCAACCTGCTGGTCGTCCATGAGGATATCCCCGACGAAGTGGTCTATGCGCTGGTAAAAAACCTCTACTCCCATCTCGACTATCTGAGGCAGGTGCATCAGGCCGCATTTTTCATGGCCCGGGACAAGGCCATCGCCGGGCTCATGCTTCCCCTGCATCCCGGTGCAGTGCGGTATTATACCGAACAGGGCCTGGATGTCCCTCCCAGCCTGCGATAAATCTCACAAGAACTGGTTTTGACCTGAACCGGAATGATCTGTTTCAGATCGGTCTCATGAGCCGTATCCCTCGAGAGTGCCATCCAGTCCTGGGTGACATCAGAGAAAGGCAGCTGTCTTTAGCCAAAAAAAAAGGGGGACCGAAGTCCCCCTCTGATTCATGAGCGTGATCTTCTAGAACGTGTAAATCGCTGAGAAATAGAATGAGAAGGCCTTGCCCGTCTCATCGTAAAGGTACGGGGCCAAGTCATCGTAGTGGTAATAGGTTCCCACCAGCCTGGTGGCCCAGCTCCGGTTGAAGGAGTACAGGATTCCCAGGTCCGTGACAGCCTGCCCCATCTTGAGGTCGGAGTATTCCACCACCTCGGAGATGCCGTCGAAATCGAACGGGCTGGGAGGCACAGCGGGGATGCTATCGAGCTGGTTCTCATCCAGTACCAGGTTGGCCATCTTGGCCAGGGAGTAGTTGTAGGTGAAGGTTCCGAACAGGCTGACTTTTTCCGAGGCTACGTAATCCAGCTTGAAGAAGACGGTGTGCGTGTCGATGTCGTAGTCGACCATGTCGGTCAGGGTACCGGGGAAGCCACCGATGATGCCTCCCCCGCAGCCTTCCAGCACAGGCATGGCAAACAGGGACTTCATCTTCTCGGCGTAGTAATAATAGGTTGCCGTGATGTTCAAGCGGTTGGCCGGGGTCCACCACAGGTTGACTCCGGGATTGATGATGTCGTTGCTCCATACAGAGAAATTGAGCGCATCGTTCTTCTCCCAGCGGTAGCGGGCATCCACGGTGAGTGAGAACCGATAGTTGGGATTCCAGGTGATGATCCCTTTGGCCTCCTGTACATCGGTGGGCTGGTTGGTCAAATGGGCCTCACGTGCCCGGTGGAAGTCGTAGAACTGTTGGCCCGCAAACGGATTGGGTACACCATAATCCTGCACCACACCAGCCGCTGCGGTGTAGAGGTTGGTGAACGGCTGGTCCGTGGCCCGGAGCGTCCCCTTGAATGCGAACTTCCACTGTCTGCTGGGCTTCCAGTCGAACCGTCCCACGACCGTGTGACGGGTTGTGGTCTGGACCTCGTAGTATTCACGGTCGATCTTCTTGTACTCGTAGGTCAGGCGAGCCTTGGTCTTGGCCGAAAAGCGGTATTTAAAGCTTGTGTCGAAGTCGATGGTCTCGCGGTTGTAGGTCGATTTCCGGGTCCAGTCCGCGCTCCCGAAGGTGGGATAGGCCTCCGCATAGGTCTGGCCTGCATAGGGGCCAGCCACGTCCACCGGCTCCACCGTATCCACGAACACGTCGTCGTTCTTGATTGAAATGCGGTTGACACGGGCGTTGAACACGCCGCGCCTGCCGACCAGCATGGAGAATCCGGCAGCGAGCGAGCTGGTGTCCATCTTGTAGTTGGTCATGAGGTTCTCGATCCGGCTGTTGGAGTAATGTCCGGACAGGACAGAAGAGTCGGCAATGGGAACACTGAGCTTGACCAGGTGTGTGTTTTTGTTGGTATCGGGGATCACGTTGAAGGGGAGGGCGCCGTCGACTGAGTCGTACTGGATCCGGCTGTCGAATACGGGGGAGGCTAATTCGGGATGGAGTTTTGTAAGATATGTGTTGGTGGGGGCCCCCTCGTTCTCGCGGTACTCCCTCAGCGTGTAGGAGTAGTCGAAACTGGCCTTGGCGACCCGGACATTGGTGCCCAGCTTGTAGTCGGTGTTGTCGTTGTTGATGGCCCGGGTCTTGCCCACCACGTGACAGCTGGAGCACTTGCTCAGGGTTCGGGCCTGGTATTGTCCTGAGCGGTGCTGGTTCCGGACACCGGCATAGAAATCCACAAAGGAGATCTGAGGGATCCGCAGCTTGGCCATGGCATTGGCCTCGCTGTAGTTGATGTTGTATTCATCGGTGGGATTGAAGTCTTCGTGGGATACGCCGGAACGGGCCAAACTGGCTGTGTCCAAGTTGAACATGGTGTCGTGACCCAGGCGGTGCATCAGCGAGGTGTAGTCCACCTTGAATTCAAGAATGCGCCCGAAGTCGATGTTGAACCTGTGGCCCTGGTCCCAGATGTCTCCTCTGTAGTTGGCATCCAGGTTATAAAAGGTCGAACCGCTCATCCCTTGGACCTGGACAGAGGTTGCAGGCCGGATACCCTCGTTCATGGGTAGGTATTTACCAACCTTGCCGAGGTAGCCGTCGGATGTGGTCACCAAACCGCCCAGCTCAAAGGTGAGCTTGGGTTTCTCATCTTCCTTTTCGGCGGCGATCAGGAGCGGCGAGAGGACCAGTAGCAGGCTGAAAATGATTCCGATTGTTTTTCTCATCTGTTCTCCTACCTGATGATCCCTTTACCCATTCCCGGGACCGTCTGGGAGGGATTGTCCGTGCCGTGGATCATGAAATGGCACTGGGAGCATTTTGTGAGATAAGCCATGCGCCATCCGGCTTCTCCGAAAGGATTCTCCGAGGGCCAGCCGGTTGCCGGGATATCCTTGGGCTCGGTCAGGCCCTCGCGTCCGGCGTGGAAGTGGGACTCGTGGCACTGCAGGCACAGGAAGGGCTCGGCCTGCTTCAGCAGGCTGGGCGCCACCGTTCCATGGGCGTCGTGGCAGAGGGTGCAGTCCTCGGCCACCGGGGCGTGCTCAAAGATGAAAGGCCCCTGTTTGTCGCCATGGCAGTTGATGCACATGTCGTTCAGGCGCTCGTGCGTCTGGAGGTTCTGCATCATGGACCCATGGTGGGCGTGGCAGCTGCTGCACTGCATCTTGCCTTCCCTGAGCGGATGGCGGGATGGGAAATTGGTCTTGGCCATGATGTCGCGGTGGCAGTCCATACAGAGTTCGGGGTCAGGTTTCACCAGGCCCGACTCGCTGTGCGTGGAGTGGCAGTCGGAGCATCCGACCTCGTTCGTGGCATGGTCACCCAGGTTGAAATCCATGGCCTGCAAAGATTTGTGGCAGGTCAGGCAGGCCTGGGAGGACTCCTCAGGGGTGGCATTGGCAAAACTGAAGATCTTGCTGGGATCGCCTTCTTCCATGTGTGCGCCTCCGGGACCATGACAGGTTTCGCATCCGCTTCGAACTCCACCAACCAGCTCGAAGTTCATGATTCGGTGATGGATGTTCGACGTGGGCAGCATCTGGTCTTCATGGCATTCCAGACAGGTCTGATCAGCGGTCTGCTGAGCATGAACAGCTGGGACCGAAAACAGGCAGAAGCCCATGGCGAGAGCGCACACCATCACGAGATGTGTGTGTGAAAATCGGCTCATGTTACCTCCCAAATACTCAATTATAAGAACTAATATTAAAACATTAATATATTAAAACATTAAAACATAAAACAGGAGCGGGAATTAGTCAAGCAATTTTTGACAAGGCTTTTATGGAATATACTTTGAAGACTTCGGCCAGGCTGTGATCAGCAGAATAACACGCTGAGGGATGGAGCCTGCGCTCAGTCGATCTGGCGGGTTTTCAGATATTCCAACACCTTGCTGGTCGGGAGCCTCCGGCTGCCTGGTCCGAACCGGACGTAAAACTCCTCCTCGGTATCATGCTTCAGGAATACGGGTTGTTCGGAGGGTTCGCAGTCCACCACCAGGATCTTTTTCTCGCTTACGGGCTTGAGGGCAAAACCCAGATTTTGGGAAAACTCCAGCCCGATGTGCTGCTTGATGAGGTTGTTGAAGTGCAGCAGGTACTTGTCTTCGTTCCTGAAGTTCTGGGCATCGATCCCCAGGATCCCGCCCTCATCATCCACACCGATGAGGAGCGTTCCACCCTCTGAATTCAGGAATGATACGATGGACTTGAGGCTGGCGAGTTCGATCTTCTTATCAGGCTTACCGGTCTTCAGGTTCCAGCGCAGGGTGGACTTGAATTCGAGTTCCGCACTCTCGCCCTTATGGATCAGAGCCCGGATGTCCTCTTCGCTGGCCTCGGAATATCTTGTCCTTGCCGGGGCGGCACCTGCCTCCCTGCCGAAGCGCCGGTAAAGGACCAAGACGAATAGGAGCACGATCGCTAAGAGGGCCAGAGCGCTGTAAAGCATCACGAATCCCAATCGGCTGGTTTCGGACTGCAGCAGGGGGTCCGGGAGGAGAACAGCCAGCTGCGCCTCATCGGGAAGCATAAGGGAACCGACCTCGATCCACCACCCGCGCCCACGGCTGCGGAAAAAGAAAGGTGATCCGAACAGAGATCCGCTGTCCTGCCAGGCGGACAGTCCAGAGGCCACCTCCGGCTCCTTGAGCAGGCTCATCGAAGTCAGGTCCGATCGGTCAGATGGATCCGGCTCCTCGGGCCTGAACCGGGTGAAATCCCTCACAAAATCCTCTTCGATGAGCAGGAGGCGGCCTTCCGTCCCCAGCGGGAGCGCTGCCAGCATGTTCTCCACCTGGGACAGTGTGATCTTCAGGGCAGCGACACAGATCCGGCCCTCCGCCGCTGGAGGATGGAAGCTGATGGAAGCCGTCACTCCGGAATCTTTGTTGGACGAGAAGCGGTAGACCTGGGTCCAGAAGATCTCCTCATCATGGATGATATCGGCGGCCCCCTGGAACCAGGGGCTGGTCCGGGGATCGTCGGGCTCTGGGCCCGAGGCGTGGATCCAGGTGTCTCCCTCCTTCGCCAGACGGTAGCTGTTCCCGTGATCATCGGCCAGCATGAAGCCGCTGATCTGAGTGAGGTGGACCTCCAGCAGGGGGAGGAGTTTCCGGCCCAGCAGGGACGGATCGGAGGGATCGAGGATTCCCTGTTCTCCCCAGCGCCGCAGGACCAGCAGGTTGTTCACCACGGGCTCCATAAAGGAGGCGAACCGGTTCATGACTTGTTCTGTCTTGTAGTGCATGAGGTCCGAGAGGGCCTGGCGGCGCAGGTGCGGCATGAAAAAGAGACTAAAAATGACCACAACCACGGCCAGGACCAGAGCCGCGGCAAATATGGACCGGAGGTAACGTGGGCGTTTTTGGACCTGCATTTTTCGTCTTCTCGATCAGCAGGGGCATAATAGCATAAAAGTCCCAACAGCGACTAGAAATCCGCTTTGTTTTTATATGGAATCCGGCATAAGACAATATTTTTTTTTGTCAAGCCTTGTCGTCTGTGGTATATAGACCTCAGCAAACTTTTGATCGAGGGAAGATCATGCCAAGACGAATCCTGAAACATTTAAAAACACACATGGCCTTGTTTCTGATAGTGTTCTGCTTGCTTTGTGTACAAAGCCTATCCGCCGTGTCTTTTCAAGCGGAGGACAATGCCTCCTCTCCGCGGCCGGCGGCACTAAGCCGGCCGGATCCGGAGGGTGTGCCCACCAAGGTTTCCATAGGTGGCTACCTTATGGATCTCTCAGGGGTCGATGATGTCGATCAGACTTTTTCTGCGGACTTTTTCCTGTTTTATGCCTGGCATGACCCCCGTCTGGCCCTCAAGGATGCCGGGAACATCGGAGGACGCCGGATTTTTTCCTACCAGCAGATCTGGCATCCCTTTATCGATATCTTCAATCAGCGCGACCTCAAGAAAAGATATGACGAAATGCTGCGTGTGGATGCGGCGGGGAACGTTCAATTCCACCAGCGCTACACGGGCGAGCTGTCCACGCCCCTGCAGCACAAAGATTTTC
>JAUWTO010000024.1 GCA_030614685.1 Candidatus Aminicenantota bacterium
GGGATCAAGCCCCTGCTGGTGGGCATGCTTGGTTCCCTGGTGGTCACTGGTGTCAGCCTTCTCCTGGTTTACCTGCTCTTCTAGCCTGAAATATTCATAAAAGATGCCGACAATTGGAATAAGATGTTTATCGTATTGAGAATGTCTGCAGTTTTTATGAATGATTCATGTCAGTTATTTGATGAGCATGCAGTCACCATAGCTGAAAAAACGGTACCCCTCCTGCACGGCTTCCCTGTATGCACGCATGATGAGATCATAGCCGCCGAACGCGGCGGTGAGCATGAGCAGTGTGGAGCGGGGAAGGTGGAAGTTCGTGAGGAGCCGCTCCACGACCTGAAAGCGATAGCCCGGATAGATGAACATCCGGGTTGAATCCTGTCCAGGCTGCACGCGTCCCCCAACCGCTGCACTTTCCAGCGCCCGCACGGATGTGGTCCCCACCGCGGCGACCGGCCGCCCCGCAACCAGGGCCGCGTTGATGGAATGGGCACTCTGTTCTGAGATGGCGTACCGCTCCTCCAGCATGGCGTGGTCTTCCACACTGTCCGCACGCACCGGCTGGAAGGTGGCCAGGCCCACATCCAGGCAGAGGGGAACGGTCTCAACCCCGCCCCGTTCCAGCGTCTCCAGGAGCCCTGGCGTGAAGTGCAGGCCGGCGGTCGGGGCGGCGATGGAGCCCTCCTTGCGCGCGAACACGGTCTGGTAGCGCTCCAGGTCCGCAGCCCTCAGATGCGCGTGCTCTTTTTTCCGCTTGATGTAGGGGGGCAGGGGAGCGAATCCCTCCTTCTTCAGTTCCGCCAGAACATCCGCGTCTTCGAAACGGATGACTCGGCTTCCTTCCGGCCCGATCCCTGTGACCGTCCCCTTCAAGGAAGGCGTGAACACGATGGTGTCCCCTTCCTGCACGCGCTTGGCTGGCCGGCAGAGGACTTCCCAGATTCCCTCGGACTGCGGGCGCACGAAAAGGAATTCAATGGGTTTCCCCTCTCTGCTCCCCCAGATCCGGGCAGGGATGACGCGTGTCTCGTTGAAAACGAGAACATCGCCGGGGGAAAAATGCTCAGGGAGCTCAAGAAACCGTGAATGCCGGATCTCCCCGTTCTCACGGTCGATCACCATCATGCGGGATGAATCACGCCGGGAAGGCGGTTGCTGGGCGATCAGCTCCTCGGGGAGATCGTAGTCGAAGTTGGAAACCTTCATGGGGTCGGGTTGTGGGTTATGATTTCTGGAACAGGCCGCTCTGGGGATCGGTCGGAGAATCCGGAGTGGCGTAGCCCAGATGCCTGTAGGCCCGGGGGGTCACCCGGCGGCCTCGTGTTGTTCGCTCCAGGAATCCGATACGCATCAGAAATGGCTCGTAGATCGACTCGATGGTGTCCTTCTCTTCATCGATCGCGGCCGCGATGGTGGTGATGCCCACAGGGCCTCCGGCGAAGTTTTCGATGATGGTGTTCAGCATCTTACGGTCGACATCGTCCAGCCCTTTGGCATCCACGTCCATCATGTCCAGCGCCCGGTCGGCCTCTGACGTGGTGATCCTGCCCTCGGCAACCACCTCTACATAATCGCGTACGCGCCGCAACAGGCGGTTCGCGACCCGCGGCGTCCCCCGGGAACGGCGTGCTACCTGGAGTGCGCCCGCATCATCGATATCCACATCCAGCAGGGCGGCCGAACGCTGAATGATTGTTTTCAGGTCTTCCTCTCCATAGTAGTCCAGCCGGTGGATGATGCCGAAACGTCCGCGCAGCGGGGCGGTGATGCGGCCGGCGCGAGTGGTGGCACCTATCAGGCAAAACTTTTTCAGCTGGAGCTTGTGACTGCGCGCTCCCGGGCCCTGACCGATCATGATGTCCAGGTTGAAATCCTCCATGGCAGAGTACAGAATTTCCTCCACGGAGGGGTGAAGGCGGTGGATCTCATCGATAAAGAGGACTTCCTTGGGCTGCAGGTTGGTCAGGATGGCGGACAGGTCCCCCGCCCGTTCGATCACCGGGCCCGAGGTGGGCTTGATCCCCACGCCCATCTCCTTGGCGATGAGGTACGCCAGGCTGGTTTTTCCCAGCCCCGGGGGGCCGTAGAGCAGCACGTGGTCCAGGTGCTCGTCTCGCTTACGGGCTGCCTCGATAAAGATCTTGAGGTTGGCCTTGATGTTGTCCTGGCCGATGAACTCCGCGAAACTGCGTGGGCGGAGGTTGTCCTCGTACAGGAGGTCTTCCTTGGTTCGGACTGGATTGAGGACCGCTTCGATGGGGCCGGATTTTATTGTCATGGATTCGGATTCTCTCCCATCCTATAGCGCATTTTCGTCCTCATTGCAACGCCTTAGAGTTTGGCCAGCTGCCGGAGGGACTCCCTCAGCAGGGCCTCGAACTCCGCATCGTCTTTCATGTCCTTGATGGTAGTGTCGACGATCTTCTCCACCTCTTTGCGCTTGAATCCCATGTTGATCAGGGCTGAGAGCAGGTCTTCTTTCTCCTGGGACATCCCGGTCTGGAGAATATTTTCCTTTTCGATGAGTTTTTCCTGCAGTTCGAGCGCGATGCGCATGGCTGTCTTCTTCCCGATCCCCGGGACCAGGGATATGCGATCCACATCGCTGTTCCGGATCGCCTCCTCCAGGTCGGAGACCTCGATCCCCGAGAGGATGTTGAGCGCGATCTTGGGACCGATGCCGGAGATGCTGATGAGCTTAAGGAAGGTCTCCTTTTCCGCCTCGGTGGAGAATCCATAGAGCGCCATGGAATTGTCAGTCACGTGTGTGTACACGGACAGCTCGACCTCGTTCCCCACGTTGCCCATGCTGAGGTAGGTGGAGAGCGAAATTCCCACACTGTACCCGACTCCCTGGACGTCCAGGATGATCCTGTTCGCCTGCTTGCGATTCACCCGGCCCCTCAGATATCCGATCATTCCCTGTCCTCCTTATCCCTCCGCCGCGGTGATCTTCTGTTGGAATATTCTGGCGTTGAGATGACAGATGGCGCAGGCTAGGGCGTCCGATTCATCGTTCCCGAGTTTTTCATCCGGCATGTGGAGCAGGATGCGGACCATGTGCTGCACCTGGTCCTTGTCCGCATGGCCATATCCCGTTACGGCTTTCTTGATCTCCAGAGCCGAATACTCGAACAGTTCGCAGTTGCTTCCTGCTATTGCCACCAGGACCGCCCCCCGGACCTGTCCCAGAGCCAGTGCCGTCTTGATGTTGTGTGCATGGAACAGGTTTTCGATGGCCACTTCCTGAGGGCTGTACTCCTGGATCAACTCCTCGATCCTGGTATTGATGGCATGGATCCTCTGTGGAAAAGGGAGGTTGCGAGGGGGCTTGATCACTCCGTAGGTCACCACGGAATACTGATTGCTGCTGTAGTCGATGACACCGAAGCCGGTGGATGTCAGGCTGGGGTCGATCCCTAAGACTCGCATGTTCACTCAGGTGGAGCGGCGGGGCCGCCGCGGATAGTACCTCTCGACGTCACTGCCCGGAGTACCTGGAGATATCATCCTCGTCGATGTCGAAATTCCCCCATACATGCTGGGCATCGTCCTGATCTTCCAGGGCGTCCATCAGCTTCAGGCACTGCTCTGCTTTTTTCCCCTCGAGCTGGATATAATTCTGGGGTATCATGCTCAGGTTGGAGACCGCAGCCTCGATGTTATTGTCCTTCAGGGCCTTGTCGACCGCCTCATAGTTCTCCGGGGACGTGAAGATCTCGTAGTTGCTGCCATCCTCCTTCAGGTCATCGGCTCCGGCCTCCAGTATGATGTCCATGAGTTCGTCTTCCGACGCCTGAGATTGCTCCACCACGATGTAGCCCTTTCTCTGAAACATCCAGGCTACGCTGCCCGATTCACCCAGGTTCCCACCGTGTTTGGAGAATATGTGCCTTATCTCTGAGACGGTCCGGTTCTTGTTATCAGTCAGAGTCTCGATGAAGACCGCCACTCCTCCGGGTCCGTAACCCTCGTAGGACATCTCTTCATAGCTCATGCCTTCGAGCTGACCCGTCCCCTTCATGATCGCCCGCTTGATGTTGTCGGCAGGCATATTGGCTGCCTTGGCGTCGGCGATGGCCTTGCGCAGGCGGGAATTGGTATCCGGGTCGCCCCCGCCGCCCATCCGGGCGGCTACGGCCAGTTCCTTGATGATTTTTGTGAACATCTGACCCCGCCTTGCGTCGGTGGCCGCCTTTTTGTGTTTGATGGAGGCCCATTTTGAATGCCCTGACATGTCGACTCCTTGTACAAGATTAAAAAAATTATATCACAAACAGCTGCAGAAAAAAAAAGTTGCTCCGTGCCAATCTTGCCGGAAGAGCAAGCCTGACCTATTCATAAAAAATGTCGATGTTAATCATAAACCACATAATATCAATAGCTAACACAATTTTAATAGGGAAGCATAATGATCAAAATGACAACCCTATTGATTATCTTGATAATCGACATTTTTCACCCTTCGGGCGAGTTGATCTCACCGTATCTTCTTTGTTACAAAGGATTAGCGGTGGAATACCACAGCTTCATCCTTTGTGCCTCGAATCTACGGCAATCTCAACTCGTGAATAATCCAGGCAAGGTGGGGTTTGTCGAAAGGGTGATTATTTAATATGATACAGGTGATGTCTCAGTATCACGAACGCCAAGCCAGGCTGTTTCGCAGGGCACTGCGGCTCGAATACTTCACGGTCGTATACAACTCCCTGGAGGCCGCCCTCTCCATTTTCTTCGGGCACCTGGCCGGGAGCATCGCTCTGGTGGGCTTCGGCCTGGACAGCGTGGTGGAATCCCTGTCCGGCGGTGTCCTTATCTGGCGGCTCCGACAGCACGGAAAGATCTCCCAAGAAGAGGAGGAGAGGGTCGAGAGGAAGGCCATGAAATTCGTGGCTGTGACCTTCTTCATCCTGGGCCTCTATATTCTGTTTCAGTCCATCCGGAAGCTGGTTCTCAAGGAGATGCCAGATCCCTCTCTGCCCGGGATTTTTATCGCGCTGGCCTCCCTTGTGGTCATGCCCGTGCTCAGCGTGGCCAAACGGAAGACCGGAGAGGAGATCCGGAGCGGGGCCCTCATCGCAGACTCCAAGGAGACCCTGGCCTGCTCGTTCCTCTCTGTCGCCCTGCTCGCCGGGCTGGGCATGAACTATCTGTTCGGCTGGTGGTTCGCAGACGCTATAGCCGGCATATTCATTGTGCTGTTTCTGTTCCATGAAGGGTTGGAAGCCTGGCGAGAGGTCGAATGCGCCCCCGGGCATTGTTAGGTCGTAGCGCCGACGAGAGTGTCAGGGATAAACTATAATATATGCGGTTTTGAGATCGAAGGAGGGATAGAATGAAACAGAACATGGGGAAAACCGATCGGGTTCTGCGCACCGTGCTCGCCGTGATCGTCGCGGTGCTGTACTTCTCCAAACAGATGACCGGCCTGGCGGCGATCATACTCGGCATCTTGGCGCTTGTGTTTCTGGTCACGAGCGTTTTGGGATTCTGCCCGCTCTACGTACCTCTGGGGCTCTCCTCCAGAAAAAAAACGGACGGATAAAGCCCACTCAGGAGGAAACCGTTCCGAGGCTTTTTTCAGTCGATTGACCTCTCTTTAAACTTGACAAATCCCATGGTTTCTATATATTAGGTATATACCCTATGGGGGCATGGGGTATAAAAGCGAACTTGAGGAGAAAACCATGATATCCAACCACCGCACCAGGCTTCTTGCCGGAAGTATATTTTTCTTGCTGCTGTCTGTTTCCGTGAGCCTCCTGGCCCTGGCCGAAACCGGGGATGAAGGCTTCACCGGATTCCAGCGAGGAGTGGGGCTCACCCTGTCCGGAGGATTCACGAACACCGAGAGTTTTGGCAGCGTGCCGGAGTTCACCGCTGAACTTCAGTTCAGGATCGCCCCGCGGGTCTATGCTGCGCTGGCA
The DNA here is from genome assembly GCA_030614685.1 of Candidatus Aminicenantota bacterium. Lineage (GTDB taxonomy): Bacteria > Acidobacteriota > Aminicenantia > Aminicenantales > Aminicenantaceae > JAUXEH01. The sequence continues at coordinate 5,928 of JAUWTO010000024.1, forward strand.
GTGGGATACCTGGGTGACACCATAAGCATGCACAGCAGCGGCATGATGAGTGGTGCTCCTTTGGGGTTCGAGGATCATCTGCATCGGTTTCAGGTCGTGCCGATCATGCTGAATGTGTACTATTCGGTCCCCATAAGCCCCAAGGCAGCCGCATATCTCACCGCGGGCGGTGGCTATTTCGCGGCGACCTATTGGGATCTCACCACGCAGTCCCAGGGAGATTTCGGCGGCCATATGGGAGCGGGCTTGAACTTCAGGCCTTCCCGGCGGTTGGATGTTTTTGCTGCCGGGACCTACCGTCTGGCCCGGATCCATGGTTTCCAGGAAGAGGCCCATCTGGGAACCATGTTCGGGGCTGCGTCACCCTCAACCTTCAGCCTCAACCTGTATGGCTTTCGCATGCAGTTCGGCATGCGGTTCCGGTTCTGACGCCTGGTGCGATATCGAGGAGAGAATCATGGCAAACGAACACATAACCACTCATCAAGAAGAGATCGTGCGTCTCAAACGGGTCGAAGGTCAGCTCCGCGGGATCCAGAAGATGATCGAGGAGAAACGCTACTGCATCGACATCCTGACCCAGCTGGCTTCGGTGGTGGGCGCCATCAAACGTGTGGAATCCGGGATCCTGGAGAGACATCTCAAGGGATGTGTCCAGACCTCTTTCTGTAAAGGCAGCAGGGAGGATCGGGAGAAAAAAATCGAGGAAGTCATCGATGTGTTTAAGAAATTCGGGCAATAAATGGGAGACATGAATAATGAACTACTATTTTAACAAGACGGTTAAAGGGGATTTTGACGCTGTTGTCGACCGGGTTGTCGAGTCGCTCAAGCAGGACGGATTCGGCGTCTTGACCGATATCGACGTTAAGCAGACGCTCCGCAAGAAACTGGAAGTGGAGTTCCGCAACTACCGGATCCTGGGCGCCTGCAATCCGGGCTTTGCCTACCAAGCCCTTCAGGCCGAAGACAAGATCGGGACCATGCTGCCCTGCAGCGTCATCGTGCAGGAGATCGCTCCGGGTGAGGTCGAGGTGGCGGCCATAGATCCCCTCGCTTCCATGCAGGCCGTCGAGAATCAGGAGCTGGGGCCGGTTGCCCATTCAGTGCAGCAGAAGCTCAAGGCGGTCGTGGATAGGATTTGAGCGATGTCTTGTCGAATTCAGGGAGGACACCATGCCTGCAGATTCTGAGAAGGCCGGGGGTGGAATTCCCTCCGCTCACGGGATTGTATCTCCACGTGTCAAGCTCGAGCTGCCCGTAACCGGGATGAGCTGCGCTTCCTGCGCGGCCAAGGTTCAGAAAGGGCTCTCCGGTCAGACCGGTGTCTCCAATTCGAATGTTAATTTTGCCACTGGTCGGGCCACATTGGACATGCAGCCGGATCAGGCCAGCCTGGACGACATCGTCGCCAGAATTCGCTCCTCCGGGTATGATGTGGTAGCGGCCAGGGTCCAGATCCCTCTGCAGGGAATCCAGTGCGCCAGCTGTGTCCAGACTGTCGAGAAGGCGGTCAATAAACTCCGGGGCGTGCTGAAGGCGTCCGTTAACCTGGCCTCGGCCACGGCGGATGTGGAATATGTGGCCTCCGTCACCAGCCTGGCAGAGATCAAGGACACCATCGAAAAGGCCGGCTACCAGGTCCTGGACCTGCCTCTCGAAGAAGCATGGGAGGACGTGGAGCGCAAGGCCCGCCAGAAGGAGTACCGGGCGCTGCAGCAAAAATTTCTGCTGGGCCTGGCCTTTGCCGCCCTCATTTTTGTCAGCAGCATGCCGCATCTCTTCCCCTGGGTTCCGTCGTTTTTAAACAACTATTTTGTCCTCTGGATTCTGGCCACTCCTGTGCAGTTTTGGATCGGTTGGCAGTTCTACAGGGGGGCTTGGGGGGCGCTGCGCCACGGCAGCGCCAACATGAACACTCTGATCGCTGTGGGCACTTCGGCCGCCTATCTCTTCAGCGTGGCTGCCATCCTGTTCCCCGCCTTCTTCCGGGAGGGCGGGATCGAGCCCAAGGTCTACTTCGACACTTCGGCCATGATCATTGTTCTCATCCTGTTCGGGCGCTGGCTGGAAGCAAGGGCCAAGGGACGGGCCTCCGAAGCGATCCGGAAGCTGGCGGAGCTCCAGCCCAAGACCGCACGGGTGATCCGTGAGGGACAGGAGCTGGACCTCCCCATCAAAGAAGTCGAGATCGGTGATACGGTCGTGGTGCGGCCCGGTGAAAAGATCCCGGTCGACGGGATCGTCATCCGGGGGCGCTCCAGCGTGGATGAGTCTATGGTCACGGGTGAGAGCATGCCTGTCGCCAAGGCTGCCGGGGATGAGGTCATCGGAGCCACCCTGAACAAGACCGGGAGCTTCGAGTTCGATGCCACACGGGTGGGCAGAGGCACGGTCCTGGCCCAGATAATCCAGATGGTACGTGACGCTCAGGGCCAAAAGGCCCCCATTCAGAGGCTGGCAGACGTGATCGCCGGCTATTTCGTGCCGGCTGTGATCGGCATCGCACTGCTGACTTTCCTGATCTGGATCCTGTTCGGGCCAGAGCCGCGTTTGACCTTCGCGCTGCTCAATTTTGTGGCCGTCATGATCATCGCCTGCCCCTGCGCATTGGGGCTGGCCACGCCCACAGCCATCCTGGTGGGGACTGGCAAGGGGGCGGAGAAGGGCATCCTCATCAAGGGCGGGGAGAGCCTGGAGACAGCCCACAAACTGGATGTCATCGTGTTCGATAAGACCGGCACCCTCACCCAGGGGGAAGCGGTGGTGACGGATGTCTTCGCCCAGGACGGAGTCTCACAGGACGAGCTGCTCAGGCTCGCGGGCAGCGCCGAAAAGTCATCGGAGCATCCCCTGGGCGAGGCCGTGGTACGGGCAGCGGAGGAGCGGGAGATCCCGCTGGCACCCTCTACTCATTTCCAGGCCCTGGAAGGTCGGGGAGTCGAGGCCGAGGTCGAAGGCCGTCGCATCCTGCTGGGGAAGGCCCAGCTCCTGGAAGACCGGGGCCTGGATGTGTCGAGCTGGAAAAACACGGAGGATCGCCTGGCGGGTGAGGGCAAGACTCCCGTCTATGTCTCCTTCGATGATAAAGTCCTCGGGCTCTTGGCGGTATCCGATGCCTTGAAGCGGGGCTCCATCCAGGCGATCGAGCGGCTCAAGGACATGGGGTTGGAGGTCGTGATGCTCACCGGAGACAACCGGAAGACGGCCGAGGCCATCGCAGGGCAGGCCGGCATAACGCGTGTGTATTCTGAGGTGATGCCCCAAGACAAGGTCGATGTAGTGCGGGAGCTTCAGGCCGGGGATCGCAGGGTGGCGATGGTGGGCGATGGCATCAACGACGCCCCGGCCCTGGCCCAGGCCGATGTGGGCATCGCGCTCGGTACCGGCACCGACGTGGCCATGGAGGCCGCGGACATCACGCTGATCAAGGGGGACCTCAGGGGTGTGGCTGATGCCATCCTGCTGAGCAGGCGCACCATTCGCACCATCAAGCAGAACCTGTTCTGGGCCTTTTTCTACAACACAGCCGGTATCCCCATCGCCGCCGGTGTGCTGTATCCCTTTTTCGGTATCCTGCTCAGCCCCATCTTCGCGGCGGCGGCCATGGCCTTCAGCTCGGTCTCGGTGGTGTCCAATTCACTGAGGCTGCGCTGGGCAAGAATTGGAGAGAAACTATGAAGCGATCGAAATCAATTCCGGTGTTCATCCTGCTCGTCCTGACATTCTGGGCAGGCCGGGAGCCTCTTTGGGCCCGGGATAGGGCTCAAGCAGAACCTGTGGTGCTCGCGGACCTTATCGAGGAGGCCCTGTCCGTCAATCCGCGAGTCATGGCTGCCGAGAACCTGTGGCGTGCAGCCATGGAAACAATCCCCCAGGCCAAGGCCATGCCCGATCCCATGTTGAGCTACGGCCATTTTTTCAGCAGCATCGAGACCCGGCTCGGCCCGCAGAGGAACAAGCTGTCCCTGTCTCAGAGACTCCCCTTCTTCGGGAAACTCTCGCTCAAGGAGAAGATCGCGGGCGAACAGGCCTTTGTGCTGGAGGAACAGTTCCAGCAGGCCCGGCTCGAGGTTATCCTGCTGGTTAAAGAGGCGTATTACTCGCTGTTCTGGATGTATGAGGCGGTCGCCATCGCGGAAAGCGAACAGGACGTGCTCAGGCGACTGGCCACAGCGGCCCTCAAGAAATATGCTGCCGGGACCGCAGCCCAGCAGGATGCCTTGAAGGCTCAGTTGGAGATCTCCAAACTGACGGACCGGCTGTTGATCCTGGGACAGGGCCGGAGGTCGGCCGCCTCCCAGCTCAACGCGCTTCTGAACCGTCCGCCGGATACGGACCTGGACCCTGTCCGGCAGGCAGCGATCCCGGCCCTGACTTCTGACCCGGACAGCCTGCTGGCCCGGGCCCAGGAGGCACGGCCCGAGCTGCGCAGGGCCGACAGGATCATCCAGAAGAATAACTTTCACGTGGAGCTGGCCAAGAAGAATTACTGGCCCGATCTCAATGTGATGGTTGACTATTTCGATATCGGCAGCGGCAGCACGACACATTCCGAGGACGGCCGGAATGCCTGGATGGCATCTGTGGGGATCAACATCCCCCTGTGGAGGGGAAAACTGCGTGCGGCCGAAGCCGAGGCTGCGATCCGGCTCAAGGCCAGTCAGGACCTGCGCCAGGACCTGCATAATAACACCTCGGCACGCATCCACGAGCTGTTTACCGAGGTCAAGATGTACGAAGAGCAGGCCCTGCTTTATGAACACTCCCTGATCCCACAGGCCGAGCAGGCGCTCAGATCCGCCGAGGTCGCCTACATCGCGGGCAAGACCGACTTTCTGTCCATCCTGGATGGAGAGCGAATGGTCTTCCAGCTTAAAACGGCGTTCGCCAAACTGACAGCGGATCGGGGAAAAAGCCTGGCTCGATTGGAGCGGGTAGTGGGCAATGAGATCCTTGAGGAGGGACAATGATATTCGATCTTAAACATAAATACCGGCTTTGGGTTTGGGGCATTTTGCTGGTAACGACAGTCCTGCTGCTGGCGGCCTGCACAGGAACCAGGGATTCTGCAGGGGGGAACGAAGAGGTGGGTGCAGATCAGCCTGCAGAGAAGGAGATCCTGTACTACACCTGCGGCATGCATCCCTCTGTCAAGGTCTCAATGGAGGACTTCGAGGCGGGGAATGACAAGTGCCCGATCTGCAATATGGATCTGGTGCCGGTTTACAAGGAAGCAGCGGCCTCATCCGCGGCAGAGGAGCACGGTGAGCAGGGGATGCCCGCCCCCGAGATCAAACTGAGTTCCCGGGCTCAGGCCCTAGCTCAGGTCAAGACGGGGCAGGTCGGTTTCCGTCAGCTGTTCAAGGATATCGACACGGTCGGGCAGTTGGTCTGGGATGAGCGGCGCCTCGCCTATGTGGCGGCCTGGGTTCCCGGCCGGCTGGACAAACTCCATGTCAATTTCACCGGCACGGAGGTCGATAAGGGAGGGCCTCTGGCGGATATCTACAGTCCTCAGCTCCTGACTACTCAGGAGGAGTTCCTGTTGGCCTTGGAAACTCGGGACCGGCTCCGCCAGGGTCCGGACCAGGAAGCAGCGGGACATGCGGGATCCCTGGTCGAGGCTGCCAGGCAGCGGATGCTGCTCTGGGGGATCAGCGGGAGTCAGATCCAGAAACTGGAAGAATCCCGCAGCGCCGGCACACATATGACGATCCATGCTCCCATTGGCGGGACTGTCATCCACAAGAACGCCTTCGAAGGGAAATATGTCAAGGAGGGCGATAATCTGTTCCAGATCGCGGATCTCTCCCGGCTCTGGATGGAGGCCGAGATCTACGAACATGACCTGGCCCACGTCAGTGTCGGCCAGCATGTCGAAATATCCACGCAGGCCTTCCCGGGAGAGACTTTTCATGGGGAAGTGGCATTCATCGAGCCGGTGGTCGATCCTCGGACCCGATCTGTCAAGGCCCGGGTGGATGTACCCAATCCACAGCGCCGGCTTAAACCCGGTATGTATATGAATGCGGTAATCAGCGTGCATGTGCACGAGGGCATGGCCGCGCCGGATAAAGATGTCTGGATCTGTACCATGTGTCCGGAGGTCCAGGAAGATGAACCCGGTGAGTGCCCTGAGTGCGGGATGGATCTTGTCAAGAAACCGGCTTCCGCGGCCGGTGCGGTCCTGGCCGTGCCTCGGGAGGCGGTTCTGGATACCGGAACCCGCAAACTGGTGTACGTGGAACATGAGCCCGGATCCTACATGGCACACGAGGTGGTCCTGGGGCCCGAAGCCGTGGCAGAGGTCGACGGCCGCAGGATGCGTTTCTATGCTGTCAAAGCTGGTCTGAAGGAGGGCATGATGGTCGTCGTACGGGCAAATTTCCTGATCGACTCCCAGAGCCAGATCACGGGTCAAGCTGAGTCCATATACAGCGGTGCCCTGGAGAGGGGCGAGGAGGATAAGCCGCCCTCCAAACACATCCATTAACCGAGTGGTACGATGATAGATCGCATAATCGAATATTCCATCAGGAACAAGTTCCTGATTATCGGGCTGTTTCTCCTGATCACGGGGTGGGGTTTCTGGGCGCTGCAGCGCACTCCCATCGATGCCATACCAGACATAGGTGAAAACCAGCAGATCGTGTTCGTGGACTGGCCCGGCCGCAGCCCCAGGGACATCGAAGATCAGATCATCTATCCGCTGTCGGTACGGCTCATGGGTATCCCCGGGACCAAGGCCATCCGGACCAACGCCATGTTCTCGGTCGGGATGATCAACATCATCTTCGAGGAAGATGTGGATTTTTACTGGTCCCGCACCCGCATCCTGGAGCGGCTTAACCTGGCCCAGAAGGATCTGCCCGAGGGAGTCGTCCCTCAGTTGGGTCCCGACGCCACTGCCCTGGGCCAGATCTTCTGGTACACGGTTGAGAACGGCTATTACTGTCCTGATCATCCTAGAGAGCGGTTCTCCGAACCCGGCCAGTGTCCTATTGACGGCCAAGAACTGATTCGCTCTTACCTGGATCTGGGGGAGCTGCGGTCCATCCAGGACTGGTATGTCCGCTTCCAGTTGAATGCGGCTCCTGGTGTATCTGAGGTGGCCTCGGTTGGCGGATTCATCAAGCAGTACCAGATCGATGTGGATCCGCGCAAGCTTCTGGCGTACAACGTCAGCCTTCACGGCCTGTTCAACGCGGTCCAGAGCAGCAACCTGGACGTGGGAGCCAAGGTCATCGAAGAGAACAGCATGGAGTTCGTGGTCCGCGGCCTGGGCTTCATCAGATCCGAGCAGGACATCGAGGACATCGTCATCGGCAGCCACAATGGGTCTCCAGTGTTTGTGCGGCATATCGGGACCGTCACCACGGGACCGGATTTCCGGCGCGGGGCCCTTGACAAGGAAGGAGCCGAAGTGACGGGCGGAGTGGTCCTGATGCGTTACGGGGAAAATCCTCTCGAAGTCATCCGGGCGGTCAAGGCCAAGATCGCAGAGGTCACTCCCGGTTTGCCCGACGGAGTCCGGATCGTGCCGTTCTACGACCGCAGTGAGCTCATCGAGCGGGCCACCGACAATCTTAAGAACACGTTGCTGGAGGAGATCATCGTGGCCGCGGCCGTGATCCTGCTGTTCCTGGCTCACTTCCGCTCCAGCCTGATCGTGTCCATCATCTTGCCCATCGGCGTGCTGATCTCGTTCCTGGTGATGTATTATCTGAAGATCCCCTCCAACATCATGTCCCTGGGCGGGATCGCCATTGCCATCGGGGTCATGGTGGATGCCGGGATTGTCATGACCGAGAACATCTCCCGGCACATTGCCCTCTCGTCCCATACCAATCGGGTGGAGGCCGTCCTCAAGGCCTCGAAAGAGGTCGGATCCGCTATTTTCTTTGCGATCCTGATCGTCATCGTGGCCTTTATCCCCGTATTCTCCCTGCGCGGGCAGGCCGGGAAGCTCTTCTCTCCCCTGGCCTACACCAAGACCTTTGCCATGCTGGGTTCGGCCCTGTTGGCCATCACCCTGGTACCTGTGCTCTCCGTTCTGCTTCTTCGCGGCCGGATGCGTCCCCCTGAGAAAAACATCCTGAGCCGATTTCTTGTGCGTTTGTATGAACCCGTGCTGCGGTTTTCCCTGAAACACAAGGTGGTAGTGCTCCTGATCGCGCTCCTGATCTTGGCCAGCGCCTTCCTGCCGCTAAGATCCATCAAGAGCGAGTTCATGCCCCCGCTCAACGAGGGAGACCTGCTGTTCATGCCGGTCATGCTTCCGGGTGCCTCACTTACTCAGGTGATGGAGGTCATGCAGAAGCAGGACATCATCCTCAAGACTTTCCCCGAAGTGAGGGACGTGGTGGGCAAGCTGGGGCGTGCAGAGACTCCCACCGATCCCGCCCCGGTGAGCATGATCGAGACCATCGTCCGCCTGAAGCCCGAGAAAGAGTGGCGTCCCGGGCTGACGCGACAGAAGCTGATCAATGCCATGGATGAGGCGCTGCGCATACCCGGAGTGAGCAACATCTGGACCCAGCCCATCCGCAACCGCATCGACATGCTGGCCACCGGCATCCAGACCCCGATCGGAGTCAAGGTGTTCGGCGAAGACCTCAAGGTGATCGAAGAGATCGGCATTCGGATCGAGGGCATCATCCGCGAGATTCCCGGCGCCCGCAATCCCTATGCCGAACGGATCGGGAACAAACCCTATATCGAGATCGATGTCGACCGCAGGGCGGCGGCCCGCTATGGCGTCAAGGTGGGGGATATCCAGCATGTGATCATGATCGCGGTTGGAGGCATGAACATCACCACGACTGTGGAGGGACGCGAGCGGTACCCTGTCCGGATCCGGTATCACCGGGAGCTGCGCGACAGCCTCGAGGATCTGGAGCGGGTGCTGGTATCGACGCCTGCCGGAGCACAGATCCCGCTGGGCCAGGTGGCTTCCATCCGGAAGGTGGAGGGCCCGGCAAAGATCTCCGGAGAGAACACCCTCCCTTATGTCCGGGTGTTTGTGGATGTGGACACCGACAAAGTGGGGATTGTCGATTTCGTAAGGGAGGCCCAACAGATCGTGAACGAGAACCTGGAACTCCCTGCCGGCACCTATATCTCTTGGAGCGGCCAGTACGAGTACGAGATGCAGGCCCGCAACCGTTTGATGGTTGTCATGCCGATCTGTGTGTTCATCATCTTCCTCCTGCTCTACATGAAGTTCCACAGCGTCAAGGCTGCCCTGATCCTTATCTTCTCCCTGCCGTTCGCCTTTGTCGGAGGCATCTGGCTGCAGTATTTCATGGGATTCAAATTCAGTACTGCGGTGTGGGTGGGGTATATTGCCCTGTTCGGAGTGGCCGTAGAAGATGGTGTCGTCATGGTGGACTTCCTGGTGAAATACGCCCGGGAAGGGGGAGCCCGCCTGGAGGACATCGTTAGGGCCGGTGTCCTGAGGGTGCGGCCCATCATCATGACCACGGCCACCACGGTCCTGGCCCTGCTTCCGATCCTCCTGAGCAGCGGCGCAGGCTCCGAGATCATGAAACCCATTGCCGCCCCCACGGTCGGCGGCATGATCACCGCCACGCTGCTCAATCTGATCCTGGTCCCGGTCATCTATGCCTGGACCATGCGCGTGCGGGATTCCTCGGAGGCGGAGGCCTCTGTAGAGCAGGCGTGATTGAAGCAGGGAGAGCGCCCGCTTGAGCTATGTGTGGCATAAGCGCCTGCTTATTTGACAATTACGATGGTTTCTATATACTTAGTAGATAATTGAAATCGTTCTGGAGGTCACAATGAAGCATCGAAGCACAATTCTCACCCTGGCGATCCTGATCGCGTTTGTGGGTGTTCTGTCTCTTACGACCAGCGTGCAGGCCGAGGATCTGGTCAAGTGCGCGGTTTCCGGTAAGGAGATGAAGAAGTCGGAAGCCAAGGGTTCCATGGAGTACATAGGCAAGACCTATTTTTTCTGCTGCGACAGCTGCGAGACGCAGTTCAAGGCAGATCCCGAGAAGTTCATCAATGCCGAACCCGGTTCGCTCCATGAGCACGGTGAGCACGCAGAACCTGCCGAGCATGCGGAACACGCAGAACATGCAGATCATGCAGAACACGCAGAACACGCCGAGAACGGCAAGGTTAAAGACCCTGTCTGCGGCATGGAATTCGACAAGTCCAAAGCCAAGGCCACCTACGAATACGAGGGCAAGACCTACTACTTCTGCATGGAAAAATGCAAGGAAGACTTTGCCAAGAATCCGGCCAAGTATGTCAGTGCCGATGAGAACAGCTTGAAATGCCCGGTCAGCGGCGAGACTTTCAATAAGTCCGAGGACACCGATTCAATCGAGTATGAGGGCAAGACTTATTACTTCTGCTGTGCCGGGTGCAAGGAAAAGTTCGAGCAGGATCCTGAAAAGTACGCCAAGAAAAAGTAAGGATCAGAGGATCTGTTTTTCCCTCAGCCACTCGTCGTTGTAGATGGTGCTGAGGTAGCGGTAGGCAGAGTCCGGGAACAGGGTCACGATCCGGGCCGGCCCATCGAGCCGGCGGGCCAGGTCCAGGCAGGCCCAGAGAACGGCCCCGCTGGAGCCTCCCGCCATGATACCCTCCACATCCGCCAGTCTGCGGGTTGTAAGGAACGCTTCTTTGTCCGAGACCTGGAGGATGTCATCCAATACATCGAATTCCACACAACCGATCAGGAACTCATCGCCCAATCCTTCCAGGAGATAGGGGGAGGGTTTTTCCGCCTTCCCGGTCTTGAGATAGGAATAGAATACCGATCCCACGGGATCCACTCCCAGCACCCGGATGCGGGGGTCCTGTTCCTTGAGGTATTTTCCAGCGCCGCAGACCGTGCCTCCGGTGCCCATTCCGGCCACGAAATAGTCGATGCGGCCCTCCATCTGCTCCCAGATCTCCGGCCCGGTGGTCAGGTAGTGGGACTCGTTGTTCTCCCGATTGTTGTGCTGGTCGAAGTAGTAGGAGTTGGGGGTCTCCGCGGCGATCCGGGGCGTTATGTTGTTGTAGCTGTCGGGCGATTCCGGAGGGAGCGAGTGGTCGACGAACACCATGTCCACCTTCAGGGCCTTGAGCAGCTTGATCTTCTCGCTGCTCAGGTTGTCGCGGACCACTATCTTGAGCATGTAGCCCTTCCGGGCGCAGAGTACGGCCAGGGCCAGGGCTGTGTTGCCGGAGGAATTGTCGATGATGGTGTCTCCGGGCTTGATCCGTCCCTCGCGCTCTGCCTTTTCGAGCATGTGTTTGGCGATGCGGTCCTTGATGCTGCCGATGGGATTGAGAAATTCCAGCTTGGCGTAGATCTCGGCCTGGATCCCTTCGGTTATCCGGAAGAGTTGGAGGAGGGGGGTGTTGCCGATCATGTCCAGGATGTTGGTGTAGACGCTGCGATCCTTCATTTTTTCCCTTGCCTCAGGGGAGGAGTGTAACGTATTTACCGGCGAAATAATAGGGGAGTGGTACATTTCCCTCCCCTTTGTTGGTTTCCCGTTTTTTGCGGCTGTCCCCCCCCTGGGAATTCTGCTACACTGGAAACGTGATGGGAGAGAGAGCAAAGATCGCCGTGGCCATGAGCGGCGGAGTCGATTCCTCTGTGGCGGCGGCCCTCCTGGTCGAGGCCGGGCACGAGGTTTTCGGATACACGCTGGACCTGTTTGCTCTGTCTCCGGAATACTGCCGGGATGCGGATCACATGAGCTGCTGCGGAAAAGAGGCCGCCCATCAGGCCCAGCAGGTCGCTCGATTCCTCGAGATCGAGCATTTCCTGGTCGATATGAAGTCCGTCTTTGAAAAGACGGTGATCGACGATTTCAGCAGCGAGTATGCACTGGGCCGGACTCCGAATCCCTGCATCCGCTGCAATGAGCGTATCAAATTCGCCGCTTTCCTGAGGCTCGCGAAACAGCAGGGCGTGGACCGCATCGCGACCGGCCATTATGCCCGCGTCCTCCTCAATGAAGCGACGGATCGATATGTGCTCAGAAAGGGCAGGGATCCGGACAAGGACCAATCCTATTTTCTGTATGGCCTGACTCAGCCCCAGCTGGCGGCGTCTCTCTTTCCCGTGGGAGAGATGATGAAGTCTGAAGTGAGGGCATACGCCCGTCAGAGAGGCCTCCCGGTCGCGTCCCGGCCGGAGAGCCAGGAGATCTGCTTCATCCCCGATAATGATTACGGCCGGTTCCTGGGTGAACGGATGCCTGAGCTGGCCCGGCCCGGGCCCATTGTCGACAGGGAGGGGACTGTATTGGGGCAGCATCCGGGAATCTTCCACTTCACCATCGGTCAGCGCCGCGGCATGGGAGTGGCCGCTCCCCATCCTCTCTATGTCCTGGAGATCCGGGCCCGCGAAAACACTGTCGTGGTCGGACCGAATCAGGAGCTCTACAAGCGGGCGTTGCTGGCAGGACAGCTCAAGTGGATAGCCTGGCCCAACCTTGCACGCCCGCTCAGGGCCACAGCCCGGATCCGTTACAAACACAAGGAGACGCCGGCCACCATAATCCCTCTTCCCGGGGAAAAGGTCTCGGTGGAGTTTGACCGGCAGCAGCGAGCCATCACGCCGGGGCAGTCGGTGGTCTTCTATGATGAAGACCGCGTCTTGGGAGGGGGGATCATCGAGGGCCCTCTCGACTGATGGATGTCAGGAATTTTTCCGAGGTCGGCCGCTTGACCCGCCTGCTCTTGAAGCGGCCCGAAGATTCGTTTCTCAGTCAGGAGAATCTGGACTCCAACTGGAAGGAGTACAATTACCTGGGACCTCCCGATCATGTCCGGGCCTGTGCCGAATACGACGCGTTCGCCGCCCTGCTCGGCGATTCCGTGCCCGAAATCCATTATCTTAGAGAGGACCCCGAAGCCGGCCTGGATTCCCTCTATGTGCGTGACGCCCTCCTGATCGCGGAGGGCGGGGCTGTGGTCCTGAACATGGGCAAACCTCAGCGAAGAGGGGAGCCGGCAGCGGCGGGCCGGGTTCTGTCGGAACTCGGCATTCCCGTCCTGGGCGAGATACGGGACCCGGGAAAAGTCGAGGGTGGGGATGTGGTCTGGTTCGACAGGAACACCCTGGCCATCGGCCAGGGCTACCGGACGAATGCCGAGGGCATCCGGCAGTTGAGCGAAATCCTTTCCGATTCGGTCTCAAGTATCCAGGTCGTCCCCCTCCCGCATTGGAAGGGCCCGGGCGATGTTCTCCACCTCATGTCGCTGATCAGCCCGCTGGACCAGGATCTTGCCTTGGTGTTTTCCCCCCTCCTGCCGGTGCCGTTCCGGGAATGGCTGCTGGAGCGAGGAATCACCCTGCTCGAGGTTCCCTCCGTGGAACACGACACCATGGCTGGAAATGTCCTGGCCGTGGGGCCGCGGGACGGCCTTATGCTCTCCGGCAACCCGCTCACCCGTAGGCTGTTGGAGGCTTCCGGAGTGAGGGTCCAGGTGTATGAAGGGATCCATATATCGCAGATGGGGGCGGGCGGCCCGACTTGTCTGACTCGGCCGCTCTTCCGTTCGGATTGAGGGAGGAGGGTTAGGCCTTTCCCACAGCCTTGAGCTTGGATGAGACGCTGGCGTCTCTATCCAGCCTGTGGTCCACATGGAGGTCGATGTGGATGCGTACCGCGCCCATGTCGACCAGCTTTTGATGGGTTTTCTCGATGACTGCGAACAGCGAGGGAAGATCCGGGGATTCGATGGTGGTCGACATGCCGCCCGTCGCGCTCTTCAGGCCCGACTCCTCGACGATGCGGATGACCTCTTTCACATAACGGCTGACTGAGGCGCCCTCGCTGGTGGGAAATATAGCTAGCGATGCGATGATCATGCTTTTTTGCGCGATTTTTTCTTGACTCTCTTGACCAGGTCCTCGAGGGAGATGTTTTCAAAATAATTTTTCAGCATCAACGAGGCCTCTTCCCAAACCTCGTGCGTGGCACAGCTGGGAGTGCGCTCGCAGTACTCGTCGTCCTCCACGCACTCCACAAGACAGCAGGAGCCTTCCAGCGCGTGCAGGATCTCGCTCAGCCTGATGTCGGCCGGGTTGCGGGCGAGGATGTATCCGCCGCCGGCTCCCCGTATGCTCTTGACCAGCTTGTTGATCTTGAGTGGGATGATGATCTGTTCCAGGTAGCGGATGGAAATCTCTTCTTGGTCGGAGACGCTCTTCAGGATGGTCGCCTTTTGGCCGCCGTTGTGGTGCAAAGCAAGGTTGAGCATCAGGCGGGTTCCGTAACGGCCTTTGGTCGATAATCGTATCATTTCAGCCTCCTCATATTGGTGCCGATGAACACATGTTGGTTTCTATTATATACTCTTTTATATACTAGCGGAATCCCTGGGCTATTTCAACCTAATTTTATAGAAATTATAAGGTTTATCTGCCACAGAGATATCTTTTCTTCATGTTCTGAGCAGGAGCACGCACAGTTGACAGTCCGGGTGATTTGTGTGATAAATTCTTCTTTAAACCAGTCTTGTTTGGCCTGGATTATTCACGAGTAAGGAATACACCATGAACAGCGAGATCCTTCTGGGTGACGAGGCCGTAGCCCTGGGGGCGATCCATGCCGGTCTGACGGCGGCATATTCCTATCCGGGAACGCCCGCATCTGAGATCATGGAGTTTCTGGTCCGCAGGGCGCAGGATGGGGGCGACTTCAAGGCAGCCTGGTGCATCAACGAAAAGGTCGCCTATGAGGAAGCCTTGGGCGTGTCCTTTGCGGGCCGACGCACGCTCGTTTCCATGAAACACGTGGGCCTCAACGTAGCTGCCGATCCGTTCATGAACTCCGCCCTGACCGGAATCGGAGGAGGGCTCGTAGTCGTAGTGGCGGATGATCCCGGGATGCACAGCTCCCAGAACGAACAGGACAGCCGCTTTTTCGCGGATTTCGCGCAGATTCCCTGTTTCGAGCCCGCCGACCATCAGGAGGCCTATTCTTTGACCCGGCTCGCATTCGATGTCTCGGAACAGTGGAACGTGCCTGTTATGGTCCGGTTGGTTACGCGCCTTTCGCACAGCAGGTCCCGCGTACAGCCTGAGGAGACCCGGCCGCAGAACAGCCTGGAATACGGAGAGGCCAGGGACTGGACGCTCCTCCCCTTCAATGCCCGCCGCCGCTTCAAGCGGCTGGTCGAGCTCCAGCCGGAGATGAAAAAGTACGCCGAGGACACACCCTTCAACTCCCTGACCCTTGAACCGGGCTCAAACGGGCTGGGTGTCATCGCTGCCGGCATCGCTTACAATTATGTACGCGAAAACCTTGTGGGCGTGGCGGAGATGCCGTCCCTCCTGAAGCTCTCGGTCTACCCCCTGCCCGAATCCCCAATCGCCCGCCTCTTCGAACAGGTGGACACCGTGCTGGTGGTGGAGGAGGGATATCCTCACGTCGAATCCAAGCTGCGCGGCTTTTTCGGGGCCGCCGGCAAGACCATCCATGGGAAGATGGACGGCTGCCTGCCGGCCACGGGCGAGCTCCAGCCTCACC
Organism: Candidatus Aminicenantota bacterium; assembly: GCA_030614685.1. Taxonomy (GTDB): domain Bacteria; phylum Acidobacteriota; class Aminicenantia; order Aminicenantales; family Aminicenantaceae; genus JAUXEH01. Next base: position 21,443 of record JAUWTO010000024.1, read on the forward strand.
TGGTCCGCGATGCCCTCATGCTCGAGCCGTATGCGCAAAAGCCTGCCTCGAGCTTCGAACTGGCCGGGCGGCCGCCTCAGCTTTGCCTGGGATGCCCGCACGCAGATACCTTCCATGCCTTGAACAAGGCTCTGGAGGACCATCCTGCAGCCAATGTTTTCAGCGACATCGGCTGCTATACCCTCGGTGCGCTCCCTCCCTACAACGCCGTGGACACCTGTGTGTGTATGGGTGCCAGTGTGAGCATGGCCAAGGGCGGTGCTGACGCCGGCATTTATCCGTCTA
>JAUWTO010000148.1 GCA_030614685.1 Candidatus Aminicenantota bacterium
ATTTTTCTGGCCTCTGGTTAATTGACGTTTGGATTTAGATTCACCGACACGGTAAGGCTTCAGTAGCTGCTGCGGTCAACACCGATTCTGACACCAGTATGTCGATGTCGTGAGATCCGCTCGCCCAAAGGGGAAAAAATGTCGACCTCGTGGTTCCTGGTACTTCATAATGGAAGTGTCGATATTTTTTATGAATTTTTCAGGCTCCTGTATAATTCACGAGTGGAGATTGCTGCAGCGACAAGGAAATGGTTCATGAGCTGTAGTGGACTACAGCGATTGGGCCACGACGAAGTCGATGTGGTGAGATCCGCTCGCCCAAAGGGGAAAAAATGTCGACCTCGTGGTTCCTGGTACTTCATACTGGAAATATCGATATTTTTTATGAATTTTTCAGGCTCCTGTATTAGAATAGAAGCGAGAGTAGATCCCCCATGCCGGAAGTCATCGTCAACAAGATCGGAGACGTCAAGATCTTTGGCAAGGGCCTGCTGGGAGGCAAGGGATTCGGGCTGGTCAAGATCAACGAGGCCGACATCCCCAAGGCTCACAAGCTCCGGACCCGCATCCTGAGCACGGTCTTCTATGACCGCTTCCTGGACAACGGCCGCCGCTTCGGGAAGCAGGACCTCAAGACATTCCGGTCCATCCTCGCAGGACTGGGCGATATCCCCATCAGTGTCCGTTCCTCCGCGACCAACGAAGCCTGCGGGGACCCCGGAGGTGACCCATCGGTCCATGCCGGGGAAAACAGCTCTTTCATGCTGCCTAACAACCACAAGGACCCGGACATACGGTTCCATCAGCTGGTCCGGGCCATCTCTCACGTCTACACGGAATTCGAACAGAAGCAGCCCGCGGAAAGCCGGGAAAAGATGGCTATCGTGATCAATCCCATTCCTGGTCGGTCCGAGAATTCCGATGCTGGACCGGTGTTCTTCCCCATGGTATCGGGGGTTGCAAATTCCTTCTTCCCCTATGCCCTGAAGACACAGAAGGCCGAGGAAGGCTTTGCCCGCCTGGCATTCGGGCATGGATATGCTACGGTCCTGGATGATTTCCCGGTCATCTCCATGGCCACCATCCAGGACCCCATCCCTGTCCGTCTACTGGGAGAGGGGCAGAAGTATTTCTATGCTATCGATATGACAAAGAACCAGGACCTGGAGGGCGAGGAACTGGAAACCATGAAGCGGCTGCACATCCGCTTCGCCGACTTCAAGATCACCAAGAGCCTGGGGCGCTACAAGAGCTCGGTGACGCTGGAGGACCTGATCCAGGACGACCGGTATGGATTCCGCAGCAGCCTCCTGGAGATCATGGAGACTGTGTCCGCACGGATCACCTCCCATTTCCAGATCGAGTTCGTCTTCAACCTTGCCAAGGATACCAAGGCAGAGAGCGCAGGCATTTTTCATGTCGTCCAGCTGACGCAACTCCCGGCCATGACGTTCGAGGAGATCCAGTTCCCGGCGACAGCCCAACACACCTACCTGTCGATCCGCAGCCTGCAGGGTCACGGCGTGAAAAAAGACATCCGCCACGCCATCGTGATCTCCCCCTTCCGATACCGAAAAGAACAGCACGACGAGGTGGTTCGCAAGCTCTCGCAGCTCGCATCCTCTTTCCACAATAAAAACGAAAACTTCATCATCCTGATTCCCGGACGCCTGGGCACCACCAACCGGGAGTGGGGAATCCAGGTTGAGTTCACGGACATAGGGCATCCCGCCGCCATCTTCGAATTCGGTGTGGATATCTCGGGACGGCCGGAACCCGGGCATGACGCCCCAACCGCCGGAGGGATCTATGGAAGCCATTTTTTATACATGATCCAGGGCGGCCACGACGAAGAGCAAAAACGCATTCAGACCCGCATGTTCGGGACCCAGGGAACGCATTTCCTCACCAACCTCATGAGCAACCGGGTCATCTACGGCTACATCGCCCCGCTGGAGGACCGGATCGACCCCTGGTTCTTCTCGCCCGACGAAGGGGACGACGCCGTTTACGTCCAGAGCTTCCCTCAGCCCGTGACCATATACGCCGACTCCATCAACCAGACATGTATTATTCATGCGAAAAAAGGGTAAGCCCATGCCGAAAAAAAGCGACACCTACGCACCCCGCGTCATCAATCCCGTCAAGATCGAGCAGGTGCTGATCTTTTCAGCGGCCGAGGAGCTGCAGAAGGCAGCCAAGACACTGAAGCGCGACATGCCCCGGGTGACGCCCCGGGTCCTCACCAGCCCCACGGAGGCGATACGGCAACCGGCCGGACAGGCCTCGGTCCTCATATGTGACGACACCGCCCTGAACCTCCTGGATGCGGCCGCGATCAAGAAAAGGAATCCCGACCTCGTGATCGCGTTACTCTCGTCCATGGAGGTCGTCAGATGTTCGCCTCCCTCGATGTCAGCGGAGAAGTTCCCGTACATATCCCGGGCCGACCTCATATTCGGCGTCAACCGAAGGGAAGGCGCACCGCACAGGATCATCACTTCCGTTGTCAGGCACGCCGAAGACCTGTTGAATATGGGCCGGTACTCGCGAGCCCGGAGGTATATCATCCTGATCGTGGATGATGAGCCGCGCTGGACCTCTCAGTTCCTTCCTGTCCTCTACGACATCATCGGGCAGCGGGCCGCTGTCAAGGTGACCCGGACCTATGAAGAGACCCTGACTTTCCTGTTCGGGGTCGGCAGTGAGGAACAGATCGATCAGAAGGATTACCGCAGCCGGGGCCATGGAGATGATGTGGTCTGCCTGATCACGGACATATTCTACCCGCATGGCAACAGCATTCGGCACGATGCGGGAACCGACCTGATCCATCTGATCGACCAATATTACCCCCGGTTCCCCAAGATCATCGCCTCCAAGGCCAGTGAAGCCAATGACCTGAGGAGCACCGCCTTCCTCATGCCCAAAGGAGATCCTGGAAGCCTGCAGACGCTCAGGGAGTATATCCACGACTTCACGGGTATGGGTGACTTCCTCGTCATCAACAAGGCCGGCAAGGTGCTCTTCAGGATCAAGAACATCCGAGAGATGTTGGCCGTGCTCAAAAAGGCGGAGAAGCCCACAAAAACGGGTCAGCAGCTGCGCGAGATCCTCGAGACCTATGGCGAGCGAGATAACTTTTCCACCTGGCTTTACATGCATGGATACAAGGACTTGGCAGACAGGTTGCTGCCCAAGCGTGCCAAAGGCCGCAGGCTCGTAAGCCTGCTGCGGCGCGCGTTCGAGGAAGAGATCGAGCGTGTGGATGCCACGCCGCTGGTCATTGAAGGCCGCGAGATCTTCAGCCTCGAGGAGCTGCTCGAGACACTCCGCACCCTTCCACCCTCCAAGATCCAGGACTATTCGGACAACGATGTATTCTCAACCTGGCTGGACCGAAAGGGTTACACCGAGTTGGCCGAGGAGATCAGACCCATCCACGGCAGCGGCCAACGCCTGGAAAAGCTATTGGTGGAAAAAACCGAGAAATGGCTAGAGATCTATACATCTCCTCGGAAGCTTTGACACTGCCCCATCGGTATTGTAGGACAGGGAAACATTGGAGGAAATGACACCCAGGTCCGGGAGGCCGGCAGCAAAAGTTGGGATTCAGGTTTATTCGTAGACCAGGATAACCACGCGGCGGTTCTGGGCTCGGCCCTCACGGTTGGCATTGTCCGCCACCGGAGCAGAGCTTCCGAAGCTTATGGCTTCCATCCGGTGCAACGGGATGCGGTGCTGCTTGTAGAGATACTCCATCGCTGCTTCGGCCCTCTTCTTGCCCAGGAGCAGGTTCCACTCCTCTTCCCCGGTGCTGTCGGTGTGGCCCTGGATCTCGAGATACCGCCCCTGATCCTGGGCGATGAGTTTCTTGACAAAAGTGGCCAGCTGGGCCTTGGCCTCGTCGCTGAGTTCGTAGCTGTCGAAATTGAATTTGGTATCGCTGTTCCTGAGTGTTTCCGTGAAGATCAGGTTGCCGCGGGCATACTCTTTGGCCTCTTCGAACTTGTTGTCTATCTTGCCATCGACACCTGCCAGCTCTTCTTGTTGTTCCTTGATGATGGATCCGATGGAGGAGAGCTGCTCATCGTGCTCCCGAAGCCGCTTCTGATTTTCCTCGACTCCCCCTTCTACCCCCTCGACCTTCTGATCGATGGTGACGAGTTCGCCCTGCACATATTTCTTGGTGGCGCACCCTGTCATGGAGATCATGCCGATAACGGCTACGATCCCCACCAGGAAATAAAGATTTTTCTTTCTCATTTAATCCTCCCTCTCAGCAGAAAAAAAAACGGCAACCAGCCGCTTGCCGTAGTGATTAGATTGTCCTATCCTTAATATCCTAATACATAGTAAATATTTTTTAAAGGGCCAATACTACTATTCGAGTCTTTCCAGCAAGTCCTCTTCCCGATTCATTGTATTCAAATCTATCAAAGGACACTCCAGTGGGCTGAAGGATAGGCTGGGATGGTGTGTCTCCGGTACTCCCCGTTGCGCCCCCCCACATGAGCGATTCAGTGGCAAAGTGTGTCTCTGTGCATGCACAGATGCTTCCTTTATGATGAATCCACCCCAGGAATGATATAGAGGGATGGTGTGTCTCTGTGCGTGCGCAGAGATATACATTGCCACACATCGCTCACCCTCAATACCCTTCTCGTGTCCTCACACGGTATTTTTTATGGGATGTGCGCACCTCGATCCTCCGGTAGGTGTCTTCAGGATCGGAGTAGGAGGTGTATCCGATGATATACTGATGGCTGAGCTCCCGCTTGATCTCCCTCATGGCCGCGTTCAAGTCAAATACCCGGTCAAAGAAATAGGCCTTCCCACCCGTCGCCCGTGAGAACCGGCCCAACGTTGCCATGATCCCGGTGGAACTCAATTCCGGCGCACGCTTGTGCTTTTCCAGCTGTTCGTTCAGCGGGATCTTGTATCCGATCGTGTAGATGGGCACATCCACCCGCCGGGCGATCTCCACGGCCTGCTCTGGGGTGCTGTAGCTGTCGTTCTCCACGCCATCCGTGATCAGGAGCAGGGCCCGCTTTTCGTTCTTCCCCTGATTGGCAAACTCTGGAGACACAGCCACAGCGTCATTCAGGGCCGTCTGGCCGTAGGCCTCGGTCCCTGCCAGGACGGTCAGAAAATCCTGCTTATCGGTCGAAAATCGAGATGCGACTTCCACTGCCCCATCGGCAAATATCAACAGCGACACCTCGTCCTGCGGCCTGAGAAGATAGGTGAGCAGATAGCCCAGCGCCGCCTTGCACTCTTCCATCTTCTGCTGCAGTGCCATGCTTCCACTGACATCGAGCAGGACCGCCAAGCTGATGGGGGCCTGGAAGTCATGTCTGAAATACGAGATCTGTTTTTTTTGTTTGTTTTCATAGACGGTGAAATCATTTTCCGTCAGATCGTTGATAAACCGGCCTTTTTTGTCCTGGACCGTTACCGCAATGGATACAGCGCTGACAGATATATCAAAGGCGGATTCCTTTTGCTTTTCCTGGGAGAAAACAAGAGGAGAGGCAGCGCTCATTATCGCCAGCACAGCGATCCAAACGACATGCCTGTTCTTTGCCATAAGTCGATGCCTTCTCTTATTTAGTCAGAACAGACCAGGAAAATCCGGTCTTCATTTTCATTTCGAGTATACCATATTCCAAACCTTCTCCTGGTTCCTGCTTATTGATCCATAGCAGCCCACCGAATCTTGCCATAGTAAAAAAGAAATGAGAGACCACTGCGCCCCTCCCTTCCTC
>JAUWTO010000029.1 GCA_030614685.1 Candidatus Aminicenantota bacterium
ACGGCCTGCTGCCCCCCATATCCGGGAAATTCCCAGTACAGATAGTCGTGCCGGGGCTGCTCTGAGGGCCGGCCCAGCAGTGTGGGAGCAAAGCTGATCCCGTCGATCTCACCAGGAACGGCGGAGCCGGTAATTTCACACAGCGTTGGCAGGATGTCCCAGAAGGCTGAGACATGAGTGTTCTGAGATCCAGCCTCGATCCGGCCCGGCCAGCGGGCCAGAAGCGGAATCCGGATCCCCCCGTCGTAGAGCTGCCCCTTGAGTCCCCGGAGGGAGCCGGCGCTCTCGAAGAACGTGGTATCCGCGCCCCCGGTATAGGTAGGTCCGTTGTCACTGGAAAACAGGACGAGCGTGTCCTTTTCCAGCCCCAGTTCCTGCAGCAGGTCAAGGATCCGCCCGATGTCGCGGTCCATGCGTGTGATCATGGCTGCGTATGCAGCGCGCGGAGTGGGGTGGGGGAGGTAGCCCCGATCACCCAGGTAGGGCTGTTCCGGGAAGCGGCCTGCGTATTCTTCCAGAGAATCCTCGGGGACCTGGAGCGCAAGGTGGGGGATGGTGTGAGCAAGATAGAGGAAGAAAGGGGCTGCCCGATGCGAACGGATGAACTCCAGGGCTTCGGATAACATGAGGTCAGGGGCGTAGTCCCTGCCGGAATAGCGAGCATAGGCCGCCGCATCTTGGGGATCGGCATCCTCGGGAAAGCGCTGGTGGGACTTGAAGCGGGGATTGCCGTCCAGCTTGTGTTGGCTGCCGTTGCGCCAGAGGTGGGGGGGATAATAGTTATGGGCCTCGCGCTGGCACAGGTATCCGTACCAGTGGTCAAATCCCTGTCGGTTGGGATGGCCGGTGTCTTCGGGCCCTCCCAGCCCCCACTTCCCTATGGCGCCGGTTACATAGCCCGATGACTTGAGGGCGGATCCGATGGTATGCGTGCCGGCTGGGAGGGGCCGTTGTCCCTCGATGGAGGGATCGTTCCACACATCACCCCTCTCAGGCATCTCATCGTTGTCACGGATGTAAGCGTGTCCTGTATGCCTGCCCGTCAGCAGTGTGCAGCGTGACGGAGCGCACACAGGGCTGCCTGCATAGTGCTGAGTGAAGCGCATCCCTTCCAAAGCCATCCGGTCCAGGTTCGGGGTTCGGATCTTTTTCTGTCCATAGCAGCCGAGCTCATTGTATCCCAGGTCATCTGCCAGGATATAGATGATGTTGGGCCGGCGCTCCGGCCCACGGCATAGAGATAAAAGCCCGGGGACCGCTGCTGCGGCCGCGCCCGTGCCCAGGGTTTTGACGAATTCGCGTCGTTTCATCGGTGGCCTCCTGCGAGGGGATGCAGGTCAGGATTTGACCTTATGATACTGAAAATGTTTTGGCCTGCAAGCATTGTTATTTATTAGCTATACACATAATATGGATGCTGAGCAGGAAACTCAAGACTCTATGACAGAATCCGCCCAGCACATGCCGCGCATCCGGATTATTTTGGAGATGCTCTTGGTACTCGGACCAGCCGCGCTTGTCTACACGATTGGGATCCTCACGAATCACACCGGCCTGGGTCTGGTCAGCATTGTCGCAGCCTGGATCGTGATCCGTGCGCTTCTCCGGCGCAGGGGAATGGGTTGGGGGACCTTCGGATTGCGCAAGCCTGCCCGCTGGAGGAAGACACTGACGCTGACTCTGGGTGGAGTGGTCCTCCTGCATGTTCTCATACGGATCATGAAGCCCTTCCTCAGTGAACACGTCACAGGCGAACCGCTCGACCTCAGCCACTTCGAGTCCCTTCGGAGCGATCCCCTCGTTCTTATCCTGGGCCTTCTGATCGTGTGGACCGTTGCGGCTTTCGGTGAGGAGATGGTCTTCCGCGGTTTCGTGCTGAACCGCACCTCCCAGTTTTTCTCTTCAAGGGGAACGAGCCGCTGGTGGAGCGCCGTGATCCTCAGCTCTGTGGTATTCGGCCTGGGGCACATCTACCAGGGGTGGACGGGAGTTATCCTCTCCGCGATCGCAGGCTTGGTGTACTGCGCCGCCTATTTCCTGGACGGCCGCTGTCTCTGGGCGCCCATACTGATCCACGGTCTATACGACACCAGTGTGTTCCTGATCCTGTTTCTAGGACTGGAAAACAAGCTTCCCGGCCTGGGCTAGGCGTGGAGAAGGCCGGTCATTCGCCGGCTTCTTCGTTCTTGGCCTTTTGTACGGCCTTGCCCACCCAGATGGTGGCGAGTACTGCGATCAAGCCATCGAGTCCATCCCCAATGACGACTGTATTGTCCAGGCTTCATCTTTGTATTTGCATTTGAGCCGGGTCTGTATTATTATAGGGAGGGTTTATGCTATGAGGAGAACGAACCATGAAAAGACACTTTACCATTCTTTGGATCCTTTCATTCCTTTGGGGGATATCCGCCGCACCGCGGATATTGTCGGCCCAGGAAAGGCCGCAGTACGAAGACCTGTTCGCAAAGTTCCAATGGAGGAGTATCGGACCGGCCAACATGGGCGGCCGTACAGTGGATATCGAGGTTGTGGAAGATACCCCCTGGATCATCTACGCGGCGATTGGACCCAGCGGAGTGTGGAAGTCCGTGAACAACGGCATCACCTGGGCACCGGTTTTTGAGAAGGAGAGTACGGTCTCGGTCGGCGACATCGCGGTCTGTCAGGCCAATCCCGAGATCGTTTGGGTGGGCACCGGTGAGGCCACGGCCCGAAACAGCGTCACCATCGGCGACGGGATCTACAGGTCCGGGGATGGAGGCAGGACCTGGGAGCACATGGGGTTGACGTCCACACGGCACATCAGCCGCATAGTTATTCATCCCAAGGATTCCGACACGGTCTTTGTAGCTGCCCAGGGCCACCTCTGGGGCCCGAATGAAGAGAGGGGCGTGTACAAGACTACCGATGGGGGACAGACCTGGTCCAAGGTCCTGTATATCAATCCCAGCACCGGTATCGCCGACCTTGCCATCGACCCGGTAGACGGCGAGACGCTGTACGCAGCAGCCTGGGACCACCAGCGATTCCCGTACTATTTCTACAGCGGCGGTCCTGGGAGTGGGCTGTACAAGTCCAACGACGGGGGAGCCTCCTGGAAGCGCCCGATCCGGGATCTACCCGAGGGAACCCTGGGACGCATTGGAGTGGCGGTAGCTCGCAGCAATCCCGACGTGGTCTACAGCCTGATCGAACACAAGGACGGGGGGATCTGGCGCTCTTCGGACAAAGGCGAGACCTGGACCAGGACGTGTGATAACAAAACCTATACGCAGATCAACTTCCGACCGTTCTACTACAGCCAGATCCGGATCGATCCCACGGACGAAGACGTGGTCTATGTCTTTTCCGGAGGCTCCTATGTATCGCGTGACGGAGGCAAGAAATTCCGGTTGATCTCTACGGGTACGCATCCCGATCATCACGATCTCTGGATCGATCCGCACAACCCGCTCCACCTGATCGATGGCAACGACGGAGGTATAGATATCTCCTATGACGGAGGCAAGAACTGGTACGGCATCGCGCATATGGCCCTGGCTCAGGTCTATCAGATCGGCTATGACATGCGGAGCCCTTATCACGTCTACTGCGGTCTCCAGGACAACGGCGTGTGGGGAGGGCCCAGCGCCACCCTGGATGTGGTGGGCATCACCAACCAGGACTGGTACACTGTGGGCGGGGGCGATGGATTTTACTGCCAACCCGATCCCTCGGATCACAACATCGTCTATGCCAATTCCCAGATGAACGGCCTGTACCGATTCGATCTACGCCTGCGGCTCAGCAAGGCGATCAAACCCCTGGCATCCATGGACGAACCGCCCTTCCGCTTCAACTGGAACTCACCCATCCATATCTCCCCCCACGATCCCAAGACTGTTTACACCGCAGGCAATTTCCTGTTCAAGAGCACGGACATGGGGCAATCCTGGGAGCGGATCAGCCCGGACCTTACGACAGATGATCCGAGCAAGCTCCAGAGCTCGGGAGGTCCCATTACTCCTGATAACACGGGAGCCGAGATCCACTGCACCATCCTCACGATCGCCGAGTCGCCCCTCGACCCCGAGGTGATCTGGTGCGGCACGGATGACGGTAACGTTCAGATCACGCGGGACAGCGGACACACCTGGGCCAATGTCATGGAAAACATCCCCGGACTCCCCGCCCATTCCTGGTGTTCCCGGATCGAGGCCTCCCGTTTCGAGGCCGGGACCGCGTACGCGGCATTCGACGGCCACCGCTCCGATGACTACAAACCCTATGTGTTTGTGACTCGAGACTACGGGCAGAGCTGGGAGAATATCACCGGCAATCTGCCTTTTGGCTGGGTCCACGTCATACGTGAGGATACACGAAATCCGGACCTGCTCTTGGTGGGAACCGAGTTCTCGGTGTTCGCTTCTCTTGAGGGCGGGGGACACTGGTTCTCTCTCCGGAACAACCTGCCCACGGTGGCGGTCCGCGACATCGCGATCCATCCCCGGGAAAACGACCTAATTATAGGGACACATGGCCGGGGGATATGGATCCTGGACGACATCTCTGCGATCCAGCAGCTCCGTCCAGAGGTAGCGGAAGCGGAGATGCACATCTTCGATATACAGCCTTTCATGAAATATTATCTGGGGAACTCGCAGGAGGTCTTCAGTCGACGCGTGTTCACAGCCAAAAATCCGGCCTACGGCCCGAACATCGTTGCCTACTTTCGTGAGAAGCCGGATGAGAGGCCCAGGCTCGAGATCAAGGACCGGGACGATAAGACCGTCTATGATATTACGGTTCCCAAAAGGGCCGGCCTGCAGCGCTTCACCTGGAATCTCCAGTACGTCCCCAGGGATGAGAACGGCAAGCCGCTGAAAACGGGCGGCATGGTGCTGGTGGCTCCACTGACGGTGTCGGCCGGAGAGTACACGGTGGGGCTTACCTTGGGAGAAACGACCCTGACCAGGAAGCTGACCATCCATCCCGACCCCCGTTATCAGATGGATGAGGCCTCGCGCGCGGCCCAGGAGACCAGCCAGGTCCAGGCCCAACAGCTTGCACGTGCCCTAGCCCTGGCTGTCACCGCCACCCGGAGCCTCAGGACCCGCGTGGACAAGCTAAAAAAATCTATGTCAGGCGATGCGGATGTGCCGGAAGCCGTCCGGGCGGCCCTGCAAAGTTTCGAGAAGGCATTCAAGCCTGTAGAAGAGGATATCATTCCCAAACCCTTCGGCTACCGCCTGGATGTCGAGGCAGCCCTGCGCGGCGGAAACCTCCCTATGCGCATGGCTTTTCTGGGCATATCCATCTCTGGATACCCGGGAGCACCCACCGAGACAGACCTGGCTCAGCTGGAAGAGCTCACACGGATGGCCGACGCCAAAGTTGTGCGCTTGAATGCCATACTCAGCGAGGGGGTTGCATCGCTTAATGCAGTCCAGGAAGAGAACGGCCTGCCGCTCCTCTCGGCCCCGGATCCGGTGAAGTTCTGAGCGGATCAGCCGAACCTGCGTGTGGTTTGTTCCCTGTTTCGGTAGAAATTGATCCGGAATGACACGGATTTGCGCGGGACCATCATGAAGGTGTCTGTAAGCCGGACGCCGATCTCTGAGGCCGGGAGTGTGGCAAACATATAGGACTGCTCGCGTATGTCCCAGATGCTGTATCCGGGGCTGAATCTCTTGCTGGGCCAAAGCCCCAGGCCGCGTGCTTCCTGAGCGATGATCCGGTCTGCCTGGATGGCAGTCTCCTCGGCCGCCTCGGAACCAAAGGAATCCAGGATGAAGCCTCTGAGCATCTCGTTGTCCTCGATCAGTGCGGCGCTCGATCTTTCCAGCTCCTCTCCGATGGTGCAGATGCACAGCGCTACCTTGGCCGCACCCTTGAACACGGGATGCTGGTTGGTCTCGTCGTAGTTGAGGATTCGGTAGAGGGCTTCGGGCCGCAGGAGCGTGCCCAACCGCTTCTCCTGCTCCGTGATCATCTCGGAGACGGTGTCGCTAACCTGGGCGTTCCGCCCCTTGTAGCCCAGACGGTACAGGATCTTTCGTTCGGGTATGCGGATCGGGAGGCTGTGCAGCCGGCGGACATCGGATGCGGCGCTCATGATCCTCCCTTTCTGATCAGTCGAGCGGCGGGAGCGCTGCGATCCCGTTGTTGCTGGCATCCGCCTGCATGAGTGCACGGAGGCGGTCCTGCAGTTCCGGATCCACCAGGTTGGGGATGGACTGCTGCAGCAGCTCTTCCACCCGATCGCCGGCACGTTCTCCACTGTCTTTTTCCCCTGCGGAGACCCAGGCCTCGTAGGTATCCCGGTCAATGATATCCGGGAAAATGTGCTCCTCCCTGTACCAGCGGCGCGTGTGCGGCATGGTCAGGAACTGAGTGCCGGACGAGAATTCCTCGAACAGGGGAAGCGCCAGCTCCTCGTCCCGCTGCTCGATGCCCTGTACGAGCCTCAGGGCCATGCCGCAGATCTCGTTGTCGATGACCAGCTTCTCCAGGCTTTGGCAGCTCTCGAAATCCAGCATACCGGGTCCGGAGATGACGTTCACACCGGCCAGCACGGCCAGGACCGCTCCGATCCCGGTCTCCAGGCCGGCCTGGCTGTCATTGAGCTTGGAATCGCTCAATCCCATGTACGCGTGTGTGGGCAGCCCCATGTGTTTGGCGATCTGGGCATAGCCCCCATCGATCATCATGGTCTCAATGGCACCCATGGGAGTGGTTCCCTTTCGCATATCAAAACTGGAGGGCGACCCGCCGAATATGACTGGGGCCCCCTTGTTGGCCAGCTGGCAGATCACCACACCACAGAGATTTTCGGCCACATGCTGGACCAGAGTTCCGGCTATGGTCACGGGGGAGGTCGCCCCGGTCATACCCATGGAGATGAGCTCGGACGGGATGCCGGCACGGGCTGCGTCGATCAGGCTCTGTGTTGTGAGGTGGCTCCATTTGAGAGCGGGGGAGGGGCATGCATCGAATATGGCCAGGGGTTTGTCTGCCAAGGCCTGGGCGCCTCCCCGGACCGCTGTCAGCATCTCGAGCATGGGGGCGAAACCCTCTACTCGGAACGTCCCGGTCACGATTGGTTTTGCGCTGTACAGCAGCCCGATGTACAGGCGATAGCTGTCGGAGATGATGTCGGGTACGTCGCCGCTGATGAGACCTGTACTCTGGAAATCGATGTGGGGCAGGACATCTGTGAGCCTCACAAAACGCACCAGGTCCGAGGTTTCGGCCCTGCGCTGGCGGCGGGTGGCCGGGTCCAGAATGGTGACCGCGGCCGAGCCGGGATCAAAGTGAACCTCGTCTCCGCCCACGGTATAGGCTCGTTCGCCGTCCCGGCCATACATCGTGATGCTGGTCGGAGTGGAGCCCAGGCAGTCGCTGACAAGGGCCGGGGTGATAAATACCCTCTGTTCCGGTCCGTCGACACGCATACCGGCATCCTTGAACAGCTGGACAGCCTCTTCGTTCTCCACAAATACACCCGTCCGTTCCAGCAGGACATAGGCCTCCTGAATGATCTTTTCGACGAGTGCCTGGGGAAGCAACTGTAACTTGGGTCTGATTTTCGAAATCATGGCTCTAACCTCGATCCTAAGAGTTCTTTGACGGCCTGGACCGCAGTCATGGCATTCTCAGCATACCCATGAGCGCCGATGTCCTGAGCCCAGCGCTGGTTCACCGGGGCTCCGCCCACCATGACCTTGAACCGGTCGAGGAGACCTTGTTCTCTAAGGTGTGCCACAAGCGTCTTCTGCAGCAGCATGGTGGTCGTGAGGAGGGCCGAGACACAGATCAGGTCGGCTTCCACTTCCTGAGCCGTGGCAATGAATCGGTCCAGCTTGACGTCGGCCCCCAGATCGACCACATCGAAGCCATTGGCCCCCAGCATGGATGCCACAAGGCTCTTGCCGATGTCGTGGATATCGCCTTCGATGGTCCCGATGACGACTTTACCGAGCGAACGAGCTCTGATGTTCGCTTTATCCAGTTCGGGTTGGAGTATGTTCATGACAGCCTTCATGCATTCTGCGCTGGTGATCAGCTCCGGCAGGAAGTATTCTCCTTGCTCCCACAGGTCTCCCACCCTCTGGATCCCGGGAACAAAACCCTGTTCGATGACGGCATTGAGATCCATGCCTTGGGATACGGCTTCGCGAGCCAGAATTTCAGCCTGATTCCTGTTCCCATCGATGATGGATTGTGTCATTTCGCTCAGCAGCGTGTCTTGTTCCATGTGTGCTCCTTTTTCGTCCCTATACCCTAGCATTCTTATGGGCTATCGTCAATCCTGTCATGCAGGGAAGTGCGTCCCTCTCCCCTGGCAGACTTGGGAAGACGGATATGGTATAGTGGCTGCGATCAGAACGCGAGGAAACCTCATGCTGGATTTCTACGGATGGACCTATGACGCCTGTCTGGGGCCCATACTCAGTAAGACGCGGCACTGGATGGCCGCTTATGTCCGGGAGAAAAATCTCTTCCCGGTCCTAGACCTCTGTACGGGGACCGGGGCCTTCTGCCGGATCATCGGCGGCGGCCCGCAGCATTCGGTCTGGGGCCTGGACCTGGACGGACGATTCCTGCGCTATGCCCGCGCCAAGGCTCCCCAGATCCCGTTCATCCAGGCGGACGCCGGCCGGATGCCCTTCCCGGACTCCGTGTTCGGCGCAGTCATCCTGTCCTATTCGGTACACGACAAGGGGTCCGGTCTGCGGACGGCCATGATGGAGGAAGCCCGGCGTGTGCTGTGTGCACAGGGGCAGATCCTTTTCCTGGACTTCGAAATGCCTTGGGACAGGGCATCACGCATAGGGCGGGTGTTCACATATAGCATCGAACGGCTGGCGGGAGGCGAGCATTTCCGGAACAGCCAGCAGTTTATGCGCGCCGGGGGGCTGCGCGCGTTTCTCGCTCTGTCCCACTGTATAGAGTTGGAGAGCCGATCCCTGCCCTGGGGGAATTCCCGGATTGTCGCAGCCCGCTTCCGCGAATGATTCCAAGTTTGTTTTTTAGTCATGGCAATTTCTGTAGAGGCCGTTTCCCCAAAAATGTCTGTGTATCTATTATTCAAAGAATCAAGGATGCGTAAGAAATGGAGGAAGCCGTTGTCAAATCGGATCGGGCGCAGTACAATACCTAGAAAATACGCATCACAGCAAAGGAATCAACATGGTAGAAACCTATGAAAGCAAGACTAAGAAAATAGCCCTCCTGATCGATGGCGACAATGCCCAGCCCCGCCTGATCAAAGAGATCCTGGCCGAGGCGGGCAAGTATGGGGCGCTGACCATACGCCGGATCTACGGAGACTGGACCACATCCAATATGCAGGGCTGGAAGGACACCTTGAATTCGGCTGCCATACAGCCTATCCAGCAGTTCCGCTACACGGTCGGCAAGAACGCCACGGACAGCGCCATGATTATCGATGCCATGGATATCCTGCATTCCAGGACCGTGGACGGATTCAGTGTCGTCTCCAGCGACAGCGACTACACACGCCTCGCCACCCGCATCCGGGAGAGCGGCGTGTTCGTCATGGGGATCGGGAAGCGCATCACTCCCAAAGCATTCGTCAATGCCTGCAATGTCTTCATCTTCACCGAGAACTTTGACGTCAAGGAGAGGACGGCACCCAAGGGAAGGAAGACGACGAAAAAGGCGTCTTCCAAGGAAGATAAGGAAGATAGGGAAGAAAAGAAAATATTCGATCCGCTTCCTCTCCTCAAGGGAGCTTTTGACATGGCGATCCAGGAAGACGGCTGGGCCAACATCGCGACCATGGGATTCTATCTCCGTCAGCTGGACCCAAGCTTCGATCCCCGGACCTACGGCCACAGGCAGCTCTCGCAGCTGCTCAAGTCCCAGTCTAAATTGTTCGATATGCGCTTCCAGGAGACACCTGGATCCACGGACATCTTCGTGCGGCTCAAAGACTGAGCCTCTCATGAGAAAGAAGCTTAAGAAACAGCTGAATACACGCAATATTTTTCTTGATCTTCAGGCGGATAACAAGGCCTCCCTTATTGAGGAAATGATCGACCGTCTGATCCAGGGAGGCTTCGTGAGCGACCGGGAAGGTGCCCTCAATGCCATTCTGGAGCGCGAAAAGAAGATGTCCACGGGGATGAACAACGGCGTGGCCATCCCGCATGGGAAGACCGACTCCGTCGATCGCCTGGTGGTGGCTGTGGGGGTGAAGCGTTCGGGCATCGATTTTGATTCCACCGACAAGAAGCCGTCTCGAATCTTCATCATGACCATCTCTCCGGCCAGCCGGTCGGGGCCCCATATTCAGTTTCTGGCAGAGGTGAGCAAGATCCTCAGGGATGAGGAGTCCCGTCACCGGCTGCTGGAGGCACGATCGGCGGAGGATGTCATCCGGGTGTTCGGTTAGGAAGCTGAGAAATGAAACGGCCCCTCTTCACACTGATGGCCGTGGTGGCGGCACCGGGACTGCTGTGTGCTTCCAATCCGGAACAGGCTCAGGACATGGGACACCTCATGACGCTCCTGGTGCTGCAGCTGGCCGTGATCGTGGTGGCCGTCAGGCTGTTCGGCCTGATTTTCAGCCGCTACCTCAAGCAGTCCCGCGTGCTGGGGGAACTGGTGGCCGGCATGGTCATCGGCCCGTTCGCGTTGGGGCGGATTCACCTCCCTTTCCTCGGCCACTCCCTCTTCCCGAAGACCGAGGCGGTCCTGCCGGTCTCACCCGAGCTCTACGGACTGGCCGTGATCGCGTCCATCGTCCTGCTGTTCTCGGCCGGTCTGGAGACGGACCTGCCCACGTTCCTCCGCTACTCGGTGATGGGTACGGTGGTGGGAATCGGGGGAGTCGTCCTCTCTTTCTGTCTGGGCGACCTGGCTGCGGTGGCGTTTCTCCCCGGAGTTGATTCGTTTCTCTCTCCCACGGCGCTTTTTTTGGGAACCCTGTCTACGGCTACATCCGTGGGGATCACGGCCCGTATCCTGAGCGAGAAGCGCAAGATGTCCTCGCCCGAGGGTGTGACCATCCTGGCCGGGGCGGTCCTGGATGATGTGCTGGGGATCGTGCTGCTGGCCGTCGTTGTCGGGATTTCGAAGCTGGGAGCCTCCGGGGCGGCGGTTGATTGGGGACGGATCGGTATCATCGCCCTGAAAGCTTTCGGGTTCTGGATTGTGTGCACAGTGCTGGGGATCATCTTTGCCAAGCGCATCTCCAAGGGACTAAAATGGTTCCGCTCCAACGATGCCATCGCCGGTGTGTCGCTGGGCCTGGCCCTCTTACTGGCAGGGCTGGCGGAAATGGCCGGACTGGCCATGATCATCGGCGCCTATGTCATGGGGCTGTCCCTGTCCCAGACCGACCTGGCTCACGAACTGCGCGAACGCATGCACGGCCTATACCAATTCCTGGTTCCAGTCTTTTTCTGTGTGATGGGCATGATGGTGGATTTTTCTGCCCTCAAAGGTGTATTGCTTTTCGGGCTCCTGTTTTCCGCCTTTGCAGTAGTCGGAAAGATCGTGGGCTGTGGAGCGCCGGCCCTGCTTATGGGATTCAACCTGCGGGGAGCCTTCCGCATAGGGGCTGGGATGCTTCCACGGGGAGAGGTGACCTTGATCGTGGCCGGCGTCGGGCTCTCGGCCGGGGCGATAGGCAAAGACGTGTTTGGAGTAGCCATCCTCACCCTACTGATCGCCAGCGTCATCGCACCTCCCATCCTGATCAAGAGCTTCGAGGGCGGCTCCGGCCTGCGCAGTCAACTGTCAGTCAAGAGCGAAGAGAAGGGCTGCCAGATCTCCCTGACTTTTCCCTCCGTGCACATCACCACGTTCATCGCTTCCCGCATCCGGCTGGCCTTCCGGAACGAGGAGTTTTATGTACATGAGATGAACATCGAGGACAGGATCTACCAGATTCGCAAGGAGGATATCTCCATAACCTTGCGGCAGAAAGACAAGACCATCGAGCTCAACACGACCCAGGACAACTCGCATCTCGTGAGCCTGATCGTTATGGAGGAGATCCTCGAGCTCAAAGACTTGCTGCAGGGCATAGAGAAGCTGGAGAGCCCGGAGGGGCTCTGTACAGAACTGGCGGCCTGTCTGTTCTGTGAATTGGATGAAAGTACCAAACCTGGAGGAAGCGAGGACGCATGATCGGGGAATCACCCACTGCATTTCGAGAGATCCAGCGGTTTGGCCAGGTCTGGATATGGATTCTGGTTTTCATGGTATCGGGCGGGGCCTGGTATGGGGCGTACCAACAATTCCTGTTGAAAAAACCCTTTGGCAGCAACCCGGCCCCTGACAGCCTCATGGGCGTGATCCTGGTCGTTTTCGGGATCGGATTCCCCTATTTATTTTATTCCCTGCGACTGGTCACGGAGGCCCGGGCCGACGGGCTCTATTACCGTTACGCCCCTCTCCACCGCCGGTTTCACGCTATCGCCTTTTCCGATATACAGAGTTGTGAGTCCGTTGTCTATCGCCCGATCAGGGAATATGGCGGATGGGGGATCCGTTACGGCCCCAAGGGCAAGGCGTTCACTGTCCGAGGGAACAGGGGAGTGGAGATAGTCCTGAACGACCAGAGCCGGATACTGATCGGATCTCAGAGGCCTGAGGAGCTGGCCATGGCTCTGGGCGCGGCGCTCCCCGGATGAGGGGGATACCCCACCAGTCGCCCAACCGCGCGCTGGCGCTGATCTCGGTCAGTGTCTTGCTGTCCACCTCGACCTGGTTTTCCGGGACCGCTGCTACTCCCATTCTCCGGGAGCTCTGGAGCCTGAGCGATGTACAGTGTTCCTGGTTGACGATCTCTGTCCAGCTTGGCTTCATTCTGGGCACCTTTCTCTATGCTCTGCTCAATCTGCCGGACGTTTTTCCCACTCGGGTCGTGTTTTTCACATCCGCCGCTCTGGCGGCGCTCTTCAACTGCGGCTTTGCGATCCTGTCCCAGGATTTCCCCACCTCGCTGGCATTCCGATTCCTCACGGGCGTCACCCTGGCCGGGATCTATCCCGTGGGGATGAAGATTGTCGCCCAATGGTTCCAGGCTGGCCTGGGCTGGCGCCTGGGCGTCCTGCTGGCGGCGCTGACGTTGGGGACGGCTTTTCCCTATCTGATTTTCGCCTTGGGAGCTGCTCCGGAATGGCGCCTCCTGCTGCTTGCCGCCTCCGGCCTGACTCTCCTGGGGGGTTGTGTGGTGCTGTTCTTGGTATCGCCGGGCCCTTTCCTTAGAGAGGCGGCTGTGTTCGAACCCCGCATGGTATTCCGGGTATTTCGTCTCCGCGCATTCCGCCTCCAGGCGCTGGGGTATTTCGGTCACATGTGGGAGCTATACGCCTTCTGGTCTCTGGTCGCCCTTTACCTGAACGCCAGTTTTCAACATACCGGGTCAAGGATGGTAGACTCTATCCCGCTTCTCACCTTCGCTGTTATCGCGGCGGGCAGCCTGGGGTGTTTGCTGGGAGGCTGGGTCTCGCGTGGAGTGGGGGAGAGGGCCGTAGCCCAGGTGTCCCTGGGCGTAAGCGGCTCGCTCTGTGCTGCGTCCTGGTGGCTTTTCGAACAGGATGCGATGATCGTTGCTGCCGCAGCCTTGATCTGGGGCATGTTCGTGATCGCAGACTCGCCCCAGTTTTCTGCCTTGGCGGCCCGTCACTGCCCTCCCCAGTACACCGGTACCGCTCTCACGATCCAAAACGGACTCGGCTTCGGCATCACCGTACTCTCCATCCAGCTGACCGCCATTCTGGGCCAGCAATACAGCTGGAAATGGGCGTTCGCAGCCTTGGCCTTCGGGCCGATTCTGGGCATTTTCGCACTGTTAAGGCTCCGCAGCGAGCAGTGAATCCTGAATCCCCCACAGAAAAAGCCAAATATTTTCATTAAAGAATTGACAGGAGGGCCTATTTTTATATAATTTCTCAACAGCAGGAAAGAATGTATTCAATATTTTATTAGGAGGACGTACATGAAAAAAACCACCGCAGTAATATGCCTTCTGGTTTTTGTTCAGTTCACCGCGGTCTACGCCTTCTCACCTGAACTGATGGCGAAAGACTTCAGGCTGGACAAGGAAAACGCATCCGATGGTGAGGTCAAACCCTTTTCCTTGAAGGCCGCCTACTCGCCCGAACTCTTGATCGATGATCCCGTCCTCTTCGCAGACATCGCTCAAGGCACCGATACCGAAGCGACCATCAAGCAGCTCAAGTCCAAAAGGATGTGGTCATGGGTGGGTGCAGTGGGATTCGCAGCTGTAGGAGGGTACCTCATTTATCTATTTGCTACCTGGGAAGATAAACCAACCTATGACCAGTTTGGAGAAGAGAAGCCGCATACCGAGACCAAAACCTTCACTCAGTGGGGTTACCTGATCGGCGGGCTGATTTCGCTCGGAGCTACCGCTTTATTCATCAGCAGTGCCGTGAAGACCGGGAAGGCCATCAAGGAGTATGAGGCCGAGCTTAAGGCCTCTGCCGCTCTCTCACGCAGGTAAACCGGGCTCCACTCCCTGACTAGCGTTTATAGAGTAGGCTGAAAAACTTTGTCTCGAACGCTTTAAGTCTTGGGTGGACCGTAGGCTGGCCGATCGGTTCACCCAAGGCATTCGTTTCTCTCAACGAATATCTCCTCCCGCCAAGACCAGAAGAAAACACTTCAAAATCCGCTTCCATGCCTTCGAGCTCACGGACATGCAGGATCACTTCGCCACTGGAGAGAGGCCTGGCCGTGACCAGCAGGATGTTGGGTTCGCTGATCTCCAACAGAGAAAAGGATTTCTGTTTCTGAACCGAGCGCGCAGGCGGAAACACACGTGTGAGCAGCGGGATACGTGAATCCCATCCAAAGCGGGCTGCCCTGCTCCCAGCAGCCGCACCGGTCCCCGATGTAATGGCATAGCTCCAGCGGAATTCACCTCGCTGGCTGGCACGAAAATTCGTAACCCAGTAGTTATTCATGACCCAGGAATACACGTGCGGTCGCTCGATCTGGGCCGTGTAGCGGAATTCTCCCAGGTTGAGCCCTCCGAAATGAACCAGCGGGATCTCAGGGCTGCAGAGGACCACCTGCCCGCCCTCCGGATCCCGGACGGCGCAGTAATTCTGCAGAGCATTCCAGTCGGTCGCGGTCCCTTCCAGCTGATCCTTCCCAGGAATGACCTCGCCGCCCTGGATCTCGTAATGGATCGTCCCGTCATCCACCCGGAAGGGAAAAGCGACATAGAGTGCCTCCGGGTCTGTGATGTCCTTCTTGAACAGGACATAATGCAGTTCCAGGCGCTTGTGCCGTTTGAACAGGCGGACCTCACACTTGAGGCGAGTGCCGGAGACGGCCGTATCTGTGGTGCCGCTCCAGGACAGGCTCTGCCAGAGTTGGCCGTCCTTTCCAGGCTCGATATTCACATCGTTAAGGCTGGAACGCACCTGGTCGACCAGGCGAAAGCGCTCCAGTTGCCCCCGGTTGGAGATGCGCTCCAGGATAAACTGGCCCAGCAGCCAGGGGCTGTCTGTGTCGACCAGTTCCTCTCCCCATTCCTTGTCCACCAGGCTTGTAATTCCGCCCTTGTCGGGATCTATGACCAGGCGGTAGAACTCGTTCTCCAGGAGCATACCGCCCATTGTCTCTCCATCCTGAAGTGCTCGAAGTTCGAGGGAGCGCTCGGCCGGCCGTGTGGTCTGGAGGGCCTCGATGCGGTAGGTGTGGAATCCCAAGGCCGGGACGTCTTCGGCCTGCACGAACCAGTAGGTTCCATCGGCCCGGCTTCGTGATTTTTGCGTAGGCACCTCTTTACCAGACACATCTTTCAGGCGGAAGTCCCGCCCCGGGGGAATGATCTCGTGATCGACATAGATCTCTACCAGCCCGGATCGGGAATGGCCCTGGGAGTTGAACACGGTGACCGAGGCGGTCTCCTGGAGAGGGATAAAGGCCTGGATCAAGCCCATAGCCGCTTCCTGAAGGAGGTGGTTTTCCTTGGCCGCCTCCCAAACATAGGATGACTTTTCCGCCCACTGCACCATGCTGTTCTCGGCCAGAGGATCGCTGATGCTCTCTGCTGCCCCCATGGTGTGTTCGTCCCAGAAAAGCAGGGCGGATCCGATTCTTTCCATTCTGCGGAACAGGTCCGGTGAGAGTCGTGCCCCCAGGAGTCGGGCCATGACCAGGAGGCCCTGGTTGGCCGTGAAACGGGCCTGGGCAAACCGGGCCGTTGCCGTTTCCCGGGCCGAAGAGCCGAATCCGTCCGACCACCAGTCAGGCCAGGAAACACGGTATACCGGGAGATCGTCTCCGTGGTTCTGCTCTATGTGGGTCAAGAACTCCCTGGCTGTGGCGCTGCGGAGCCGCGGCCACACATACTTCTGATTCCATTCACGGATAAATTCACAACCGACCGTGGCGGGAGGAGAATTGTCTGTAAAGTACCCGGCATACTGAACGGACAGGTGATCAAAGGGATAGGATTTAGCCTCCAGGTCGCTCAGGTAAAGAAGAAGGGCCTCCTCTGTGTTCACGAAACGGCCGGTGTGGATGCCCCAGAAATTGCCCGTGTTGTAGTGGTCGGCCCGAAAGGCCAGCAGCCGGCGGCCCGAAGGAGATTCCCACCAGAAGGCAGTGGGCTTATCAAAGGGGATGCGGGCTCGGTGGCCATGCTGGCCCATGGTCAGGTAGCGGACGCCCAAATCAGGGAAAAAGTCCGCCAAGCACCAGCCAATGCCGTTCACGTCGTTCTGCATAGCGGTCGTGACTCGGATGCCCTGAGCATGGAAGCGGGCCAGCGGGCCCAGGGATTGCGCCAGCATGTTTTCGTCTGCGATCTCGGAGAGGTTGAACGGCATGGCCGTGACTTCGATCCGCCCCTCTGTGATTCTCTGTTTGAGGCGCCGGATCTGGGAGGCGGGCCTGACCCTGAGGTATTCATCTACGGCCCAGGAAGCCTCACAGGTCCAGCGGAAGCGGGAGTCGTCAGGAAAAGAATCGGTCAGGTCGCAGTAGTCCAGCGCATAGTCGATGAACCTCAGGTGTTCTGCCAGGATCTCTGTCTGAGGACGAGTATAGCCGATGTCGGTATGTGTGTGCTGGACCATGTGAAGATACCAGGGACGCACGGGGCTGCGGGTGAATTCCAGCTCAGCCGGGTCTTTGCCAGGGCGCTGGATCTTGAGGACTTGCCGGACCTCAGTTTCGGTCTGCGGCAGGTGCAGAATGACGCGGTTGAACCCGAATGCGACTTGGGTATCTACTGGATCCGCCCCTCCCACTTCCAGGGTGGCGGTTTCGGGGAGGCCGAGGTGGACGAGGTGGACGTGAATCGGTTGATACAGCTCACCGTCCTGGCGCACGATCGCGGGCTGGGGTACGACCTCTGCACCGACGCTAACCTCATTCTGGAAGGTCATGTACCACATCCGGCTTCCTGCACTCTCGCCGGCTACACGGAAACGGAGAGGCTTCCCGCGCGGGAGTGACGCAGCGGGCACGTGCAGGGCGATGTAGCCGAACACATCTCCATGGCGGTCGATCATGGTGACACGGAAATGCAGCCGGGCCCCATTCCTGGCTTCCACGGTCCATTCTTTTATGGAGTTGACCATGGGATTGGAGAAGCGGAACCAAGCTTCACCGTTGACGGAAAGGTCATAGGAGTGCGGGTCCGCGTCGACATCTATCCCGAAGATCCAGACGAAGGTCGCCGCCTCTCCTACAAAATCCTGGGGGACGGGCTCAGACTGCCACTCGATGAAATCACGTGTGTCCAGCGACCTGACCAGCAAGGCCGAAGTGACATCCGGATGGGGCGAATGATATTCGATAGTCCCACCCCCGATGGTGGCGGAGTAACCCTGGAACCAACTCGAAGCTGAAAAGGGAGATTCGGCCCCCCCAGATGCTGCAGGTTCCCTTCCGCACCCCGAGAATAGAGCCAGCATCCCTGCTACTGAGACGAGTAAAAAGCGAACTCTCATTGTAGTCCCTCCGAGTGTATTGTAGAAAGATTGCGACAGGAATTCAATTTCCGTTTTTAAGGGATATGGGATACTATGGAGCCAGGCCATTGGAGACAGTGGGGGATCATGGTGAAAAACTTTAAACTTACAATTCCCATGGGAATTGAATTTATATCGCTTTTGAGCTATACTGCATTTATCATGTGAGGAGGAAAAAATGAAAAAAGTAGGAATATCTGTTTTAGCGCTGACAGCGCTGATGATCCTGTTCATGGGATTCGGCCCGACATCGGAAATGCCCGGCCCGGATGCCGCAGCAATCTGGGAATATATCACCAAGGAATCCCCTTATAAAGAGTGGGGCTTCTGGAATGATCATAAGGATATCCTGTCAGGGAATTCCCCCCACGGACCCTTTCACCGGGTCTATGTTAATGAGGTCCTTCTCAAGGCCGATGGCGCTCCGGTGCCTTATGGATCCATCCAGGTCAAAGAGAGCTTTGACAGCAACAAGAAGCCGACCGCTCTAACGGTCATGTACAAGATCGAGGGCTTTAATCCGGAGGGCGGGGACTGGTTCTGGGCCCGCTATACGCTGGAGGGGAAAGCCGGTCCTGCCGGGAAAGTGCAGGGCTGCATCGGCTGCCACGCTGTCAAGGCCGGCAACGATTACATCCTAGTTCACGATCTCAAATAACCTGATTAATTCATAAGAATTGCCGATCTAAATTTTACTCTCAGAAATAAAATTCTAAGATATCGTCAATTCTCACCCTCCGGGCGAGCGGATATCAGGCATCTGCTTCGTTATGTCGGATCTCGCAGTAGTACACTACAGCTTCGCCCTCCAAGCCTCGCATCTGCCCAATCTCAACTCGTGAATTATCAGGTCTCACCTGGAGCATTCATCATTTTACTTCGGGTTTGAGGTGCAGGATGAAGTATTCTATGCGGGACTCCCCGTAGCGGGCAAAACGGATGCCGTGCTGCTGCTCTGGATAGAACATGAAGTCGAACGTCTTGTTGTGCTTGAGCAGTTCCTGAAGCAGTTGGATAGAGTTTCCCGGATGGACGTTGTCATCCACAGCGCCGTGATGGATAGACAGATGCCCCTTGAGATCCTTGGCATAGGTCATGCATGAAGCCTTCTTATACCCCTCGGGATTGTCCTGTGGGCGGCGCATGTACCGTTCCGTGTAGATCGTGTCGTAGTTACGCCAATCCGTAACCGGTGCCCCGGCGACTCCCACGTGGAAGACATCAGGGGCTTTAAGGAGCGCGATGCAGGTCAGGTAGCCCCCGTAGGAGTGCCCGGTGATTCCCACGCGCTCTGCGTCCGCATAGGGCCGGCTGGTGATGTGTTTGACGGCTGCCACGTGATCGGCCAGTTCGATCTCGCCCAGGTTGAGGTACATTAAGTTCTGGAAATTTTTGCCCCGCCGCGAAACGCCTCTGTGGTCCACGGATGCCACCAGGAATCCCAGCTGGGCCAGGGCCTGGCTGCGGCCGTTGATGACATAGCGGTTTACAGCCTGCCTGGCCCCAGGTCCTCCGTAGACGGACATGATCAAGGGATACGATTGTTTGGGATCGAAATGCGCCGGAAAGTACAGGATGCCGTCCAGGTCGTGCTTGCCGTCGGCGGATTTATAGATGAAGTGTTCGGGCTCGATCAGCTTAAGGTCTTGGAATTTCTGACTGACAGTGGACTTGCCTAACTCCCGGATGAGCGTGCCGTCGGCCCGGTGCAGAGTGACCCGGCGCACGGTTTCGAAGGAAGAAAAGGAGTCTGTGAAGAACTTGGCGTTGGGAGAGAGGCTTATGGAATGCGAACCCGTCTCCTTGGTCAGGCGGGCAAAGCCTGTTCCGTCGAGTTTGACCCGATACAGATGGCTCTCCAGCCC
>JAUWTO010000241.1 GCA_030614685.1 Candidatus Aminicenantota bacterium
CGTCATTGCGAACGTGGTGAAGCCATGTCTGGAGATTGCCGCGCTCACTGTGTTCGCTCGCAATGGAAAACTAAAGGGGCGTGGGAAAATTAAAGGGGAGTGGTCCATTTAGATGCTCTAAATGGACCACTCCCCTTTAATTTCTCCCCTTTAATTTTTCCTCTTTCAGTCCCCTTCTTTAGTCCCCTATCCCTATAGTATTTACTGCAGGCGGAACTGCACCGTGATGGCAAAGGATACCGGCTTTGGGACTCCATCGCTCATATAGGGCTCATAAACCCACTGGCGAACGGCCTCTATGGCAGCTTTGTCCAGGGCAGGGATGGATTTCAACACCTCGATGTCTTTCACCCGTCCCACTTCGTCCGCGGTCACATACAAGATGACAGATCCCTGGATGCCTGCCTGGCGGGCCGCCTCGGGATACACCGGCTCGACTCTCTTGATCACCCTGGGGGGCTCGATCTCCCCTCCTGCCTCGATGGAATGCGGAATGCTCTCCTGAGCCTTAAAACGGGCCGTCATGGTGAACACCAGGGGCCTGGGCTTGCCATCCTGGACATACGGCTCGTATTTCCACTGCTTCACGGCCTCAACAGCAGCCTTGTTCAGTGCCTTGTGCTCGCCATGGAGTATCAGGACGGTCTCCACCTGGCCGGTGACGTCTGTGCGAACATTCAGGACCACCACGCCCTCCTGCTTGCTCTTCCGGGCCTCCTCCGGGTAGATCGGATCGACCTTCTTGATCAGCTTGGGCGGGTTCACCGCATCCCTGGCTTTAATCGCTCCCTTCTCGAACTCTTTGACCTTCTCGGGATCTATCGGAGGAGCGGGAGGCACGGGCGGTGTGGGACGAACAGGCGGAGGGGGCGGAGGAGGCACGATCTTATCGGCAGGGCCGGTGATCAGGAAGGACACGAAATAAGGCGTTCCCTTCCGGTCCTCGAATCCGAACACGGCGCTGTGGCCGCCGTGCAGCAGCATCTCGGTGGTCAACACGTTTTCGAGTTTCTTTTCCTGCTCCTCAGAAGCTGTTTCATTCACCAGGACCAGGAACCGCCCACCGGCCCCCCACTCCTTGAGCAGCACGTGCACATCATAGGCATGGCCGTTGAGCCGGAAATGATGCCGTACCCGGTCTCCCTTCTCATCCCCGAACCGCAGTTCGGTCTCGGTCAGGACCTTGACGTCCGCCAGGTTAAAGACCTTCCGGATCTGGGCCATCTCCTGCTCCAGCTCCATGCCCAGTCTCAGATTGGCAGTGATGGTGGGCTGTATATAGGACGAGGTGACGAATCCGGGTGAATCGACCGTCCCCTGCCGCGTGCCCTCGTACACGCGGAGCTTGATGTCCAGCCTGACAGCCGCCGCTTGTGCGGGCAGTGCTGTGAGGAACATCAGGATCATCAGGACCGTAAGTATCAAAGCCATCTTTTTCAGCATCGTCATTCTCCTTCGCCGTCTTTTTCAATCCACACGAGCGTCATGTTGACGCCCTTGGGCTGGAACACATAAGCGCGCGCCGGTTCGTCACCGATCCGAATATAATCGATCTGGAGCTTCTGTGTCAGGTCCGCGGAGGCCTCCTCGAACGGGGCCCGGTTGAGCCAGAGGCTGGTCAAAATCACGACTGCCAGTCCCGCGGCCACAGACACCCACTGCCATGCCGGTCTGGACGGAGGCGCTTCCCTCTCCACACCGGAGCGCAGCCGGCGGTTCACGACAGGCCAGAAGTCCTTGACAGATACGAGCTCACGCTCCTGCACCAGCACAGACATGGCCTCTTCCCTGGCTGCCAGTTTTTCTGAGCAGGCCGCACATCCTGGCACATGCCATTGGATGAGTCGGTCCTTCCAGGCACTGACCGGCAGGATGCGGATCAACAGATCAACCATTTTGCAGCGCCACATCTTCTCCCTCCAACATTGCCTTGAGCTTCTTCCGGGCCTTGTAAAGATTGACCCGGGCCGTGCTGGGTGAACATCGCAGCACGGACGCGATCTCCTCTCCGGTATAGCCCTCATTGGCCCAGAGGATGAGCGTCATCTTTTCCCTGGGGCTCAGGACCTCTAGCAGCCGGGGATCAAGCCCCGGATTCCGTGCTGGACCCTGTCGCATCAATGCCGCCTCCAGATCGGGCTCGTTCCGAAACTTGACCATGAAACTGTAGAATCGCTTTCTTTTGCGCATGTGATCCAGGCACCGGCGGTAGAGCACGGTATAGAACCAGTTTTTGAAATCCTGCTGCGGATCGTATCTGTCCAGGTTGTTGAACACCTTGACAAAGGCCTCCTGGCACACATCCTCGGCATCCTCACGGTGCCGCAGCATGTTGAGGGCCAGGGCCATGGCCTTTCCGCTGTATCGTTCCATGATCTTTTGGTAGGCATCCACTTTCCCGGACAGACAGGCTTGAACCAGATCTCGATCGCTCATGTGTTTGTCATTCATGCGGTATTACGCCTTGGCGCCGGCGGATGTTTATCCCGACCCCTATAATGGTAAGGTCATGCATCGGAGAAAGAAAGTCAACGCGAAGCGAAAAATGTGGTATATTACTGACTCATAAACAAGTCTTAGAGACTCAGTCCCTGAGGAGGTTTGTCATGAAAAAGATCCTGTCCCATTCCTTGATCCTCATCCTGCTCTGTCTGCTGGGGACGCTGTCCCTTACGCCAACCATGGCCGGCGAGGAAAACGCCCAGGCACCCAGGCCGATCGAAGCGATCTCCGACATACTGGCCTGGAACAGCATCCGATCCTCGATCATCTCCAGCAACGGAGCCTGGTTCGCCTATGTGCTCACACCCCAGGAAGGGGACGGAGAGGTGGTGATCCGGCAGACCAGGGGCAAGAAGGAGCTTCGCTTCCCGATCGGAGAGCCGCCACGCATGGGCGGAGGGGCGCCGGCCTTCTCAGAGGACGGCCGATGGGTGGCCTACACCGTGTTTCCCACCCGCCAGGAGGCACGGAAGGCCAAAAAGACTAAAAAGCGCCTCTACAACTCGGTCAAGCTCCTCGACCTGAAGACTGAAAAAGAGCACGAGTTCGAAAAAATCAAGGGCTTCCGTTTCTCGGGAGAGAACCCCGCCTGGATCGCCCTGCACCGCAATCCGCCCGAAGCACAGGCCAAGGAAAAGGACAAGTGGAACGGTTCCGACCTGCTCCTCTTCGAGCTGGGCACGGGCAAGACCCTGAACCTGGGCAACGTGTCCGAGTTTGCTTTCGATAAATACGGAAAATGGCTCGCCTGGCTGGTGGATGCCCAAGATCAGGGCGGCAACGGGATCCAGGTCCGTAACATGCAGACCGGGGTCATTATGCCCCTGGATAGTGCCGAGGCCGAGTACAAAAGGTTGAGCTGGACGGAAAAGGGGGAAGGCTTTGCCGTTCTCAAGGGCGTCAAACACGACGATTTTGAAGACAAACTCTTCAGCGTCCTGGGATTCAAGGGATTCGGAGCCCAGGGCCCTCAGAAGGTGTCCTACGACCCCCAGGAAGACGACAGCTTCCCGGAAAAGATGACCATAAGCCCCAACCGCAGCCCGCAGTGGACTGAGGACCTGACCGGGATCCTGTTCGGCATACACGAGACCAAGGAAAAAAAGGACAAGAAGGCAAAGACAGACGAAAAGTCCGAAGACAAAGAGAAAAAGCCGGAAGCCGACAAGCCGGGAGACACACCGGAGGATGAACCCGAACCCAAGGCCAAGGCAGAGCCTGAGATCGACAAGGAGGACCTGCCCGACCTCGTGATCTGGCACCACAAGGACCAGCGCATGCAGTCCCAGCAGCAGGTCCAGTCGAGCCGGGACAAGAACTTCAGCTACCTGGC
>JAUWTO010000054.1 GCA_030614685.1 Candidatus Aminicenantota bacterium
AGGCTGGGGGAGTGTACACCTTGCGGTTCAAGCTGGCCTTCCCCGTGACGGACACGCCTCCTTCTTTCCGTGAGTCATAGACCTTGGTGCCGCCGTGTTCTGAGGAGTCGATCACCTCATCCTGCCCAGAATCACTGATGATGCGAAGACGAAACTTGGGCAGGCCCTCTCCCTGGACCAAAACCCGGTCGTCCCCTCCATAGCGGTAAATACGGACATCGTCTGTTTCCTCGTGCCGGAACCGCCGGGACTAAGAGGGATCAGGCAACTTTTCTCCATTTTCCGTCGCATAGACAGAGAGATCCAAATCCCCGTTCTCCAATCGGAACGCCTCCACGACCTCTGCGGCATGCGTGGCATGGACATCGACCTCGCCGGCCAGGATCTCGTAGAATTTTTCCGCTTTTTCAGCGAGGTCTGCGCGGCGTGCTTTCAGGCTTGCGGCCGTATCCTCCGCGACCATGTCATAGTGACCTTGGGGAAGCTCCTTCAGGGCCTTTGCGATGACCTCATCGTCGATCCGGGATTGGACCTCAAGCGCCACCTCCTCCCAATCCGATCTGCTCAGCCCTGTCAGGAACCATCGGTCGATCTCCCGTGCGGCAAAGGTCAACCCATGGACACGATTGTATTTAGGCCCGAAATTCGTGAGCTGAGGAGAGATCAGCCGGGCGATATCGAACAGGACTCCGTCGTATTTGGAAAACGCCTGGTCCCGGTCTTCGGGTATGGGGAGCCAGGCCGGAGGTGTCCCCTCTCCCACGTTGGCCCAGCGCCACTGTCCGTCGTGGCGGTCCCAGTCTCCGATGAGGATATCCACCAGGCGTGCCTTGAGGAAATTGTGTGCGTCGATGCGTTCCGCCGGGTCGGTCCTCAGGAACTCCCAAAGTTCTTCAGTGCTGTGGACCTCCGTGGCCCCGGCAAACCCGGGGGTCTTGTCTTTCCCCTCGTTGGGCCACTCCTCGATGGTTCCGGCCATCCCGGCGAAGTGTTCCCGATACTCCCCCAGATAGGGATCGTCGGGGATCACGATGAGTTTGGGTGTGGCGTGGAGCACACTGACGGAATCCAGGATGACCGGCACCACCGGAGGGGCGGTGGGCAGCGCGGACTTGACCTGGTCCTCGACGATCTCGACAACAAAGGTGTCGTAGAAAAACGCGGGGAGCAGGTCGAGCAGGGATTTTTGTAACGGACGAAAGGTGTAGGGCTTCCCATCCGCACCCACGAAGCGCAGCCCCAGGCTCTGCTTCCCCTTCCCTGTCCCGGTGATGGTGAGCCCTCCGGCATAGGTCCGAAGATCCAGCACATCGATCTCGATCGCCGTCGTCCAGAGGTCGCGGTATCCGGACCCGAACAGCCAGCGGTGTGTCTTTCCCGCGGCCAGGGCAGCGTCCGGTACGACGACCCGGGTCTTTTTCTGGGGATCCTCACCCGCGGCGCCAAGTGGAGCCAGCAAACCCGTTACTAAAACCGCCCCCAAAGCAAGTATTCCGGCTTTTCGCTTGATTGATCTCATAGGACATGGCCTCTAAATACGCTTGTGTCGATTATATATCTTTATCTTTTTTTAGAGCAGAGGTCAACCGGAGCGATAACTGCAGCCCAGTAGCAATTCATATGGACATGCTATAGAATGAAACTCACATTAAAATTGGATTCACCTTGGAGAACACACCATGACCGATCCTGTGACCATCGAGCCTCCCCGCGGAAAGTTGGGCGTGATGCTGCCCGGTCTGGGTGCCGTGGCCACGACATTTATCGCCGGCGTCTATGCCATCCGCAAGGGCATCTCCAAACCCATAGGCTCCCTCTCTCAGATGGGCACCGTCCGCCTGGGCAAGCGCACAGAAAAGCGCGTCCCGAAAATCAAGGACTTCGTGGAGCTGGCCGGCCTGGACGACCTGGTCTTCGGTGGCTGGGACATCTTCGATGACAACGTCTATCTGGCTGCCCGCAAGGCCGGGGTCCTGAACAAGGACCTGCTGGACGAAGTGCGCTTCGACCTGGAGGAGATAAAACCCTGGAAGGCCGTCTTCGATCAGGGATTTGTTAAGAAACTATCCGGAGACAATGTCAAAGAGGCGCCCACCAAATTCGAGCTTGCGCAGCTGCTGATGGAGGACATCCGGAATTTCAAAGAGATCCACGGGCTGGACCGCCTGGTCATGATCTGGTGCGCCAGCACGGAGGTGTTCCTGGAGCCGGATGCGGTGCATCAGACTCTGGGGGCCTTTGAGCAGGCCATGAAGGACAACCACCCCGCCATCGCGCCCAGCATGATCTATGCCTATGCTGCCATCGCATCCGGCGTGCCTTTTGCCAATGGTGCGCCCAACCTGACCGTGGACATCCCGGCCCTTATCGAATATGCCAGAGAAAAAAAGGTCCCCATCGCCGGGAAAGACTTCAAGACCGGGCAGACACTGATGAAGACCATCCTCGCGCCCGGCCTCAAGGCCCGCCTGATCGGCCTCAACGGGTGGTTCTCCACCAACATCCTGGGCAACCGTGACGGTGAGGTGCTGGACGACCCCGAGTCCTTCAAGACCAAGGAGGAGAGCAAGCTGTCGGTCCTCGAGCACATCCTGCAGCCGGAACTGTATCCAGACCTGTACGAGGACTTCTACCACAAGGTTCGCATCAATTATTACCCGCCCCGGGGCGACAACAAGGAAGGTTGGGATAACCTGGATATTTTTGGCTGGCTGGGCTACCCCATGCAGATCAAGATCGATTTTTTATGCCGGGACAGCATCCTGGCCGCTCCCATCGTGCTCGACCTGATTCTCTTCCTGGACCTGGCACAACGCTCTGGCATGAAGGGCATCCAGGAGTGGCTGTCGTTCTATTTCAAGAGTCCTCACTGCGCTCCCGAGCTCTATCCTGAACACGACCTCTTCATCCAGCTTATGAAGCTGAAAAACACGCTCAGATATCTCAAGGGAGAAGACCTCATCACCCATCTGGGCCTGGAGTACTACGATTGAGCCGTTCCGTTCCGTATTGGCCTAAGGTCCAATTGACTTCAATACGCGAATGAATTATTTTTCAGCGTATGAGGAAAGAAGCTTGACGACCGGAACGTCCAATCGGTTAGAAGGTGCTCTGCCGTCGAGATTCGAACTGAAACCTAGGATATACGTATATCCCTTATAAATATCAGAAAAATATCAGGAGGAAGTGTGATGAAAAAACTGACCGGGATAATGATCGTACTGTTTTTGTTGGTCGGGCTGTCCTATGGGCAGCGGGCCTACATTGCCGGGATGAATTATATGATATCGTCCCCGACCGGGAAGACCAAGGATTTTGTTGATAAGACCAGCTATCTGGGCTTCAGTCTCGAGGGACGAAAATTCGTCTCGGATCACGTTTCTGTGGGAGCCTATTTCCAGTGGAATTCCTTTTTACAGGAAGAAGCCGGCCCGGCCCTGGCTCAGCATTCGATGAATGCCTATCCCCTCATGGCAACCCTGCATCTCTATCCCAGCAGCAATGAAAAGTTCATACCCTACGCCGGAGTGGGCATCGGGGGTCTCCGGGTCTATCAGAGGATGGAGAAGGTCTTGAGTATAGAGGAGCAGAGCGCCTGGCTTTTTGGGGTGGCCCCTGAGCTGGGTGCCATCATAAGGCTGGGAACCGATGTCGGGTGCCTCTTCAACATCAAATACATCCAGGGCTTCGAATCCGGGGATTTTCCCACTCAGAGCTACTTCTCGGTGAGCCTCGGATTCCTCTGGCTGCTCACTCAGTGAACGATAAAACCTATCTTGAAAGAAGGAAAAAACGATGATGAAACGTATGTTAATTCTGTGTTCCGTAATCATGATGCTGGGAGTTCTGCCTGGCTTTGCTCAGCAGGGCGCTCCCTGGAACAAGGTTGAGATCACGCCCTTTGTGGGCTATCAGTTCGGCGGCAAGATCCGGGTCCGGGATGGTTATCTCAATGTCAAGGATGACATGAACTTCGGTTTTGTCCTGGACATCACTCTCCGTCCCGGGGCTCAGCTGGAGTTCATGTACAGCCGGCAGTCCACGGTGATGCGCGCCGACACGTTCTATAATCCGGTAGAGACGCTGTTTGACATGGCCATGGAGTACTATCAGATCGGCGGTCTCTATGAGGTCTACCGTGACGACATGATCAGGCCCTTTGGGGTCATGACCCTTGGATTGGCCCATCTCAGTCCCAAGCCCAACGATATCTCCAGCGAAGTGCGCTTTGCCTTTGGCCTCGGCGGCGGGGTCAAAGTGTTCCCCAGCCAGCACTTCGGGCTGCGCCTGGAGGGCCGCCTGCACTTCCCCTTTATCAGCGGGGGCACTGGTTTCTGGTGCGGCCTGCCCGGAGGGTGTGCGGTCACCGTGGGCGGGGAACTCATGGTCCAGGCTTCCCTCAACGCGGGAGTGATCCTGGCGTTCTGATCGGCTGACTTTTCCGGGTCTTTTCCCAATGAGTGGGGGGATTCTCCCTCGACTCCTATGTCTTGGGGGGAGGGAAGTTTTCGAGAATCTTGGCTACGGTCTGTTTGACAAGCTCGTCGATCTGTTCGGATGTGGATTGATACGGCAGGGCCCGGGAGGCAACGCCCCTCCAGATCATCTCATCGTTGTCGGCCCTGACAAAGTCCAGAGTCAGAGTGCCTTCCTCGTATTGGTGCACATCGATCCCGCCATCGTACCAGTATCCGTAGTCCCTCCAGTAGTAGTCATAGGGCGCATAGTGATAGCCCCAATCCGTCACATCGAAGCTGTCTTTGGATTCCGTGTGGATGGCGATCATCAGATCGGGATCGGTTTCTGTCTGGGATAATCCTTTGTGCGCGAGCTCTCGGATGACAGCGTCTTTGACACGTTTGATCACCAGAGGGTTGGCATCCGGTCCGATCTCCTTGGGGATCGGGTAGAAGTCAAAGGTCTTGAACTGCGAAAAATCCTGCTGCCGGTCGTAGTCAAAACGTACGGAGGTAGAGGAACAACCGGCAAGCAGGACGATCAATCCGCCGATCACGGTTACTCTTACACTATTCATTGAGATCTCCCTTTTGATGTGTTTTGTGATAAGAGTCATCATAAAAAAGACCGGGGGCGTTGTCAATCCGCCCCTGAATTGGGAGCCGGCCTCGCCGGATCTCCGTTGCCATACCGCTTTTGAACCGGTACAATGAATTCGCCTTCAGGCGCGCACGGGCCGGCGCCATTGTCAGGGCACGAAGGAGAGTCGAACATGAAAAAACATTCCATCCTGATCTGTATCGTCATGGTGCTGGTGTTTCTCAGCGGAGAGGCCCTGGCCCAGGAATTCTACCTGGGGATCAAATTCGGGCTGTCCGCCCAGAATCCTAAGTTCGAGGGCGAGGACGTTGAATACAATATCGACACCCGCACTCTGTATGGATTCCGCCTTGGGCTGGGCACCGAACGTGTCGCCCTGGAGGTGAGCTACCATCAAGCCGACCACTTCCTGGAAGCCAAGACAGAGGTGCCCGAGGGTCTGGAGAGGCTCAAGCTCAACTTCAACTGGACGGGCCTCAATCTCCTGGTGTTCCTGCCTGTGCCCGTGGTCGAACCCTTCCTGAGCGGAGGGTACGGGACTTATGGGATCACGCTCTCAGATCTGGACAAGGACCGCAGCTGGGGATGGAACCTCGGCCTCGGCGCTGCCGCTCGACTGGGCAGCGCGCTATCCATCGGGATCGAGGGTCGCTATCACAAGGTGAAGTTCACGCTGGATGATAGGAACCTGGACCTCAGCGACTGGGCCGGAAACATCAGCCTCAACTTCCATTTCGATTTTATGGACTGATCCGCACACTTTCTCGTGTGAACCTGCCCCTCCTTTCTATTTTTTTGCCATTCCCCCTTCCCCTGGGATGTGTTTGCTCACTCCCTATGGTATTATACCGCAGTCGATTTTCCATGAAAGGTGAGGCTCCCATGGCTATAATCAACGGCGAACGAACCGTCAATTCTCTGATCTGGATCTTGCTCGGCCTGGTGTTTTTTATTTCCTGTGCCTCGCGGGCCGAGGAACGGCCTTTTCGGGACGCGGCGCTGGATGCCGCGCAATGGATCACGGCCTCTGCGGTCGAGACGGAACACGGTCGGACCTGGCCCGGAGTACCTGGAGACGAAACGAGCCTGAACAACACTCTCTACAGCGGGACTCCCGGTGTGGTCCTGTTCTTCCTCGAGGCCTATTATGCGACCGGCGATAGAGGCCTCCTGGAGCAAGCCCGGGCCGGGGCCGATTATCTGTTAGCCACACTGTCCCAGGAGAAAACAGCGGGGCTGTATGCAGGGATATCGGGCATCGGTTTTGCCCTGCTCGAAACCTACAAGGCCACAACCGATACGGTGTACCAGCAGGGAACAGAACTCTGCCTGCGGTTCTTGAGAGAAAACACGGAACGCATAGGATACGGCGTGCAGTGGAGCGAGACCACGGACATCATCAGCGGGAATGCGGGGACGGGGCTTTTCCTGCTCTCCGCCGGCCGGGAACTGGAGGAACCCACCTGGATCGATCTGGCCGCAGTAGCCGGTCTTCGCCTCATCGAGCTGGGGCAGCAGCCGGTTGAGGGCGGGCTGAAATGGGCCATGGATCCCCGCTATCCCCGACTCATGCCCAACTTCTCCCACGGGACGGCCGGCATCGCCTATTTCCTCGCTACCCTGTACCAGGCGACGCAGGAAAAGAAATTCCTGGATGCGGCTCTGTCCGGTGCCACCTACCTCAAGGCCGTGGCCCACACAGAAGACGGCGCCTGCCTCATCCTTCACCATGAGCCCGAAGGCGAGGACCTCTTCTATCTTGGATGGTGCCATGGACCGGTCGGGACCTCGCGGCTGTTCTACCGCCTGTTCCAGATCACCGGAGACAGGGAGTGGATGGACTGGGTCGAGCGGGGCGCACAGGCTATCCTGAACAGCGGGATCCCCGAGAAAGAGCATCCGGGGTTCTGGAACAACGTGGGGGTATGCTGCGGTTCTGCGGGCGTGGCGGATCATTTCCTGAGTCTGTATCAGGTGACAAAGAAGACAGCGTATCTCGATTTCGCCAGAGCCCTGACCACCCAGATTCTGACCGAGGCATCACGGGATTCCTCCGGGATACGCTGGATCCAGGCCGAACACCGCAGCCGGCCGGATTTTCTGCAGGCCCAGACCGGTCTGATGCAGGGGGCGGCGGGGATCGGGCTCTGGCTGCTGCGTCAGGATGCGCACGAGCGGGGCGTGTCTGTCCGGATCTTCCTCCCCGACACTCCTTTTGGTGAATCGCCGCACAAGCCAGATCTTCCGGGACCGCAGGATGGGCCGGATTTCTAGGCTTCCTTCTTAAAGAGCGCCCTCAGCATCCGCAGCTCCTTCCGGATGAAGACCAGAGCGGCCAGCCCGTATGCAGCCAGGCCCGCCGCGATCTGGCCCAGCAGGAGGGCCAGCCTCTGCCAGAAATCTGTCGATGCTGGGGCAGCCTGCTGCAGGAGATAGAGCACCGCCCCCATAAAGCCGGCGCAGAACAGGATCTTCAGGATGACGGCCAGGAAGTCCAGGCGGGGGATGCGGCCGATCTTTTTCTGCAACAGGGTCCAGAGCAGCAGAAAATACAGGGTTTCTGTGAGCGCCAGCCCCAGGGCTAACCCTCCGACTCCCATAAGCCGCATCAGGAATAAAGACGAGGAGAGATAGAAGACGACCGATATTCCTGCCACTATGACGGGGGTTTTGGTGTCCTGGAGAGAAAAAAAACCTTTCTTCAAAACCATGTTGCCCGAGGAAAAGGGGAGTCCCAACGAGAAGAAGACCAGGGCGGATGCGGTCAGGGACGTGGACTCGGGGCCGAAGGCGCCCCGCTCGAAGAGGACCTGGATGATGGGCCGGGCCAGCAGGATCAGCCCGGTGGCCGCCGGGATCGTCACCACGGCGAGGAACTTGAGGGAGAAAGCAAGGGTTTTTCTCAGGGCCTCGATGTCATCATCCGCGGCCTGGAGCGAGAGCGTAGGAAGCAGAGCTTTGGCGACCGCAATGGAGAAGAGACCCAGGGAGAATTCCGCCACACGGGTTGCGTAGTACAGCGCTGACACGCTGCCTTCGGCCAGCCACGAGGCCAGCATGCGGCTCAATGCCAGGTTGATCTGGAAGATACCCAGTCCGAAAATACCCGGCAGCATGAGCCGGCCCACCTTCCGGACCGCCTCGTCCTGGAAGCCCAGGCGAGGACGGAGGTTGAATCCCAGCTTCCGTACCGCAGGTATCTGGACCAGGAACTGGCAGACTCCGCCCACGATGACCCCCAGGGCAAAGGCGTACGCAGGGTCTTCGGTCCTGCGTGCCAGCAGGAAGATGGTAGCGATCATGGCCAGGTTGAAAAAGATGGAAGATGCCGCGGCCAGGCCGAATTTGAAATGCGAATTCAGGATGGCGGAACACAGGGCAGCCAGGCTGAGGAACAGGATGTAGGGGAACATGATCCGCAGAAGGGAAACGGTCAGGCCCATCTTGCCGGGCACAAGCTGATATCCGGAGGCAATGGCCTTGACCAGCAGAGGGGCTGTCAGGATCCCGAGGAGGGTGAGCCCCGCAACGACCACGGCCAGGCTGTAGAACATGGCGTTGGTGAAGTCCTGCGTACGCTCGGTCGAGCTGTATTTTTTCACGCGGGTGAAGGTTGGGATGAAGGCGGCCGTCATCGAGCCCTCGGCGGTCAGGGAGCGCAGCAGGTTGGGGATCACAAATGCGATGGTGAAGGCGTCAGCACCGCTTCCGGTTCCCATGAAAAATGCCTGCAGCATGTCCCGGACATAACCCAGGATTCGGCTGATGAACGTGGGGGCGGTGATCATGGCAGTGGATTGGCGGAGCTCCCGGTATCCTCTGTCCTGGGCAGAGGGGGCGGCTTTGTCGGGAAGTGTTTCTGTCATGGTTCGGAAATTATGCCTCCTATTCTAGGCAATGCCCGAGGAAAATACCAGAGGTTGTCTCTTTTGACAAAATATATGAAAATAAGATCAGAGGGATGAGTGGATGAGCAGCAAGGTCTTGGTGAAGGCTCTGGAGTCTCGCCTCCGGCAAAACAGGCCCGGTCTTCCGGCGCAGCTGCGGCTGGCGCCCCACCCCCGGCCCGGCACCCAGGTGTACCAGGATGTGCCGTCCTCCTCTCTGCGGGCCGGGGTTCTGGTTCTCCTGTATCCGGGGAAAGGCAAGCTCCGCGTCCTGCTGACGCGGCGGACGGCCGACCTGCTGCATCATCAGGCTCAGATCTCCTTTCCGGGGGGGCAGCAGGAACCAGGAGAGGATCTGAAGCTGCCGGCAGCCCGCGAAGCTAAGGAAGAGGTCGGGATCGACCCCCAAGGCTTCCGCATACTGGGGCAGCTGACACCCCTCTTCATCCCTCCCAGCAACTACTGCATCTTCCCCACGGTGGCCTATGCATCCGAACGGCCCGAATTCCGGCCCAATGAAAAGGAGGTGGCAGAGGTGCTTGAGGTCCCCCTCGACCACTTGGCCGATCCCGGTAACTTCAAGCAGGAAATGTGGAATCATAGGGGCCACGATGTCTGTGTCCCGTTTTTCGACTACCGGGGACACAAGATCTGGGGGGCCACGGCCATGGTGCTGGCAGAGCTCATGGAGATTATAGAAGATCTGCCGCTGACATGTGTACGGGAGAAGCCCGGGGAGGGTGATCGTGTGTAGGGCCCCCCGGGCGCCGGCCCTGTTCAGAGCGGGCAAGGTCTGGAAAATAACGACAACGCTTCTCCCGGTGGTATTCCTGGGACTGTCCGTGACTTCATCTCTCGCCAGGGAGATCCCGGATCGGGTGGTGACATTCAAGGTAGTCGTGGACGAGGAGTTCCGGCACGGCCATGATGCCCGCTCTGTCCTGCCCCGCCTTATCAGCCGCGTCTCGGACCGCTTCAGCCAGAAATTCGGCATCCGCTTCGAAGTGAGCCGCTATGACGTCTGGCGGTCCGACAACACGCGCCGGAACCTGTTCGAGCTTCTGGACGATCTTCGCCGCAAAACCTCCAAGGACGGGTGTGATGTGGTCCTGGGGGTCAGTGCTCAGGACCTTGCGGAGGGTCAGTATGCCGGGATGGCATCCTACATGACAGGATATGTCGTGCTCCGGGAACCCCCCTACCAGGCTCTCAGGAGCGATGTTCTGGAGCATGAGCTGGCTCACCTGTTCGGTGCTGTGGACCTGCGCGAACCCGGCTCTATCATGGACATGTCCCGCCTCGGAGAAGAGTACAACGATTTCCTGGTGCGGATCATCCGCCAGAACCGCGAGCGCAGCTTTGATCCCTATGTGTTCCCGCTCTCCGAGTCCCGGCGCGCAAGGGCCGTGGAGCTCTATCGAGAACGCAAATATCGGTGGGGCGATGAACCGGATGTCAATATCATGCTGGCCCTGCTCTATCTGGAAGAAAAGCAGTATGCCGCGGTCGAGAGGGAATGCCGGGAGATCCTCGATATCCGCCCGGATATGCCCGAGGTTCACAGTCTCCTGGGCATCTCGTACAGGCGACAGGGACGGGTCGACGAGGCCATCATTGAGTACAAGATCGCGCTCCACTATCATCCGCACAATCCGGAGACCCATTACAACCTGGGGATCGCCCTCATGAAAAAGGGCCTTACCGAGGAAGCCGTATCCGAGTATGAGAGGGCCATAGAGCTCCTCCCGGGCCATGCCCGGGCTTACGGAAACCTGGGGTATGTCTACCTCCAGAAGGACCAGATCTCCCAGGCCCTGGCCCAATGCCGCCGGGCACTGGACCTCTATCCCGACCTGCCCGAGGTCCTGTCCACGCTGGGAGCCGTTCTGATCCGACAGGGAAAGTACGGGGATGCGGAGGAAGTATCGCGCCGGGCACTGGCATTGGCGCCCAAGCTTGCCGGTCCCTATATCAATCTCGGCAGCGTCCTCCTCCATCGAGGTGAGGCGGATCAGGCCATCGAGGCCTACTACACAGCCCTGCGGCTGGATCCGGGCTCCAGCGAGGCCCATTATAACCTCGGGCGGGCACATCTGCTCACGGGCCAGGCGGGGGACGCAGCGGCCGCCTTCACCCGTGCCCTGGAGATCGACCCAGAATACCATCAGGCTTCCGCCAACCTGTCGGCCGCATATCTCAAGCTCGAGCGCTTCGAGGAGGCGGTGGCCGCGGGGCGGCGCGCCGTGGAACTCAAAGCGGATTACCAGGTCGGCTGCCTCAACCTTGCCCGGGCTCTCTCCGAGACCGGCGATCTGGATGAAGCCGAAACTCTCTGCCGCCGCTCACTGGCCAGGATCCCGGAGAACGGGATCACGCACAACCTGTTAGGGAATATCCTGGAGAGACAGGGGAAGCTCGAGCAGGCGCTCGAGGCCTACACCACGGCCCATGAGAGCGAATCCGGGTTCGTCGAACCGCTCATCAACCTGGGAAATCTGCACTTCAGGCTGCGGCAGTATCCCGAATCCAGTAGGCACTACCTGGCTGCAGTGGCGATCGAACCCGGTCATCCGGAAGTGTACAATAATCTGGCCGTGATCTTTTATTACCGGGAGGAGTATCAGAGAGCGTGGGATTATGTCCTCAAGACGGAAGCGCTGGGTTTGACGGTCCATGCGGATTTCAAGAAGAATCTGCGGGCCAAACTGAAGAAGGAGTGCCGCGCAAAGGAGAATGAATCATGAAGATGGAAGTTTTTGAGATGGAGCGCATGCAGTCGACCTGGGAGAACGTGGTGGAGTATGACCTGAGCGAGAGCGGCATCCGGGCCGTATCCCTGCGCGAGCTCACCGACCTGGGATTTGACCTGGAGGAGGCCTTGGACACTCCTTTAGGGTACAGTCAGTCCAACGGGACGATCGAACTACGGGAGCTCCTGATGGAGCAGTATCCCGGGGCCTCTCTCGAGAATATCGAGGTGACGAACGGCACGTCGGAAGCCAATTATCTCGCGGCCCTGGTGGCGCTTCAGGGCGGGGATGACATGGCACTCGAGGTGCCGAATTTCATGCAGCTCTGGGGCCCTCCTCGCAGTTTTGGCGCCCGGATCAATACCTTTTCCCTGGATTTCGCCAGCGCATGGGAGCCCGACTGGGAGGGCTTTGAGCGGGCCGTCTCGGAGAAAACCCGCCTGGTTTATGTCTCCAATCCCAACAATCCAACCGGTGCGGTCCTGTCACGAGACGCCATGAGCCGCATAGTTGAGCGGTGCGAGAGGGTGGGCGCCTATCTTCTGGCCGACGAGGTCTATATGGGAGCGGAACGGGAGCAGGAGCAGACACCCAGTTTCTGGGGGATGAGCGACAGGGTCATTGTCACCAGCGGCCTGTCCAAAGCCTACGGCATCCCCGGCCTGCGCATCGGCTGGATCGTCGGTCCCAAGGAGTTCGTGGACGAGTGCTGGTCGCAGCACGATTATATCACCATAGGACCCAACAAGCTGTCTGACATCATGGCGCAGACTGCGGTAAAACCCGGGAACCGGAAAAAGCTCTATGACCGCACGCGCCGGATCCTCCAGCAGAATCTCAGGGCCATGCAGGAATGGCTGGACGGTTTTGGAGAATTTTTCACCTACAACCCGCATGTGGCCGGAGCTTTTTATTTTGTGAAGTATAGTTCCGGGATCCCCAGCCTGGAGCTGGTTCAAAACATCCTGCGCCGGCAGAGCACCCTGATCGTCCCTGGCAGCCATCTGGGGATGGAAGGATTTCTGCGCATCTGGATGGGAGGGGATCCGGAGTATTTACAGGAAGGCTGGCGCCGGATCGGCATTGAGATCGAGCAGCTGCCCGAGCTTGTTCAAGGCCGGGATTTGTGATATATCTTTCTCAATAAACCTGAATTATTCAGGCTAATCGAGGAGAGAGCATCATGGCCAAAATGGATGAGAGCCAGGAGAAAACCTGGGGTATGTTCTGCCACCTTTCGGCATTCGGATTGTTTGTCTTCCCCGCCTTTGGCAACATACTCGGCCCGTTGGTCATCTGGCTCATCAAAAAAGACGAGTCCCCCTATGTGGATAAACAGGGGAAGGAGTCCCTGAATTTTCAGATATCCTTCACCATCTATGCCTTCATCGCCGGGATCCTCGCCCTGGTCATTATCGGGCTCTTTCTGCTGCTCGCCCTGGGCGTGGCCTGGGTGATCCTGGTCATCGTGGCGACC
>JAUWTO010000014.1 GCA_030614685.1 Candidatus Aminicenantota bacterium
ACCAGGAAAGGACCAGCGGCACACGCGTGATCCTGGAAGCTGACGGGTTCATTGCACTGGCCCCCTTCGCCTCCCGCTTCCCCTACGAGGTGATGATCGCGCCGGTCCGGCACATGCCGGACTTCACGGACATGAGAAAAGAAGATCTCCTCGGCCTGGCCGGCCTGCTCAAGGACATCCTGCAGCGTTTGAAGATGGCGCTGGATGATCCCCCTTATAATTATTTCCTCAGCACGGCGCCCAATCCCGCGGCCCTGGAGCAGGAGGAGTGGGATGCGGCCCATCTCAAGGCCGCCGGTCACTGGCACCTGGAGATACTCCCCCGGATGCGACCGCCCGCCGGCTTTGAATGGGGCAGCGGCTTCCACATCAATCCGGGAATCCCCGAAGACGCAGCTCGGCATCTCCGGGAGATTCGGGAAAAAAAGGAGGGATGAAACAGAGGGGTTCAGGGCCGCCGGCCGCTCTCCGCGAGCAGACGCGTGGTCTCTGCGCTGAACACCTGTTCCATCTGTTCGGTGGTGAGCCGCCACCGCCAGTTTCCGCGCCGGGAT
Source organism: Candidatus Aminicenantota bacterium (assembly GCA_030614685.1). Taxonomy (GTDB): domain Bacteria; phylum Acidobacteriota; class Aminicenantia; order Aminicenantales; family Aminicenantaceae; genus JAUXEH01. The sequence continues at coordinate 555 of JAUWTO010000014.1, forward strand.
CCGGGGAGGTTCATACGTGCCTCGGATCCCAGCCCCAAAAGGTCCTGAGCCGGGAGGACGGCCAGGTCCGCGGGCGAGTCCAGCAGGAGCCGGATCAGCTGCGTAACGACATCTGAGGATTCGGCCCCCGGCCCCAGGTAGGTGAGCACACGTTTTCGAGTGGTGCTGTCGATCTCATTCTCGAACCAGCCTCGGAGAGTGTTGTTGTCATGGGTCCCGGTATATGCCACGCAGCGGCCTTCGTAGGTATGGGGGAGGAAGGGATGGTCTGGATCCTCTTCGCCGAAAGCGAACTGAAGCACCTTCATGCCCGGCAGCCCGTACCGTTCCCGGATCTCGATCACATCCGGTGTGATGGTCCCCAGATCCTCAGCGATAAAGGGCAGGTCTGGAAATTCCTGCCGAACCCGATCCAGAAAGGCCGCGGCCGGTGCCTTCCTCCAGCGGCCCCGTCTCGCTGTGCGGGCGCCGGCCGGCACCTGCCAGTAGCCGACCAGCCCGCGGAAATGGTCGATCCGCAGCAGGTCGAAGCGATCCAGTGCGGGACGGAGGCGTTCGATCCACCAGCTGAATTTCCTCCGTTTGAGCTCGGACCAACGGTAAAGCGGATTGCCCCAGAGCTGGCCGGTGCGGCTGAAATAGTCGGGGGGGACTCCGGCGACATGGGTGGGTTTTTTGTTTGCATCCAGTTGGAAATACGAGGGGGCGGCCCACACATCGGTGCTGTCATACGTCACGTAGATAGGGAGGTCACCGATCAAGCGGACGCCCCCTATGCGCGCATGTTCCCGCAGGTCCCGCCACTGGCAGGCAAACACATACTGCAGGAAGCGGATCTCCTGCAGGGCGTGTTGATGTTCTACCTCCACACGGGCGAGCGCCTGCGGGTCCCGGTCTCGCAGGGGAGCCGGCCAGGAATGCCAGGGCTGCCCCCGGAACCGGCGGCGCAGGACCGAGAAGAGCGCGAAATCTTCCAGCCAGCCCGCATTGTGTTCGCGAAAGCGCTCAAAATCGAGCGGGACCCGCTCTCTTGAGAACCGGTGGAACGCCGTGCGCAGCATCCGCTGTTTGTGGCGGCGTACGGCCGCATAGTCCACACGCCCTACAGGGGGAACGTGGGAAACCTCCGCCTCCTCGGGCTTCAGCCAGCCCTCCTGCATCAGCTGTTGTGGACTGATAAGCAGGGGGTTGCCGGCGAAGGCGGACGTGCTGTGGTAGGGTGAGTTGTCGAACCGCGGCTCCGTGGGATGAAAGGGAAGGACCTGCCAGTATACCCACCCGGCAGCAGACATGAGGTCGATCCAGCGGAAGGCCTGGGGACCGAGGTCTCCGATGCCTCCTTCCCCGGGCAGAGAGATGAGCGGCAGCAGCACACCGGCAGAGCGTTCCAACTCAGACACCTAGCCCTGCACCTCGACGGAGAGATAGTCGCCCAGGAGCCCTGCCAGCTCCATCATCTTGAGCGCATCCTTCCCTCCTGACCTGGCCCGGTCCCTGGTTTCCGGGAGCTGCGAACTCACCCATTCGAAGAACAGGTTCTGACTCTGCCAGAGATCCGGCTTCAGGGAAAGTCCGCTCAGGGCGTCGAGCAGTCCGGAGATCTGCTCCAGGAGCTGAACGCTTCCTGGATCCCTGATCAGGGCCTCTATCAGGGCCAGGAGCCGGCGGCTGAACGCATGCGAGAGCGCGGCTTCCTCAGGAACATAAATGCCATCTCGGATCTCGGCGGCAAAATTCCGCAGCGCATCCAGGTCCGGGGACCCGGCCTCCTCGAGCATACCTATGATATCCCGATTCCGCAGAAAACCCAGCGCTGCGGACAGGGAATCCGGAAGCGGGACATTCATCCTGCGGACAGCCTGGACAAACTCCATGTGCCGGGCATAGAACGGCCGCACCGCAGACTCGAAGGCCTGCAGGGCCGCATCCAGCAGGCTCTGGACGACCCGCCTCTTGGTGTCCTTGAAGAGATGCTGGAGCGAATAGTGGGCGGGCCCCAAGAACCGGGACTGCTGGGCCAGGACCTGAGGGGCTTCCTGCTCCTGGAACGCGGCCAGGATCGCTTCACGGGCGGCCAGGAATTCCTCCTTGGACAGCTCGCTGCTGGCGGAAGCCTGCAGACGGTGTTCCCCCTGGTACAGCGCGCTAAAGTTAATGGTCTGTGTTTCCCCGGTGAGGAGGGATCGGACGCGGTTCCGCCCCAATGCCAACCAAACATGCCCTTTGTCCCGGCGCTCCCATGCCTCCCGGCTTATGTGGAAGGCGGCCGATGGTGTAGCCTCCCGGATATCCAGAAACAACGAGGCCAGGCCGTGATGGACACCGACGCTCAGGAGATCGAGCACGGCGGGCTTCACCTTTTTTTCAAAGAGGTCCCGGCCGTCCTCGAACGTGGGATCGTTGCAGGGAGCCTTCTGCAGAAGGGAAAGGAATCCTGGCTCGAAATCTTCTCCTGAGACATCCCGAGCCAGCTGCAGGGCACGGGCCGCGTACAGTAAGACCTGGACAGATTCGATTCCCGCGATGTCGTCGAAGAACCATCCGCAGCTGGTGTACATGAGGCTGCCCGCCCTCTGCATCTCGAGCAGCTTCCACAGCCTGACCTGCTCTGTTTCGGACAGGGGCGGGAGCCCTTGATTCTGGAGAAATGAACTCCGCGCATCTTCCGACCGGTCCAGGATGACATCGATGTACTCATCTCGAAGCCTCCAGGGATCGACTGTCCAGGGACGCAGGGATCGCTCATAAATCGAAGCGAGCCCTTCCCGGACGAAATCCAGGGCATCCCGAAGGGGAGCCCGCCAGGCCTGTGTCCACTCCGGATGGAAGCCGGTGTGGCACCCGCAGTCGCCGCGCCAACGGTCCACACCATGGGCACAGCTCCAGGAGGTATTCTCGACGATCTCCACCTCGTATTGGGGAGGATGCCGATCCAGGAATTCGGCATAGTTCGTCAGGTGGGCATTCCCCTGGTGTTCGATCGCATCCAGGCAGGAGGACAGCGCCATTTCTCCGAAACGGTGATGATGCCCGAAGGTCTCGCCATCTACGGCAATGTGCCTGAGCTGAGGAAGGCCTGCCAGGGCATCGGATCCCTGTGTAAGGCTTTCTGCCAGTTTCCGGCCGTGTTTCAGGATGTCGCCAAAAGCCACTTCCCGGGAAAGAGGGCCGTCATAGAAGAACAGGGCGATGGACCGGCCGGATTCGAGGCGGCAGAGATACGGGAACCGGGTGTCCACCGATGCCTCTCCCACATCCTGCCAGGCCTTTGATTCGAGCTTCCGGATGCGGCCGGCCTGGTGAGGGGCCAGGACCGTGAAGCGGATCCCCTGTTCGGCCAGGATATCGAGGGATTCCCGGTCCACCGCCGTTTCCGGGAGCCACATGCCCTCCGGCCGGCGCCCGAACCTGTGGACAAAATCCCGGATGCCCCAAAGTACCTGGGTGCGCTTATCGCGGCCGGAAGCCAAGGGAAGGATGGTGTGGTTGTAGGCCTGAGCCAGGGCCGAGCCGAATCCACCGAAGCGGTCCCGGCTGATGCGGTCGGCGTCCAGGATGGCCGCGTAGGTCTCTCTTTCGTGGAGTTCCAACCAGGAAAGGAGCGTGGGGCCGAAATCGAAGCTCATCCCGGCATAGTTGTTCACGATGGCGGTGATCCGGTCTTCGGAGCCCAGGATGCGGGAGGAGGAGTTGGGCGCATAACACTCGGCCGTGATGCGTTGGTTCCAATCATGGAAAGGATGAGCCGAGTCCTGGGTCTCGATCTCCTCCAACCAGGGATTCTCGCGGGGCGGCTGGTAGAAGTGGCCGTGGATGCAGACAGAGGGCTTCATTAACCGTCCCCGCCTCGTGGGTCCGGCACCTCCGGTCCGGAAAAGATCAGGAGGCTCAAAGGGGGAAGAGTCAAGGAAAGCGAGAGCTCCCTCCCATGCGAGGATTCGGACAAGGTATCGAGCCCGCCCAGATTCCCCATTCCGCTGCCCCCATAAATGCGGGCATCGCTGTTCAGCAGCTCCCTCCAGGTCCCTGCCAGCGGGACGCCGATCCTGTATCCGGAACGCGGGACCGGGGTCAAGTGGCACACCACCAGCAGTGGGGGGGCGCCCCCACCCGCATGACGCAGGAACGAGACCACGCCATTCTCTGTATCGCTGAAGTCGACCCACTCGAACCCCTCCGGGTCCTGGTCTCTCTCATACAGGGACGGGTGCGAGCGGTAGAGCCGGTTGAGGTCCTTCACCCAGCGCTGGACTCCCCGGTGCTCAGGGAGTTCCAGTATCGGCCAGTCGAGGCTCTGGTCGTGCTGCCACTCTCCCGGATGGCCGAACTCCCCACCCATGAACAGGAGCTTGTTCCCCGGATGCGTGAACATCCAGCCCAACAACAGGCGCAGGTTGGCGAACCTTTGCCATGCGTCGCCGGGCATTTTTGTCAGCAGGGATCCCTTTCCGTATACGACCTCATCGTGGGAAAGCGGCAGCACAAAGTCCTCGTTGAACGCATACCACAGGCTGAAGCTCAGGCGGTCGTGATGGTACTTGCGGTGGACCGGCTCCTTGGCAAAGAAATCCAGGGAGTCGTGCATCCAGCCCAGACTCCATTTGGAGCCGAATCCCAGCCCCCCCTCTTCGGAAGGCCGGGTCACCTTGGGCCAGGCTGTGGACTCCTCGGCATAGGTCCAGGTGTCCGGATATTCCCTCTCCTTTGCCTGGTTGAGCTGCTGGAGGAATTTGATGGCCTCTAGGTTCTCACGCCCGCCGAAGCGGTTGGGCACCCATTCCCCTTCCTCACGGGAGTAGTCCAGATACAGCATCGAGGCCACCGCATCCACCCGCAGGCCGTCGGCGTGGAAGCGGTCGAGCCAGAAAAGCGCGCTGCTGATCAGAAAACTCCGAACCTCGCTCCGCCCGTAGTTGAAGATACAGCTCTTCCAGTCAGGATGGAAGCCCTGGCGGGGGTCAGCATGTTCAAACAGGCTCGTCCCATCGAACCGTTCCAGGGCAAACTCATCTGAAGGAAAATGCGAGGGCACCCAGTCCAGAATTACCCCGATGCCGTTCCGGTGGAGGCGGTCAATGAGGTACATCAGATCTTCCGGAGGCCCGTAGCGGGTGGTGGGGGCGAAGTATCCCGTGGTCTGGTAGCCCCAGGATCCGTAGAAAGGATGTTCCATCACGGGCAGGAATTCCACATGCGTGAATCCCATGGCCTTGATATATTTTACCAGCGGATCCGCCATCTCCCGGTAGCCCAGAAAGCGGTCGTTCCGGTCTCCGCCCCTGCGCCATGATCCCAGGTGCATCTCATATATCGATGTCGGTGTACAGGAGGCATTGGATCGGGATCTGTCCCGCATCCAAGCCTGGTCCCGCCAGCGATACTCATGGAGCCACACCATGGAGGCGGTGCGCGGCGGTTCCTCCCAACGGAAGGCGAAGGGATCGCCTTTTTCCCGGCCCCGCCCTCCTTCCAGGGGAGTGATGTGGTATTTGTACCGGGCCCCCTTGGCCAGTCCCGGAATGAAGCCCTCCCAGATACCGGAGCCGTCCCAGCGCCCGGACAGGGCATGCGTCCCCGGGTCCCATCCATTGAAATCCCCGATCACCGAGACTGCTTGGGCATTCGGCGCCCATACAGCGAAACGCACCCCCTCCACTCCTTCATGGGTGAGGAGGTGGGATCCCAAATGGGTGTACATGCGGCAGTGATTGCCTTCTTTAAAGAGATAGATGTCCTCCTGGCTGAGGAGGCTGGGTCCGTGTTGAACAGGCCCGGGCTTCATCCCAAAACCCTCTCATAGAGGCTGAGGTATTTCCGGGCCGCCGTATCCCAGGAAAAATCGGCCCGCATGGCATTCTTGACCAGCGAGGCCCACATATCCTTCTGTTTGTAGAGCGCGGTAGCCCTGCGGACAGAGGAGATCAGGGCCGGGGCTGAGTAGGTCTTGAATTTAAAGCCGTTGCCGCGCCCGGTCTTGGGATCGAACTCGCGGACCGTGTCCTCAAGCCCGCCCGTAGCCCGCACCAGAGGGATGGTTCCATATTTCAGGCTGTACATCTGGTTGAGTCCGCAGGGCTCGTAGCGGGACGGCATGAGGAATATATCGGCGCCGGCCTCGATCTTGTGGGCCAGGGCCTGATCGAATCCGATCCGAACTCCGATACGTCCCTTGTGCCGGCGCGCCAGTGCACCCAGTTCCTTGTGGTAACGATCCTCCCCCGAACCCAGGATCACCAGATCGGCACCGGTCTTGAGGATCCCGTCCACGGCTTCCAGGATGATGTCCAGCCCCTTCTGTTCCACAAGGCGGGCCACCATCCCGATCAAGGGATTGCCTGGGAGCCCGGTCAGCCCATAAATTTGTCGGAGCTCCTGCTTGCAGAGCAGTTTTCCTGACAGATCACTGCGGCTGTAATGGCGCGCGATATGAGGATCGTCGGCAGGGTCCCAGCTGGCATAGTCCACGCCGTTGAGGATTCCGGTCAGCGAGGCCTTGTGCTGCCTCAGCACACCATCCAGGCCATAGCCGAACTCGGGTGTGCAAATCTCCTTGGCATAGGTCTTGCTCACCGTGGTGATGCGGTCCGCGAAGACGATCCCGGCCTTCAAGAAATTCATCTGGCCATAGAATTCCAGCCCCTCCATGGTGAAAAGATCCGGGGGCAGCCCGCTGACCGGCATGTACTCCTGGGAAAATACACCCTGGTAGGCCAGGTTGTGAATGGTGAGCACAGACCGTGTCTTCTGCCAGAAAGGATGGCTTTCCGGGGAGTGCTTCAGCAGGGCCGGGATAAGCGCCGCCTGCCAGTCATGGCAGTGAACGATGTCCGGTCGGAATCTGAGCAGCCGGCACGCGGCAAGCGCGGCCCGGCTGAAAAAGATGAAACGGTCGGCATTGTCGAAATAGTCTCCCTGAGGCGTGCCGTAGAGGAACGAGCGGTCGAAGAACTCGTCCCGGCCGATAAAATAATAACTGAGATCGGGCTGGAGGCGATGGACGCTGACCCGGCCGTGGAGCTCGCGGCCGCGGAAGTTCACCTGAAAGGTGCTTTTCAAGGTCGCCAGGGGATGGTCTCCTTCAGCAACGGCGCGGTACAGCGGCGTGACCACTTTGACCTGCACTCCAAGAGCAGCCAGGGCTGCGGGCAGCCCGGATGAGACATCTGCCAGGCCCCCGGTCTTGGAATAGGGAGCGGCCTCAGAAGTGACAAAGAGCAGCTTCATTTAAAGTCCTGTATTATGGATCGTGAAACACGTTATTATATACCAGGAGATCGAAAAAATCCTGACCGGAGTAGAAGGGATTCAGGGGGATTCGCCTGCCGGGCGACAAACACTCTGCCCGTCAGTGTCAGACATAAACTAAACAGGGCTGAGACAACTGGGAAGGTAAGGCGCCGCTTACGCGTTCGCTCAGCTGAAATCCTCAAGCGCCGAGGCCTCATCATCGAATACCTCGATGATGTTCCCAAGGCTGGTGTACTTCAGGATGAGCATGATCTTGTCCGGCACGCGGGCGATCCGCAGCTTACCACCGGCGTTCTTGACCGAGACATAGCTGCTTACCAGTTCGCCGATGCCGGAGCTGTCGATAAATTCCAGATCGGCAAAATTGAGAAGGAGCTTGCGCTTGCCCTTATCCATCTCGCGTTTGACATGATCCCGCAGAATGGGTTCCGGATGCTCACTCAGCCGAATCTCGCCCTTCAGATCCAAGATGGCGACATCGTCCTTTTCACGAACCGTAATTTCCATGGTTCCGCCTCTATAAATATTAAGGATTGGCTAGTGTACCTAGGGATTATTATTGATAATTCAGAGCGTCTTGGCAAGCCTTTTCGGCAGGGACCCTATTTTGTCAGGGTGAAGGTGGCACAGGCCGGTTCCGGAGGGATCCCCGTGATGTCGTCCGTGTAGTTCTTGATACAGACCTGGCCCTGCTGTCCATTGCTCAGGCTGGAGCCGTCCACCTTGAATGTGATCACCACGATGGATCCGCTGCTGTTTTTCGCAACCGCCGTGCCTGAGCCCTTGAATCCCCCGATCTTCAGGTTTCCCGCGCTGACCTCGTTGCCGTCCACAGCGGCCCAATTCCCGGTCAGACTACCCTTGGACACAGAGGTATAATCGAACATCTTGGGGGGGAAAGTCAGGTCCATCCCGAAGACCCCGACTTCCTGCTCGTTGTCTTTGATGGTGACGGTCACTGTCACGACCGTGTCCTTTCCCCCCGACGTCGGGCTGCAGACGATCGAAATAGCGGGCTGCCGGGCTGGAGGGGCCGGAATGTCAGGCGGGGCCGTAGTGGGATTCTTGCCGCAGGCTGTCACACCTGCCAGCAGCGCCGTCACTGCGGCGACCAGCACACATCTCGCGAATCGTTTCATGAGCCTTTCTTGAATCATCTATTGTACCCGGATTGTATTCCGATGGAAAGTCGCAGGCATCATTCTATTGAGTCGGATCAGGCGGAGGGATATTGTACATGGACAGTGCTGGCATTTTGCCCAAGACTTTCCTATAATCAATCTTAACAGGCTTAAGCTTACGAAATGGAGGGGAATAAATCATGAAAGCACTGATCGTCATCCTCATCCTGGCGGCCGGAGGATACCTGGCCTACACCTATCTGTACGTTCCCATGACGGACGAGGAAAAGATCGTCCACAACCTGGAAAAAAGATTCGATGAGGCCTCTCGCAGCCTTCTGGGCGCCGAGAGGATGGCCGGGTCCACAGGCCTGGACACCACCTCGGATGCGGAACTGGCCATACGCCGGGTTCGGCGTCTGGAGAACGAGCTCAAACACCTGAAGCCCACACTCAAAGACGAGAACAGCAAACTGAAGGCCGAGGAACTGGAGAAGAAGATCCGGAACTTCAAGAAGCAGGTGGGAATCTTATAGGACGACCGGGGAATTCTACCACTAAGTGAACATGAGATAAACCACCAGGGCGTGAAAACCACCTTCCCTGACCTGAAGGCAGTACAGGCGGCCTCCCCGCTCCAGGGCATGGGCGTAGAGGCCGAGCGAGCCCCCCCTCCATGCGATTTCGAGGCTCTGGCGGCCGATAAAGACGCCTTCGGAATCGAAAATGTCATGGACCCAGGTGCCCGGATCTGATCCCGGTTCGAAGGTCTGGACAAAGAGCCGTCCCTCCGCATCCGTAAAAAATGAATGAAAGGGCGGCAGATACTGCGGAAAGTCTATGCTGACCTGGGGCAGCCGCTTCCAGGCCTCTCGATAGGATTGTTTGTACTGTTCGGGATACGGGACCGGGAGGTAATCTTTCCGGATCTTGCGCAGGAGGCTCCCGGCCAAGTCGAAGACCAGGATCTCGTAGCCCTGGTTGTCTGTGCCAACATAGATCCTGTCTTTGTCCACGGTCCAGTAAAAAGCATCGATCCGTCCCTCGATGCGGCCGTCATGAAAATCCTTGTCGCTCAGCGCATACCGGGACAGCTCCTTGATCTCATTCAGCCCGGCATCGCACAGGACAACAGCCAGGGAACCCACGCCGGATGCCTCGGGGGCTGATATAGACCGGGAGATGAGGTAGCTGCCATCAGGAAGCCGGCTGATGTGCCGCACATCCGGGCTGAGAGAGGCTTCCTCAAGAAAACGCCCGTCTGTGTCATACACCAGCAGCTTGTTCCGGGAGGGATCACGCAGTGTCAGCTCATCCCGGGCATTGATCTGCAGGCGCTGCGCGACCTGGAGCTCGCCAGGCCCCTGACCTTTGCGCACAAATGATTTTATAAATCTACCGCTGAAGTCGAATTTGAAGACAAAATCATCTTCAGCGTGCTGCGTCAGCAGAAACACGTTCCCCTCAGAATCCACGGCAAAATCACGGATCCGGGACAGGCCCCTCCGCACCAAGAATTCGTCTGCCTCTTTCAGGACAACCTGCTCCCGGAGCGCGATAAGGCGGCCCAGGTTGAGTGGAGTAGACGGATTCCGGACAACGGTGATCCCGTTATCCTCGATCACACTCCCCTTCCAGCCAGCCTGCTGCTTGACACAGGAGATCATCATGACGAACAGGGCCACTGGCAGTGTGATGGAATGACACACGCATTTGGATCTCATGCGTTCCCTGTTCCGTCCATGTCTTCCGTATCCACCTTTAATACACCGTGGAAAACGGAATATTCCCGGAAGCGGTCACGCACAGGTTGAGAGGACGGTCCTCGCTCCCTAGCGATATGTTTTAAGACTTGGTTCCATGGGGTATGTTATCCCGGAAAGGGGACCGATGTGCGCTCGGTCATTTCTTCAATTCGCAAAATAGCCCATGCGGTGTGTGACCTTGCATCCCTGGCGCTTGACATCCACACTGACGTACTTGAACTTCCCGTCTCCGGCATAGTTCTTGGGCGTGTAGTAAAGCAGGTAATAGTTCTCAGAGGCCGCGAGCGCGGCTTTGAACATCGCTTCCGGATTGGCCGAGCTGGAGGCATAGCCACCCGTGGCATTGGAGATCGCGGCCAGGACCTTGAAGGTTTCGCTTCCGGCTTCCCGTAAAGACAAACCCGGGACATTTGCCGGTATCGGGGACACATGCAGAAAGTGTACGGAGGTCGAAGTGTCCGCGAAGGCCTGGGCGATCTTTTTATGGTCCAGGTACTCTTCCCTGGTATTGAAATCGATCGCCTGATTGACAAGGCTCTGTGTATACTGGGTGGTATCGAGCAAGTTCAGGAGTCGGTCCCACAGATAGGGATCGATCTGAGGGATGAGTTTCTTTTCATAGAACATAAACACGAGGTTCTGCCCATCCTGCTTGCCCAGGTAGCGGGCCAGGTCCAGGAGCCTGAGCTCATCCGCCTGGCGCAGGGTCTTCAGGCGGATTGTAAGGCCGACATAGTCCACCAGCAGTTTGTTTTTCATGTAGGTCAATTCGCCCAAATCCATCTCCCCTTCCTGCTCTCCCATCAGGGTCTGGAAGAACGACCGCAGCTCGCGGCTGATCTCGCTCATTTCGGCCAGTGAAGTGCGGAACTCCGAGTTGCCCAGGGCGGCATCAGGGCGCAGCCGTTCACGGATCTCCTGCAGGATCTCCTCCTTGGTCCGGGCCTCCATGGCGATGTCCTTCAACCGGTAGGTCCTGCCGGGGGAGATCAGGATCAGGTTATCCTCGGGAAGGAACACATTATCCATAAAGAACTGGATCGCTGCGTGAAGGCGCTGGGTGTATTCCCGCACCTCGAAAAACAGGTAAAAGGTGCGAGAGGTATCCGGGGAAAAGGCCCGCTTTTCATCCCTGCGGGCTACGGTCTTATTTTTAACCAGGTACACAGCCTCGAGCTTCTGCTTCACGCCGTTTTCCTGGATCTCAAAGTCTGCCAGCGTCAGGTCATCGACGAACTTCCCATCATTGAAAACCCTTACCGGGACCTCGATGTTGAGGACAAAAACAGACTCGATCAGGCTCTGCTGGGCCAGCAGGGAAATGCCGGTCAGCACACAGATCAAAACCACCAGGACTTTTCTCATTATTCACCTCAAGTATGTCAGTTGTATTTTATCGAGACCGCTTTTTGCGCGGTCTGTCCCTCTTTCAGTTGGCATAGTAGCCCTGCCGGTGAAGGACGCGGTAATCCCGATCCTTGACCTTGACCACGATATTCCGGAATCCCCCGTCCCGGACGTAGGCCTCCGGAGAATAGTACAATAAATAGCTGCGGTCGGTCAGAGAGGAGGCATTGGCAAACGCAGCCGCCGGGTTCTGGGAGGTGTCCACGATCCCTCCGGACGAGGCCGCGACCTGAGAAAACACCTTAAAAACATCCTCGGACTGCTCCCGCATGTAGATGCCCGCGATGTTTTCCTGCTGCCTGTTCATGTAGATGAGGTTGAACACGATGGATGCGTCGGAAAAGGCCTGGCACAGCTTCGTCACACTGAGGTTGACCTCCCGGTGGTAAAAATAGAAAAGCTCCCGCAGCTGAGCCTGCACGGAGTGATCGCTCTGGGTAAAGGTGAGCAGGCGGTCCAGCGCCCCGGCCTCGATCTCGGGCCGGAACTCACGCTGGTAGAAAAAAAACACGATCTTCTGCTCATCCAGTTTCTTCAACTGAGCAGCGAAACGGACAAACCGGCCCTCTTCCACCAATCGGAGCTCCTCCAGGTGCTGGAGCGTGTCATGATAACGGGGCAGCAGATACTCCAGGGAGCTGCTGCTGGTCGAGTCCGAGGATTCCAGGTTGTACATGGTGCGCTCGCTGCTTGTACCTATGGCTGTAAGCGAATGCACGATCTTTTTCAGATCCCGGACCAGGGAGTTGAATTCAGAGACTCCGACGCTCGTGTCCCTGCGCAGGGCGTTCCGGATATCCTGGATTATGGCGTCCCTGGTCTTGACCTCGAGGGCCTCCTGCGAGAGCACATAATTCTTTATGGGGGTCATGATCACGACCTGGTCTTCCGGCTGATAGACGTGTGTGAAAAAATGGTCGATGGCCTCAGTGATCTGGGGATTGAAATCCGTGATCTGAAACATAAAATAGAACCTGCGCGCCGTGTTGGGGCTGAAATCACGCCCGGCCTGGCTCCGCTCGATCACGGACTGCCGGGTCAGGTACAGGCCCTGGATCTTCTGGGGCTTGCCGTCCTCGTACAGCTCCAGGTCATTGAGCGTCAGGTCTTCGACGAATCGGTCACCGTCGAACACACGTAGAGACACACTGATGTTGGCGACGATCGCTTCATGCTGTACCGCCTGGGCAAAGAGCTGCGGTATCAGGAACAGGAGCACGAGCAGAAAAAAGATGATCGCGATATATTTCATCTCGTATTCGATTCCTGATTTCGATGGACACGGGTCGTTTTTTTTCCTCATATTCGCTCTCCATACCTCAACCTACCCGATTCTCTTCGGGAGTCAATCCCCTCCCGGAGGTTTGCATGCAAGCTCCCTCTAATTCCCTGTAATTCCCTGTAATTCCCTATAAGCTTCCTGAGAGAAAACGTGCCCAGGGCGGGCAGTTAAGGAGGGGATCAGGGCATGAGATTCAGCGGGAGGCCAGAAGACGGTTCAATCTTGCCTCATCGCGGGGGCCATCGAAATTCGGATCCATGGCGATATATTTCAGGATCAGGTGCCTGTTCCGCTGATACTGAGGGTCTTCGACCTGGGCTGTGAGGTGGCGGTACCCTTCCCTGTCCTGACCCAGGCCGAAATATGCCGATGCCTGCAGCAAAGCCCGCTGCCGCAGTACCGGGCCCTCCGGGAAGAAGACCTCGACTTCACGGAGCAAGCTCTGGGCTTTGTCCGTGTCCGCTTTCCGGCTGGAGATCATGGCTAGGAACAATGCAGAGTAAAACCTGAGCTGCAGCGGAGTGCGAATCTCTTCGAAGACCAGCCGGCTGACCTCCAGGTCACCGGCAAAATAATAAATCTCGCCCATCCGGAAACGGACCCGGCCGGAAGGATCGAAGTGCTTGAGCTGGTCGCAGACCTCGAGGGCCCCGGCAAAATCCAGCCTGAGCATCAGGATCTCCGCATAGTCAAGATTATGCAGAGCATAGGGATTCAACCAGTAGCTCTTTTTCATGAAATCCAGGGCCCGATCCAGGTCGGCTTCAGCTCCCGCGCGGCTGAACCGCTGGAGATAACAGCTCCCCAGAAGATAATTCAACCGCGGGTGGTTGGGAAATTTCCGGATCGCTTCCTCCGCCCGGACCACAGCATTGGCAAAGGTGCCCTGGTCAAAAAAGGAATCACGGAGCAGCTCAATCTGTACGATGATGCTGTAGTATTCGGGCAGATCCTTGGCGGCGGACCGGGAGCGGTGGACCAGGTCTTCGGCCTTGTCCAGCCATTCTACCCGGGGAAGCCACGAGTTCCGGACATTGTTGAGATAGCACTGGGCCAGCCCCATGTAGGCGAGGGGAAATTCTTCCTCGGATCGGATGACCTTCAGAAACAGGGCGGCCGCCAGCTCGTTGGCTTCCTGGGTGTTTTTATCCAGGAAATAGTTCCCCTGGGAATAGAGCTCCCAGGGATCCACATTCTCCTCGGCCAGCCGCTGCAGCACCCTCTCCTCCTCGGACCGCCTCCCGGCATCGACACTCCCCAGGCTTTTGATCTCATCGAACACAGGAGGATACTCGATTCCGCCTGAAGGGGGCGGAGGGGGAGAAAAAATGGACCGCCCCCAGATCACATAGACGATCAGGAGGATCCCGATCAAGCCGGCGGCAGCCACGAGGGCCCTCAGGGGAAGGCGCCGTTTCTGGGGATGTGTGGTTTCGTTGGCATCCTGGTTCTTCGCCCGATCCTGCAGCCACTGGTCGATCTCGGATTTGTAGGCAAAGACATTGGACCGGGAGGATGTGTCGTCGATCCTATGGACAGGCAGCCCCAATTCCTTTTCCCAACGATAGCAGGTCTTGATGTCGCGCTCGAGATAGCGGGCGATGTCTTTCCAGGAATCCAGGATCTCGCTGCTTTTCATTCCGACACATACCCTGCGCGGTGCACCAGCCGATACTGTCTGTCTTTCACCCTCATCTCGATGGACTTGAATTTTCCATCACTGGCATAATAGCTCGGCGTATAATACACCAGATAGTATTGATCCAGCCGGCCCTGGGCCTCCTTCAGCAGCTCATGCGCTGTGAGATCCCTGCGGAACGAGGCTCCGGATAAAGAGGAGATCGCCTCCAGCCTCCCATAAAAATCCGTCAGATTGCGCGCCTCAATGTCGATCAAACCGTCCATCTCCGGCATGTCGAATACCACAAAATGGAGCAGGATGGAGGCGCTGGCAAATGCCCGGGCCAGACGCTCCTCGTCCACAAGGAAATCCCGGTTATGGAAATCCTGCATGTAAGTCAGGGTCCGAATGACATCCCGCCTTCCCTGGTTGAGACGGAAGTAATCGTCCAGTAACCGGGTGGCGATCCGCGGAAGCGGCTCTCGCTGATAGAAGAAGAACGCAAATTTTTGGCCTTCTTGATACCGCAGCATCTCCACATGGTCGAGCAGGCGGCGCTCGTCGATCTTCCGGAGCTTTTCCACCGCGGCCAAAAGAGACGAGTAACGGGTGATCACGGCATCCCAGGACATGCCGAAAGGCAGAGCCTGTTCCCCCTCTTGTTCGAAATCCAGTGCGCTCTTGCTGTCCGGATCAACGGCCATTGACGTCAGTGCGTTGAGTTCGGCCACAGAGGCCCGGTATTCGGGATTGGAGAGGAGTGTGTCTCTTTCAACGAGCGCGTCCAACTGCCGGATGAGCTCGGCCTTCGGAATGTTCTGCAGGGCAGTGCTCTTGAGCCGGTAGGCATGCTTGGGAGTGATCACCGCCAAATTGTCTGAGGGCCTTATAACCTCCTGGACAAAATACCGGACAGAGGCCCGGAGTTCGGGGGTGTAATCCGCAACCTCGAAAAACAATAAAAGAGAACGGGAGACGTCAGGGACCAAAGAAGCCTGCGGGCCCAGGTTGGTTAAGCCTTTCTCGCGGACATGAAACACAGCCTCGATCCTCTGGCGCTTCCCGTCCTCATACAGCTCAAAATCATCGAGGCCGAGATTGTCTACAAACATCCCCTCCGAGTACACACGGACTTGAACCGGGATCTGTATGGAGATCTCCCTGAGCGTCTCCTGGGCCGAGATCAGCACAACGAGTACCAGGAAGCACACACTGGAGAGGAAATTTTTCATCGATTCAGTTCCATTGTCGGCAATCGCATGTGATTTTGTCAACCGCCGCGCTGGCCGCTGGGATCATTTGTCACCCTTAATTCCGCAAGAGTCCGTCGGCCAGATAGCCAGCGCCCTTGACCCGGACCTTGATCTTGCGGAATCGGCTGTCGAAGGTGTAGGTATTGACAGGCGTGACCGCGGTCCGTCCCCAAAGAAGCAGGCGCTTACATAGTGCGGTAGAGCCAGCTCAGGTAGTACCTGAAAAAAAAGACAGCCAGGGCCAGCACCGTGACAATCGAAGGGAGAGCGATGACAAGATAGGGCTTGAGCTGAAGTCGCATGGGTTTCAGGTCGAGATTTTTGTATGTCTTCCAGAAGGCGATCCCCAGGGGGGCCAGGACGATCAGGGCGGCGATCACCTGACTGGAATACTCCTCCCTGGGATTATAATGGAGGATGTGTAATCTCCACAGGGAGATCATGAGGCGATAGATCATCGAGGCACACAGCTGGAACAGGTAATACAGCATGGCTACACCGAGGAAGGCGATGATCACCGAGTCGACGGGGAGGCTCAGGAATACCGAGGCCGAAAAGAGAACGAGCATGATAATGCCCATATTGAGCGCGGGGGGACCTCCCCGAACTATGAACAGCACCAGGGTCAAGCCCAGGATAAAGGCCAGCCGCGGCAGCAGTTTATTCCACAGTATCTTTTTCCGGGTAAGGGGCAGGGAGAGGAGGTATTCGAAGGCGCGGTCTTTCTTCTCTGCCTGGAAGATCGTCGCACCGGCATAGACGGAGAAGCCGAGTACGACCACCATGACCACCACCTCCATGATGTCTTGGAAGGGGGCCCGGAAGTGGATAAGCAGCTTGTCCGTGAGATAGGCGATGGGGACCGCCAGGAGGATGAGCATGCATTCGACAAACCTGTAGGCTGTATCCCGGAATTCCTTTTTAAGCATATTCGCCTCCGATAAAGGCTGTTACGATCTCGGTCAGGTTGAGATCCACGATCCGGCTGCTGTCCTCGATCGCCACATCCGGATCAAAGGGGTAGACATAGAACTCAGAATGGCCCGAGAAGTCGAGACGGGCCAGGATGTCCAGGGATTGAGGGGGGCTCTCCCCCACGACTTTTTTCACCTTGGCCTTGAGGTTGTCGATGCTCTCATCGACCACGATCTCGCCGGACTTGAGCAGGATGACCCGGTCGATGATGTGTTCGATGTCATGGAAGTTGAGATTGACCAAGACCACAGTGATCCGGCGCTGGGAAAGCAGCTGTATGAGCGTCTCCAGGAACAGCCGGCGCAGGTAGGCGTCGATGGAATGGATGACTTCATCGATCAGGAAGAGCTCTGGCTCGGTGGAGAGAATCAGGCTGAGGTGAAGGATGATCTTCTGCCCGGTCGAGAGTTCCCTGATCCTCTGATCGCTGCCGAGTTTGGTGTGCTGAAGCAGAGTGTCGTCAAAATTCTTCAGATCGTTGGCCGACATGTGGAAGTCAATGGCCTGGCCGACGCGCAAGCTCTGGTAAAGTCTGGGCTCATCGGAGATAAATCCGATCCGCCGACGTGGGTCCTCCCCTGTGCCGGTGTCGATCTCGATTGTGCCGGAGTCCGGGTTGAGCACCCCGGCAATGAGACGCAGCAGAGTACTCTTCCCCACACCGTTGATCCCTGTGATCAAACAGACCTGCCCTTTGGGCACGCTCAAGTCAAAGCCATCGAAGACTTGGGTCTTCCCATAATTGAACGATAGGTCCTTGATCTCCAGCATTTCTCATCCCCCTTTTGCTATGGGCTGTGAGCCCCGAGACTGCTTTCGTCCGATCTCCTCAGCGACTTTTTTCAGGGAATAACCCAGATGGGCCGCTTGAAAGACATACTCTTCCGTCAGCTGCTCGAAAAGCTTACGGCTTTCCTGTTGGATCCTGCCGGGGTCCAGCCGGACAAAGTATCCGGCCCCCGGCCGGGAATAGACAAAGCCCTCCACCTCGAGCTGATAATAGACCTTGATAATAGTATTGGGATTGATCCTGAGCTTCAGGGCCAACTCCCGGATGGACATCAGGCGGTCCCCCTCAGCCAGATCGCCGGACAGGATGGCGAGCTTGATCGCCCGCTTCACCTGTTCGTAGACCGGCAGGGCGGATTTAGCATCCACTTGAATTTCCATGGGTGTTTTGGGCTTCATAATTGCACTACTTTTATATAACAGTAAGTCGGTTATGTCAAGGCAAAATTGAAGAAAGGGAAAGGGGGGAGAGAAGCCGGCCTGGTCCTGGAGTCAGGAGGCGGCCTGCAGGTTAGGTCAGGTGATCCGGATAAATTGCTAAAACAGCTGTTTTTGGCCCAAAAAGTGGTAGTTTAAGCCCTAAAAAACAGCACTTTTTGCATGTAAGTCTTTTAAATTGAAGGACATTTCATGGTCCGTCCCCAAGCAGATCCCAAGGTATCAGGTCATTTTCCGGATCTCGTTGACTTTGACGGTCAGCCTTTTGGCGGAAATGGGGACCGGGGTCTTGAGTTCCGGAGCGAAGAGCGAGACCTTGAATTCCTCCAACATCCAGCGCAGCTCATCCAGCGCAGCACGTTTCTCCGGCGATGCATCACCGGCCATTTCCGCCTGAAAGGCGCCGAGAATCTGAATAAAGGGCTGCGCCTGCCCGGCCTTGCTGCGATCCTTGGCCGGCTCTATCCGGCCCCTCTCCGCCCGCAGAGCCAGTGCCTCCAGATAGCGGGGGAGATGCCCGATCCGCTCAAGGGAATAGGTCGTGAGAAATCCGTTAGGCAAAAGGCTGGCGAGACCCTGTTTCCACCTCTCCAGGAGTTCCCGGACCGCAGGCCCGGTACCCTCGGTCCTGCCCACATCTCCCAGTGCAGTTCTCGCCCGGTGATAGGTCGTCAGGATCCCGGCTACAGCCTGGTTCAGAAAGTGACCCCTCGAGTTCAGTGTCGTGTTCAACTCATCTGCGTAGGCCTCGTATGCCTCCCGCGCACGCAGATCCTTCTGCAGGACGTCCCGCAGGAGAGCCTCCATCATGGCCCTCTCGAGGATGGCTTTTCCTCCGAAGTACAAAGCCAGCTTCTCCAGTTCCGGGGGAACGACCAGGTATCGCCGAAGAAATTCCAGGTCCTTCCCGAAACGCCTCTCCAGGAGGGCCCGGATCCCCAGGCAATGCGATTCCCGGGCCGCATCTTTCGATGCAAACAGCTTGAGATCGATGCCTTGGGCACCGGGCGCCAATCCCGGATAGGCCGTGACAAACGGGCCCACGGCAACACTCTCGGGCAGGGTCTCGAACTCCCAGCTCGTGATGTTCTGCCGTTCCCATCTCTTCCTGGCTTCCGCCCATTTTTCGGAATCCGCAGGCACATGGGGAGTGGTCCATTTTTTCTTCTTTAAAGCGTTGAGATCGCGGCCGGCGCCCATCTCCTTGTCATCCGGTCCGACCACAGCGATCCGCATGCGCAGGTGTACGGGGATATCGGCCTCGGCCCAAGCGGACTCCGGTATATCGACACGGAAGCGCCGCCGGACAAAGTCGGTAAGGGCCCGGTGCAGTGATCCCTCACCGGGTATCAGTTCCGCCAGGATGACCTCTGTTTTCTCAGAGACTGGGACGAGGAGCTTGCGGTAGCGCTTGGGGAGCCCCTTAACCAGGGCCGCGATCTTATCGCGGAACTGACCGGGCATGCCCCACTCCATGGCTTCCTCCGGAACCTGGGCGAGATGTGTGCCGGGTATCTTCAAAGTCACACCATCGTCCTGTTCACCAGGAGCGAATCTATAGGTGGCGGACAGCTGCAAGTCACCGATCCGGAGCTGGTCGGGTAACCCGGCCAGTGCTTCCTCATCAGGAAGCGCCTGCAGGACGTCTGCTTCGCTCATCCTGAAGGACCGGTCGTCTTTCCGGTCCCGGAGGAATTTACGCAGGCTGCGCTCATCAGCGATGCCGGTCAGACGGCGGGAATAGAATTCGGCCAGGATATCGTCTCCCACCAGGAAGCCCCGCCGCCTGAGCTTGTTTTCCAAGCATGTGATCCGCTCCATTAGTTCCAGATTGTACCGGAGGAAGGCGGGAGGGTCCTTGAGTTCACCCTCAATCAGAGCAGAGCGGACAAAGATCTCATGGGCTTCCCCGGGATTGATGCGGCCGTAAGAGACGGGCCGGCGGGACACGATCTCCAGGCCATAGAGGGTGACCTTCTCAAAGGCCTGCACCTCTCCCCTCTCCCTGTCCCAGCGCGCCTGGGAATAGGAGCGGCGGCAGAGCTCCCCTCCCACGGATTCGAGCCAGGCGGGATCGATCCGGGCCGCGGAACGGGCGAACAGGCGTGAGGTCCGGACCATCTCGGCTGCCACGATCCAGGGGCGGGGCCGGCCGAAGAGCACAGACCCGGGAAACATCATGACCTCCCGGCTCTTGGCCGCGGTGTAGAAGTTCTTCTCCTTGAGCACAGCGATGTTGGAGAGGTAGCCGCTCAAGATAGAACGGTGGATCCCGGCATAGAGCTCCTGACCGATCTCCACTCTCCTGGTCCGCCCCAATGGGATCCTCTGCTCCGGCAGGATGCTTCGAATCTGATCGTGTACGTGTACCCATTCCCGCATGCGCGAGAACGACAAGAAGTGGTCGTGGCAGAAGCGGCGCTGTTTGCGGCGCGATCCCAACTCTTTCAGGATGTCGTGATAGCGGTCCCAGATGTTGAGCAGAGTCAGGAAATCCGAATCCGGCGAGCGGAAGGCTGCGTGCATGGCGTCCGCCAGTTCGGTCTTATCGGGCGGGCGTTCCCTGGGATCTCGGATGCTGAGGGCCGCTGCGATCACGGTCACCTCGCGCAGGCAGCCTTCTTTCCAGGCCTCCAGCAGCATCCGGCTGATCTTGGGATCCAGGGGCATGCGGGCCATGATGCGGCCCTTATCCGTAAGAATGTACTCCCTGCCCCTTTTGTGTACGGCTCCCAGCTCGATCAGGGTGTCGTATCCGTCCTTGATGTTGCTGGGCTTGGGTCGGTCCACAAATGGAAAGTCCGCGGGATGTCCCAGGCCCAGGTCGATCATGCGCAGGATGACCTCGGCCAGATTGGATCGCAGGATCTCGGGCGGTGTGAAGGGCAGGCGGGAGGCATAGTCCTTTTCGGAAAACAGCCGGATGCAGACTCCCTCCTGCACACGGCCGCAGCGTCCGGCCCGCTGGTCGGCACTGCTGCGGGCGATGGGGCTCACAGGCAGGCTGTTGATCCGGGTGCCGGGCTGATACTGCGATATGCGGGCCAGTCCCGTATCCACTACGTACCGGATCCCGGGGATGGTGAGGGAGGTCTCGGCCACGTTGGTGGCCACCACGATCTTGGCCCCCTTGACATGGTACACCCGGCCCTGCTGAGTACCGGGGAGCCGGGCATACAGGGGGAGCACTGTGGTTCCGGGATCCATTCGGCCTGCGAGCCGTTCGCAAGTCTCGAGGATATCCTGCTCCGTGGGCATAAAGACCAGGATGTCGCCTGCCCGTTTTTTCTTCATGATCAGGTCGACCGCCTTGACTGCCAGGTCCACATAGTCCAGGTCATCGGTCTTTCCGGAAAAGGATTCGGCCGGGCGGTATTCCACAGCCACCGGATACTGGCGGCCGCTCACCTCGATCACCGGGGCGTTTCCAAAAGCCCGGGAAAACTTTTCCGTATCCATGGTGGCCGAGGTAATGATGAGCTTCAATTCCGGGCGCTTTTCCAGCAGCGTGCGGGCGATGCCCAGCAGAAAATCGATGTTCAGGCTCCGCTCGTGGGCCTCGTCGATGATCAAGGTGTCATAGGCCTCGAGGCGGGGATCGGACTGAGTCTCGGCCAGCAGCATACCGTCGGTCAGAATCTTGATAAACACTTCCGGCGTGGATCGGTCATGGAACCGGATCTTATACCCCAGGGAGCGTCCCAGGTTCTCCTTGAGCTCAGAAGCGATGCGGTGGGCTATGGTGATGGCGGCGATCCGGCGGGGTTGGGTGCAGGCGATCTGGCCGGCGATGCCGCGTCCCGCCTGGAGACACATCTTGGGGAGCTGAGTGCTCTTGCCGCTGCCCGTCTCCCCAGAGATGATCACAACCGGATGGTCTCGGATGGCACGAATGATCTCTCCGGCGCGGTCGGATATCGGCAGCTCTTTGGGAAACGTGACGCGGGGAAGCCGCTGCGTGCGGGTTTTCCGTTCCTTGACGGATTCCGCCAGGCGCTTTTCCAGCCCGGCCAACTCACAGAGCATGTCTTTCTCGGGTCGCCGCGAGGCACTCTTTTGCAGCCGAAGCAATCGCTGCCGCGCCTGCGACCGGTCCCTGAGCATGGCATGCGGAAGCTGAGAGCGAACCCTCCGGATGAGGGCTCGCAAAGCAGGATCAGACGTTTGGTTTTTCATGCAACCGCAGCCGGTTGTGTATTAGGATCCTGAACCGGCTCCCAGTGGGCCGCGTCGAGATAAAGGGTGTCCCTATTCCTCTGTGGTCAGATCGGTCGGGCCTTCTTCCGGTTCAGGCATATCGGTTTTTTTCCATTTCTTGACACGGTCGCCCATGTCCTTGATCACAGGCTTGACAGATTCGCTCCAGTTTTTCAGTCGAGCGGAAAGTTCCTCCATGGGGCCTTCGACGGCATCTCCCAACTCCTTCATCTTCGCACCCAGGTCCGAGAGGGTAGGGCGAACGGCGTCATCTAAATCATGGAGCTTCTCCTCGGCCTTGTAAAGATGAGGCTTGATCTCTTCGCCCAGCTGTTTGAAGGCGTCGCCGATCTCGGCGAAGATGTCCCTGTCCCGTTCTTTTTTGTTTTCGCTCATGGATTCCTCCTCCACAATCTAGTGTGTTATGACATCGACCGTCGGGAGAGGCCTCGGACCGACCCCCTGCTCTATGTCGAGGTTACCATGGATCAGGCGGATGATCTCGGTTACCGCTGCCCGCTGCCAACTTGAGACACTGAGGCGAACGGTTTGCCGGGATTTTCCGGGCTGCAAGGCGTCTCCTGTTCGGAAAAACACTGAAGCCTAATCTATATCACAGGGTACAGAGCCGGTCAATCGACAGGGCCCTTGAGACAATGGCTGAATTTGTTTTATGGTAGAATCACACACGAGATGCGTCCTTTACGATAAGGAGTACAGCATGCGCGATGGAATGAGTCGCAGAGAATGGCTCAAGGCCGGAGCCTGGTCTGCCGCTGGATTGGTTTTCATGCAACGCTTCCAATGGATCTGATGTTAGAACAGATGCAGGTGTTTGTCCTGTACTCAGGATGGAAGGAATCCCATAGCCAGAATGTCCAATAAGCTGTATAATGAGTACAAGGCTTGAATGATGAAACATGTAAAACAACGTAAAATCTGTAGGATCGGTATCCTCGTCGTATTGAGCATGGTCTTACTCGCTTCCTCTAACTGCAGGAACACCACTGAACCGGAAATACTCGCCGATATCGTCGCCCAGAACCTCTGTGGAGCGGCCGTAGACGTGTTTTTTGATGGAGTCTACCAATTCTCGGTGGAGCACGCCACTGACGAGACAATTTTCGACATCCCCTTTGGATCCTATACGCTGGAGGCCAAAAAGAAAGGTGAGGAGATGGTGGTCTTCTCAGGCCCCATCGAGATCGCTGACAGCCTCACGTACATATGGGTCATCGAAGGGCCTTCGGTCATCATCGTAGGGAACGCGTATGGTGAAGCCCTTGACATCTACATGAATGGGAGCTACGCCGGACAGGTCCCGACTGACCAAAGCCGGGAGATTGCGAATATAGCCTTTGGCACACATTATATGGGTGCTACCCGGGCCAGGGACAACGTCGTGGTCGAGGAACTCACCCTCGAAATCGAGGAAGTCGCGAAGTATGCGTGGCTTATCGAAAATAAATAAACCGTTCAGAAAAATCTCGCCTCAGATCAAGCAGGCTTGAACAGGATCCTCACGGTTGTGCCCTCTCCCTCCTGACTGCGCACCTCGATCCGGGCGGCGTGGCTGTCGGCGATCCATTTGACTATCGAAAGCCCCAGACCCGAACCTCCCGTTTCTTTGGAGCGGGATTTGTCCACTACATAGAACCGGTCGAAGATCTGGGGGAGTGAAACCTCCGGAATGCCGATGCCGGTATCAATGATCTCCAGCTGTGCCGACTCACCGGCCTTTATCAGGCTGTAGGTGATGCATCCCCCTGAGGGAGTGTAGCGTATGGCATTGTCAAGAACGTTGCCGATGAGGCGCTCCAGCAGGTCGCCGTTGCCTTTGATCCGGATCTCTGCGATCTCACCCGCCTCACACTTCAGGCCCTGCTTCCGGATCACGCTCTCGCGGCTTTCGACCACCGTGGTCAAGATCTCATCCAGATGGACGGACTGACTCAGCTTGGCCCTGTCCAGCGCCTCGATGCGGGACAGGAACAGCAGGTCATCAATGATTTTTTCCATGTGGTGGGACTCTTCCAGCACACTGCCCAGGGTGCTGATGTACTCGGAGGCCTCCCGGTCCTTGCGCAGCAGGACCTCAACCTCCCCGCGGATGATGGTGAGGGGGGTGCGCAGCTCGTGGGAGACATCACCCGAGAACTGCCGGATCTTATTCACCGATTTTTCCAGCCGGGCGATCATCTCGTTCAGGGTGGCGACCAGCGCTCCGACTTCATCTTTGCGGTGTTTGGCTTCGATACGCAGAGACAGGTCGTCTGCTGTGATCTTCTGGGCGGTTTTTACGACGCTCTTGACCGGGTGAAGCGCGCGGTTGATGATGAAGCTTCCCCCCAGCGAGGCGAACAGCAGCAGGCCGACCCCGGCCAGGACCATGACGATCAGCAGGCGGTTGAGGTCCCGCATGGTACTGTCCATCGCGATCCCGACCTGGAGCACGTTGGGTCCCCGGACAGGCAGCAGGAAGACACGCAGGGGGAACGTGCTGATCCGGCTCTCCTCGACCGTCACGAAGACCAGGGAGTCGAGGTCGGATTTGTCCGCATTGTAATAGAGCCGTGTGTGCAGGCGGAAGGCTCCCTCCGGGATGCGGTCCGTATGCGTGATCGATTCGACGCGGTGCTCTCCCCCCTCTGCCAGGGCGACCAATTGGATGAAGGGACGGTGGGTGAGAAATCGGGACTCCGCCCGTCGAATCGCCTCTTCCCAGGCTACTCCCCGTGTCCGCGAATAGGTCTCGCTGGTCTCGTCCGCGATCTCGAGCAGCACATTGTCCAGCTCCTGGATGAGGCTGTCCTTGAAGCCCTGGTAGAGGAAGATCCCCGCCATGGCCACGATCACTCCCAGGATGACGATATACCACACCGTCAGCTTGAAGGAGAGCGATTGGAACCGTTTAATCCTCATCGATCTGATAGCCATGGCCGCGCACGGTCTTGATGAGCTTGACCGGATGGTCCGTGTCGATCTTCCGGCGCAGGTGGTTGATATACACGTTGACTATGTTGCTGGCACCCTCGTAATCCATGTCCCAGACATGCTCGATGATCATGGACTGGGACAGCACGCGCCCCTGGTTGCGCATCAAATACTCGAGCAGGGCGTACTCCTTGCCGGTGAGCATGATCTTCTGGCCCCCGCGGGTCACCAGGCGCCGGACTGGGTCCATCTCCAGGTCACCGATCCTGAGCGATTTGGTTTTGTAATCCTGGCTCCGTCTCAGGAGGGCCCGGATCCGGGCCAGGAGCTCCTCAAAAGAGAAGGGCTTTGTCAGGTAATCGTCCGCCCCCACTGTCAGTCCCTTAACCTTGTCGTCGAGAGTGTCCTTGGCGGTCAGCATGATGATGGGGATCAGGACGCCGTTGTCCCGCAGTTCCCGGCACACGGAAAACCCGTCCTTCCCCGGCAGCATGATGTCCAGGATGATGACATCATAGGGGTTGACCTGGGACAGGTACAGGGCGTCGGCGCCGCTGCGGCACACATCGACGGCATAGTTCTCTTCCTTCAGGCCGCGCTCCAGGAAAGCCCCGACCTTCTTGTCGTCCTCGACGATGAGTAGCCGCATGTCACTCATGGTATTATAGATCACTCCGATACGGATTCAAACCCGCATGGTGTAATCATTCCCAAAACCGAGTTGATCGTTAGATCAGTCGGGCAAGCTGATAAGGAAGCCATGCGCTTTATCTCATGCCACGGTAGTGGGATCCCTCGAAGCGCGGATTGACGACGTTGCTGTAGACCGATCCGAAGGTGAAGCGGAAGCCGACCGAGAGGGAATAGTCGTAATCCGTGGCCAGCTCCTTCCGGCGCAGCAGAACCTCGTCGATCGTCGCATCGCCCTTGGGGAGGGCGAGCTGGTCATGGATGCGCTCATAGCGGCCGCGCACGTTAAAGGAGAAGCCCCGGAACACGCGCACAGAGACATAGCCCTGCAGCTTGACGCGGTAGAAGCTGGGGTCGTGGAAATAGTGAGATCCCTCCAGAGTGGTTGAAACGTTCCCCCAGGGCTGGCGGAACTCCAGAGTCGCCATCAGGGACTGATTGTAGAGATATTCCTCGGTCTTGTCGTAGACGGTCTCTTCTATGTACTTGGCCCGGTTGATCCCGAGCTTGTATAGGAAGCGAAGCTGGCGGCGGGTTGATTCTGAATAGGGAAACACGTTGAATTCCACGGCCGGCGCGATAGTGAAATACAGGTCTGTGTTGCTGTAGGTGTTCTGCTCGGCCTCTACCCAGCCTCCGACCGACCAGTGCTCGGTGACACTCTTGACGAGCATGGAGGCGACATTCTTTTCCTCCTGGATCGAGGTCAGGCTCTCGCCGTCATACTCGAAGTGGCGCTCATCGAATTCTCCGGAGAGTCCCAGCCGGAACTTCCAATCGGGGGTGACGCGGTTGGCGGAGAGATTGGCATCGAAGCTCTGAGAGGTACGACTGGCCTCGCCGCTGAGATCCGCCTCCAGGTTGGCGCTGAAGACCCAGAAATTCCAGGCATCCTTGACATCCGTGGGTTTGAGTTTTACCCGTTCGATGAAGTCCAGGTTGATCAGCTCGCAGATGGGTGTGTTCAGCAGGTAGGGATAGACGCCGCGCTTCAAGACCGTCACCTGGCCCTTGCGAATATCATCGCGGGTGTCAGTCGGGCTCGAGGCATAGACAAGGTTGAAGTTCAGGCCGTCGAACTCCCTCAGCCCGATAAAGGCGAAAGTGTATTCGCGGCCGCCGCTCCCGGTCCTGAGGTCGGTCACAAGCACATGGATGTCGGCGTCCTTACGATCACGGACATAATTGACGTAGGTGATCTCTTCACGGAAATAGTCGCGGTCACATCCCCGGCAGTCGATGAAAACCCGGGGTGCCTGGGCCTTCAGTTCCTCCAGCCGGGAGGTCTGGTCCGCGTCTATAGGTCCTTCCCGTCGTGAGGGCTGGTCCTGCTGAGCGAAAACAAAGGGGAAGAGCATGAACAACGCTGCGTAGAGCAAGAGGGCATTTTTCATATGGGATCTCCTTGCGGAAGTTCAAACATACGGGGATAT
>JAUWTO010000312.1 GCA_030614685.1 Candidatus Aminicenantota bacterium
ATCGCCTCGGAGATGTGCATGATAAGAAAACAAGCGGTCGGGCTCGGGCTTGTCTTGATGTTTGTGATTGCCTCCTCGACCCTGGGCCAGCTGCGGTTTTCCGAAAATGAAGGCAGGAAAAACCTCACCATCCTCGACGGGACCTTACTGGTGCTGACCTACCAGTATGGGGATCTGCTCGAGGAAGGAGTCGATCCCCGGTACACGCGGTCGTGCTACATCCACCCGCTCTATTCCCTGGATGGGAAGGCGATTCTTACGGAAGATTTCCCCCAAGACCACCTGCACCATCGGGGCCTGTTCTGGACCTGGCCGGTCGTCAAGACCCGAGGCCGGGACACGCAGACCTGGCATCCCGCTGATCCCTCACTCCGTCAATATTTTGTGCGCTGGTCCAAGCGCAAGACGGAACAGGGGGGAGCCACGCTGTCGGTCGAGAATGTCTGGAAGCTGGGCGGCGATGAGGTCGTCGCTCGAGAGCAGGTGACGCTCAAGGTGCTCCCCTCAGACGAAACGGGCCGGGCCATCGATATCGAGATCGTACTCGAGGCCGTGGGTGGGCCCCTGGAACTTCGTGGGGCACCGGACCAGAACAAGGGCTATGGAGGGCTGTGCCTTCGGGGAGCGCCCCTGTTCACGGGTGCCGTGATGACGACCGACAAGGGGCCACTGGAGAAAGACGTAACCAATATCCCGTACCGCTGGGCGGACATCTCGACTCCTGAGCGAGGGGTGGCCATATTTGTCTCGCCCGATCACCCCGGCTTCCCCCTGCACTGGCTCATCCGGAACAGCTATGCGGGAGTGCTCAATCCTTCCTGGCCGGGAAACGAGACGACCGTACTTGAGCCGGGGAGCCCCGTCTCCCTCCGATACTGCATTCATATACATCGGGGAGACGCGGTCTCCGGGAAGGTGGAGCAGGCGTATTCGGCCTATGTGTCCCGCTGAAGCACTCTGAGAAGGCGTCGGTTCCCCTTCCCTCTATTCGATGACAACGTTCTCCAGGTCTTCTTCGGGTTCGGGGAAGCACATGTCCAGGCCTTCCAGAGTGTCCACCAGAATACGGCTGATCACCAGGTTGCGGTACCACTTGCGGTTGGACGGGATGATGTACCAGGGAGCGGATTCCGTGCTTGTCTTGCTCAGGGCATCGGCATAGGCCTTCATGTAGTCATCCCAGAGCTTGCGGTCTTCGAGGTCCCCATGGCGGAATTTCCACTGCTTGTGGGGAGTGTCCAGGCGGGCCTGGAAGCGCTCCTTCTGTTCTGCCTGATCGATGTGCAGGAAAAACTTGAGGATGGTCGTGCCCTCATCGGCTAGCAGTTTTTCGAAATCCCGGATGTGTTTGAAGCGCCGCCGCCACACAGTTCCGGGCACGAAGCCCTTCACCCTGACCACCAGCACATCCTCATAGTGGCTCCGGTTGAAGATCACGATCTCTCCTTTTCCCGGAGTGTGTTTGTGGATCCGCCACAGGTAATCGCGGTCCAGCTCTTCAGGAGTGGGCACCTTGAAGCTCGCCACCTTTACCCCCTGGGGGTTCACCCCATCAAAGACGTGTCGTATGGTACCGTCCTTACCGCCGGCGTCCATGGCCTGGAGTACGATCAGGACCTTGTGTTTATGCTGAGCATAGAGCATCTCCTGCAGTTCCTCCAGGCGGGAGTTCAGTTCTGCGAGCTTGAGCCTGCCTTTCTCCTTGTCACCTCTGAAGTAACCCTTGTCGTTCGGGTTCCTCTGGTCGAGATTGATTTTTTCTTCGGGCTTGACGAGATAGCGCTTCATTTCCCTTCCTCCCATAAAGGATCGTGTAGCACATCATATCCTGTCCCGGACGATTGTTCCAGTGGAATGGAGATCAGGGAAGGAACTCCTCCCGGAAGAGCCCGGCCTCTTGTTCGGCCTGGGCGGGCGCCCGCCTTTTCGGCCTTTCGCTATGGTTTCGCCCCTACACCCCCGTCAGGGTTCGGGTTTATCAGCCTGCGCAGCTCTTTGGCTTCTTCTGCGGTGACATCCTCGTCCTCCAGAAGGCAGCGGACGAGATCCGCTCGGGAGCCACCAAAAACCCGGTTCTTTATATCGTCCAGGATGTCCTTTCGGGTTGTCTGCCTCTCCTTGACGGCCGAGTAAAAAAAGGCCCGGCCTTCTGCCCGGTGGGACAGCCAGCCGTACTCCTCCAGGCGGTTCATCTGGACCTGGACGGTAGTGCGTCGCAGTTTGTGCTTGCGCCTGGAATTGATGATCTCGAACACATCGTTGACGGTCACCTCTCCTTTTTCCCAGATCACCTTCATGATCTCCAGGTTGGCGGGCGAGAGATTGCGCGACCTTCGGCTGCTCATGTTGTCGGCTCCAGTTTTTACGACATCTATCTTTTATAAGATAAACGACAATTGTCGTACTGTCAAGCCGAGTGGGATTTTTTCCGGTTGACGGCTTTCCCCGCAATCCTATAATGTGTGTTTGGAATGCGCATATGAATTGAAGTGTTGGCAATGCGATGAGGACCATATGAAAAAGCCGTTGTGGATACTTGTGCCTTTCGTGATTGTCCTGCTGAGTGGATTGGCATGCGCACCGGAATCGACCGGAACCGTGGTGTCGATCCAGGGCGACATGTTCTTCATCAACGGAAAACCCACCTATGCCGGCCGGACATGGGATGGATACGTCATCGAAGGACTGTTGTTCAATTCGCGTATGGTCCATGGGATCTTTGACGACCTGAATCCTCGGACCCGTGAACTTTGGAATTACCCGGACACGGGTGAATGGAACCCCGGGCGGAACACACGCGAGTTTGTCGAAGCCATGGCGGAGTGGCGTGCACATGGCTTGCTGGCCTTCACCCTGAACCTCCAGGGG
>JAUWTO010000389.1 GCA_030614685.1 Candidatus Aminicenantota bacterium
CATCGAGGAGATGTGCCACCGCAACATGGCCTTCTGCCTGCTGCACGCCTATGAGATGCCGCTCCCTATCATCAAGAAGGTGGAAAGCGAGAAGATCGACGGCAAGCTGCACCGCGTCGTCGTGACCCTCTACAACGAGCGTCTCATGCCCACGCTGTCCGCGGCGGCTGCCACCAACAAGGTGCAGCGCCCGGACATCCTGTCCCTCGACGGCGGCATCAAGGTCCTGGCCGCCGGCTCCAGCCAGAGCGCCTCTATCCCGGCGGGCATTCCCGCCCAGTTCATGCGCTTCTTCCGGCGCGGCCGGGGCGGAGGAGGAGGTGATGTCACCTTCATCGACCAGAAAGACCTCAAGAACCTCAGGCTCTACAACGGCATCCCCGGCCGGGGCGAGGTCGAGTATCACTTCCTGGTAGAGGGCAGCGGCACCGTGACCGTCAAGCTCGACTGCATCAAGGGCGGCAAACACTCCAAGACCGTCACACTTAAATAGCAGCCCAAACCTCAGGGGGCCCATGGCCGATCCGGTCATGGGCCCCCTATTCACTCCAGACACGCATACCTGTCTGTGCATCCCGCCAGAATCCAGGAAAGGAAAAAGACCGGCTACTCGTAGCGAAGGGTATCCACGGGATTGGACATGGCCGCCCTCAAGGTCTGGGTGCTGATGGTTATAAAGGCGATGAGGAGCGCTGCCCCGGCAGCCAACAGGAAAGTCCCGACGGTGATGTTGATCCGATAGGCGAAGTTGTCCAGCCATTTGCGCATAGCGAAATAGGCTACAGGCCATGCGATCAGGTTTGCCAATATCACCATCCTCACAAAATCTTTGGTCAGTAGGCCCACGATCTTGGAGACCGGGGCGCCCAGGATCTTTCGGATCCCGATCTCCTTGGTCCGCCGCTCGACCACAAAAGACGCCAGCCCCAAAAGACCCAAACAGGCGAGGAATATGGCCAGCAGGGAAAAGTATCCGAAGATCTCTCCACTCCTCTGCTCCTTTTGATACAACTCATTGAAGGAGTCATCCAGAAAGTAAAAATTGAAAGGCTGGCTCTTGGAATGGTTTTCAAAGACCGTACGAATAAGCGCGATCCTACTGGAGACATTGCCCGGCTGGATCCGGACCGCGATGTTGTTGCCGCTCTCGAAGGCCAGGACCATGGGCTCTATCTCTGTGTGGAAAGAAGCAAAATGGAAGTCCTTAACGACTCCGATCACACGGTTGAAATCCAGAACCTCGACTTCTTTTCCAACAGGATCTGCCCACCCCAGTTTTTTCCAAAGGGTTTCGTTTATCAGGATCGCCTTTTGGTCTTCCCCGAATTCCCGGGAAAAATTGCGCCCCGCTACCAGCTCGATCTTGAAGACATCCAGAAAGTCGTAGCCCACGTAGTCAAAACGCACACTGGTCTTTATTTCTTCTCCACTGTCCTTGGTGAATTTTGCTCCGCCGTAAAGGCTGCGGATGTTCGTCGGCAGGCCCCCGGAGATGGAAACACCCAGAACTTCGGGATGCTGCAGCAGCTCGGTCCTTATAGCCAGAACCTTGTCTCTGGTTTCCTGTTCCCGCACAGGGATGACAACCACATGTTCCCGGTCAAAGCCGAGTTTTTGATTTTTAATGAAGTTCAACTGGTTGAAGACGACCAGAGTGCAGGCGATCAGGACAATGGAGGC
>JAUWTO010000146.1 GCA_030614685.1 Candidatus Aminicenantota bacterium
ATGCACGCTCTGCTGCATCGCGCCCTGCTGGCCTCCCATCATCTTCTGGGTGGCTCTGAGGCGTTCGACCATCTGTTTTTTCATGGCTTCCGACATTCCGGCGGTGGATTCGATCTCCTTGATCGCCTTTTCGATCTCAGGATCCATTTGCGCCATTTCCTTTTTGTGCACCAGCGAGACGTAGCCCATAAAAATGGTCCCCATCTTCATAAAAAATGTCTCGTCCCAGCCGTGCTTTTTCAGAAGCGCGGTGAACTCGGCGCTGGCCTGGACAGCTTCAGGAACGGTATAATCCCCCTCCTCCGCCTCATACTTCATGCCTAATTTTTCAAGTTCCTCCCTGACGATAGGAAAGGTCTTGATGAAGCGTTCCACATCCCCTTTCTGCAGAACAGGTTCCGTGGATTCCTGGGCGATGGCAAGGCATGGAATCGCCAGCAAAGCGATCAATAAAAGAATCGTGGATGTCTTAAACATGGAATCCTCCTTCCTGGTCTTGTCAAGCATTTGTGACCTTTGCCTCAGTATAACCCGATCGGAGAGGATTACTCAATACAAGATTCTACTCGTACCCCAGGCTGTAAAAGGTTTGACCCTCAACCTGGGCTGTGATAATAAAAGGCAAGGCATGGACAGACGTCAATTCCTCAAAGAAACCGGTCGACTTGCCCTGGCTTCTTCGATCCTGCCCTGGAACACCCAGGATCAGATCCCTCAAAAACCCAACATTGTGCTGATCCTGGTGGATGACCTGGGCTGGACCGACCTGGCATGCTTCGGCAGCCGCTACTATGAGACCCCGAACATCGACCGGCTGTGTGCCTCCGGAATGAAGTTCACTCAGGGTTACGCTGCCTGCGCCGTATGCTCTCCCACCCGGGCATCGGTCATGACCGGGAGGCACCCGGCACGCCTGGGGATCACCGACTGGATCCATTCCACCCATCGACTGAAATCACAGGCCCTCGCCGCAGGGAAAACACCTGAGGGGTACGAAAGCTGGCCCGACCGAAAGCTCGCCACTCCGATCAACAAGCTCTGGCTGGATCATGATGAGGTCACGCTGGCCGAGGCGCTTAAAGCTGTGGGCTACACGACCTGTCATGTCGGGAAATGGCACCTGGGATATGAACCATGGTGGCCGGACAAACAAGGCTTCGACTACAACATCGGAGGAGACGAATACGGAAGCCCTCCCAGTTATTTTGATCCCTACAGGAACAAGAACCGCGCTTCAATCCCCACCCTGCCGCCCCGCAGACCGGGAGAGTATCTGACAGACCGGGAGGCCGCGGAGGCGGCCGCCTTTATCCGCCGCCACAAGGATCAGCCCTTTTTTCTGTACATGGCTCATTATGCCGTCCACACACCGATCCAGGCTAAGGCCGACCTTAGAGAAAAGTATACGGCCAAACCCAAAACCAACCAGACTTCCCCCACCTATGCCGGGATGGTGGAGAGCGTGGATCAGGCCGTGGGGACGATTCTTTCGACCCTGGCAGAGTTGAATCTAACCGACCGTACGATAGTTGTTTTTACCTCCGACAACGGTGGCGCCAGCCACGTGAACGTGGACGGAGGGCAGGCCACGGACAATTCTCCCCTCCGGCAGGGCAAAGGCTTCCCGTATGAGGGAGGAATCCGTGTCCCCTGGATCATCAATTGGCCTGGGAGGATCGAGTCGGGATCCACCTGCTCGATCCCCGTGTGCAGCCAGGACCTCTTCCCTACCCTCTGTAGAGCGGCTGGTGCTCCGATGCCGCGGAATCGGATCATGGACGGAATGGATATCATGCCACTGCTGCGCGGTCGAACATCTCTCCCGCGCACCACTCTCTGCTGGCATTTTCCCCATTACTGGTGGGGCGGAAGGCTGACGCCCTACAGCGTCATTCGGGAGGGAAACTGGAAACTGATCCGGCATTATGAGGACCAACGGTGTGAGCTCTTTAACCTCCAGGAAGACATCGGCGAACAGATCGATCTTGCTGCCAGGTTTCCGGACAGAGTCCAATCTCTACAAAACAAGTTGGATCGCTGGCTCCAAAGCCTCGAGGCTAAGCTGCCGAAGCCCAATCCCGATTACCGGGGTGAGAAGCATCCCATTGTTTAATGAGAAGATGAGCCTTAGCAGTAGAATTTGCTCAAACCATTTGCATAACCCCTAAAAAAGTTATATTTTTCTCTCTAAACCTAAGTTCTCTAGGTCGTAATTTTGGTGACGTATTATTTTGTTATTGTCATTAAGAGGAGGTCATAATGCCCAGAACCACCACTACGCTGCTGAGCGTTGTTATTCTGACACTCGTTATCGTCTCATCATACCCTGCGCTGGCTCAGACAGCTGCCGGCGATGTCGAGGAATTCCTGCAATATTATAAATGGCGGCAGATCGGCCCGGCCAATCCCGGCGGGCGCATCACGGATGTGGAAGGCGTGGAGAGCAATCCCAGCATCATCTACGTGGGCGCAGCCACCGGCGGCCTGTGGAAGACGGTCAATGCCGGCATAACCTGGGAGCCCATCTTCGACGACCAGCCCAACGCCTCCATCGGAGACATCGCTGTCTCTCTTTCCAACCCCGACATCCTGTACGTGGGGACCGGGGAGCCCAACAACCGCAACAGCTCTCCCTGGGGCAGCGGAGTATTCAAATCCACGGATGCCGGGGAGACCTGGGAGTTCGTGGGGCTGAAGGACACCCATCACATAGGCCGCATCCTCATCGATCCCAAGGATCCGGACATCGTGTACGTGGCGGCCCTGGGACGCCTCTGGGCCGTGAACGAGGAGCGTGGTCTGTTCAAGACCGTGGACGGCGGTAAGACCTGGGAAAAAGCCCTGTACCTGGACGAGAGGACAGGAGTTACGGACGTCGCCATGGATCCGGAGGACAACGGCATCCTGTATGCCGTGGCCCACGAAAGGCTCAGGGACCGGTTCGATGCCGGAGACCCGGTCGATCAGTGGGGACCCAAGGCAGGCATCTACATCACCAAGGATGCAGGGGCTACCTGGACCCGAGCCAGCCAGGGGCTGCCAACTGACGAGCTAGGCCGCAGCGCTGTCAGCGCCTCACGCAGCCAACCGGGAACGGTCTATGCGCAGGTCAGCACCCAGAAGACGCGGGGAAGACCCGGCCCCCCCAAGGCCAAGGACGGAAAGCCCGATCCCAACCTTGGCGGCATATTCCGCTCCACGGATTACGGGGCGACCTGGCAGCACATGAACACCTTCAACAACCGACCCTCCTACTACAGCCAGATCCGAGTGGACCCCAATGACGCGGATGTGATCTGGACCTGCGGCTCCCCCCTGGGATACTCCGAGGACGGAGGAACCACCGTCAAGAGCGGCCCGGTGGTGCAGGGCCGGACCCACATCGACTACCACGCCATCTGGATCGATCCCAGCAACTCCGACCATGTTGTCGTGGGAGGAGACGGCGGGATCAACATCACGTACGACCGCGGGGACAACTGGGAGGTGATCACCTCGATCTGCCTGGCCCAGTTCTATGCCATCACAGCCGACATGCGTAAGCCCTACTACGTGTACGGCGGGCTCCAGGACAATGGCAACTGGGGAGGCCCCAGCCGGTCGCGCCGCAACTCGGGCATTGTGAACGCGGACTGGTTCCCGCTGAGCAATGCCGACGGTTTCGTGAACCTGGTCGACCCCACCGATTTCAACACAGTCTATTTTGAGACCCAGAACGGGATGCTGCAGCGCCTCGACCTCCGGACCGGCGAGACCAGGTTCCTGCGTCCACAGCCGCCGCGGCCTCAAGAAGGACAAGAGCGCGTGCGGTACCGTTTCGACTGGAACGCTCCGGTCATCATCTCCCCGCACAATCCCCAAACCCTGTATTTTGGGGGGAACAAGCTGTTCAAATCCGTGGACAAGGGAGACAACTGGCTGACCATCAGCCCCGATCTCACCGCGGATCCGGAATCCCGATACAGCGCACTCGTATCCATCGACGAATCTCCCCTCAATCCGGGACTCATCTGGATCGGGACCAACGACGGAAATGTCCAGCTCACCCGGAACGGGGGTGCCGCCTGGACACGGCTCAACGACAACATCACCGGCGCTCCCAAGAACTACTGGGTGAAGCGGGTGGAGGCCTCCAATCACGCAACCGGCCGGGCCTATGTGGCATTCGACGGCCACCGGTATGACGACCAGGCCCCCTACATCTACACCACGGATGACTACGGCCAGACCTGGAAAAAGATCACAAACGGCCTCCCAGAGGGTTCGGTGTATGTCGTACGCGAAGACTACAATAATCCGGACCTGTTGTTCTGCGGAACCGAGTTTGCCGTGTACATCTCGCTTGACCGAGGCGAGACATGGTCCCGCTTCATGAACGGGCTGCCCACCGTGCCTGTACACGACCTGTTCATCCATCCCCGGGATTACGACCTCATCGCCGGCACGCATGGACGCGGGGCCTGGATCGTGGACAACCTCACAACGCTACAGCAGTGGACCAAGGAAGCCAGGGAAAAGGATGTGCACCTGTTCGATATACGGCCCGAGGTCCAGTGGGCACGGACCTATGAGTGGAGCTGGGTCACAGACAAGCGTTTTTTCGAGCCGAATCCTCCGACAGGTTCCATCATCGACTACTATCTGAAAAACGAGCTGCCCGAGAAGGTCAAGATCGAGATCCTCGACATCACAGGAAAGGTTGTCCGGAATCTGGAAGGACCCAAGGAGGCCGGAGTGCACCAGGTGCTGTGGAACTTCCGGCAGAACCCGCCGAGCAAGTCCGCGACCTCTCAGCAAACCAGCCAGAGGCGCTACCAGCGGCGCGCACCGCTGGCCGGGCCGGGAGAGTACCTGGTCCGCCTCACGGCGGGAGAAACCGTGCTGACCACTAAGCTGGTCGTCGAGAAGGACAACCCCGGCTACATCGGACGTTGAGCGGGGGGAATCCCCGGTAATCTCCTTGAGCTTCTCAAAGAAGGCGAGCTTTCGCTCTGACCGGATCTTCCAGTCCACCGGTACGCTCTGAAAGCCGTCTACAAAATCCTCTCCTTGCCGGCGGTAATCGAAGAATCCCCAGGATGCATAGGCCTGCACAGCCGCCGTAAAATTGTTGAACGGCTGATCGAAGTCGTAATGGTCGTCTTCGTTGAAAACGATGGGTTTAGGCGTGTAGCCTTCGACCTTCCTGGTCTGCTCGACCATTTCGACGATCCTCCACGGATCTTTCACTCCGTTCCCATGCAGGAGAATGAAGTCCGAGGCCTGCACCACGCTGGCATCCGGGACGGATCCGCCCCCGTAGCTCGTGCCTGCCGGGAAGCGGTAGCCCCGACTTTCCCTGTTTTTTACGCGGAGGATGAGCTCATGGACCCGGTCGGGCTTGAGGATCTCATGATCATAGGCACGCACGTCACACTCGTTGTTGACCTCGATCAGGATGTGCCGGTATCCGCTCTCGAACAGCCAGCCCATGATATTGTCCACCGCAGCTACAACGGCTGCCTCATCCCGGAGATGCTGGTCCTGTCCAAAGTAAAACAGACCCAGGAGGACGACCATGCCGAGGTCGTCGGCTTTGCCCAGGATCTGTTCCAGCCTGTTGAGGTAATCCGGACGAAGCCCGCCGTCGGGATCAAAGGTTGAGTTCACCCAGTCCTGGTTGCCATAGCCCGTGGGACTTCCCCCCTGGAGGTTCAGGGTGAAGGCCAGCAAGCCATGTGCACGCCACTCCGCCATGGCTTCGACAAACTCGCGTGTGTTCCGCCCGGGGTTCCATTCACCCGTGTCCGGGTAATTCCAGAGTTC
>JAUWTO010000184.1 GCA_030614685.1 Candidatus Aminicenantota bacterium
CAGGCAGAATTTCCCTGATTTCGAGGTGATCGTCGTGGACCAGAGCAGCCGGGCCTGCGGCGACCGGCTCCGCCCCTTCGGCCTCGACGTGTTCTACATCCATGAGAGCGTCCGCGGGGCGGTCCGTGCCAGGAACACGGCCGCATTTTACGCCCGCGGCTCCATCCTGGCGTTCACCGACGACGACTGCCAACCGGCTGCGGACTGGCTGGAAAAAGCGGACGCATATTTCGACGATCCCGGAGTGGCAGGGCTCGAGGGCCTGATCCGCACGGATCGTTTCGGCCATCCCGGATACAGGAGCGTGAGCAATGAAAATTTCCGAGGCATCGGTTTCATGACGGCCAACCTGTTCCTGCGTCTCGAGGTCTTCAACAACCTGGGAGGATTCGATGAGCGGTTCGACAACCCCCATTTTCGCGAAGACACAGACCTGGGCTGGCGGGCTCTGGAACACGGACAGATCCCGTTCGGGTTCGATGTCCAGGTCTTTCACCCGGCCCACCCCAGAGACGAAAAGCGGGAGTCCCGAGCCGAACGGGACCGGTTCTTCGAGAAGGATACCCTCCTGCTTAAAAAACACCCCCAAAGGTTCAAACAGCTC
The DNA here is from genome assembly GCA_030614685.1 of Candidatus Aminicenantota bacterium. GTDB lineage: Bacteria > Acidobacteriota > Aminicenantia > Aminicenantales > Aminicenantaceae > JAUXEH01. The sequence continues at coordinate 605 of JAUWTO010000184.1, forward strand.
TTCCTGGCAGAGACCGCCAACAAGACTGCGGCGTACTGGGAGCATTTCCTTCGAGGAAGCCACAAATATCATGTGGATATACCCGATTTCTATCACACTTACATGGGGAAAATACTCTCCGGAAGGGAGGCTCAACCATGAATCCTATCCTGCGTTTCCTCCAGCGGCACAAATGGTTCACGCTGATCTCCGGCTCCCTGTACTTCATGGCCACGGTCGTCTTTCACAGGCCGGTGGCCCAACTCTCGCTGAAGATCGAGCGGCAGGCCACCTACGCGACCTATAACCGGGGATGGGGGTTGTTCGCCCTGGCCGCCCTGACACTGGTGCTCGTGGCCGTCGTTTTCAGGATCATGAAGGGCGAAGACAGGCTCTTCAACCTGCTCTTCCTCGTCCTGACCTTCGGCCTGATCGGAGTCAGCCACTGGACGGTCCTGGCAGTTAACCTGGAGTACATCCATGTCATGCAGTTCAGCCTCCTGGTTTTCCCGCTCCTGGCCCTGACGCGCAGGTTCGGGGAAACCGTCTTCTGGATCGGCCTGCTCGGTGTCCTGGATGAGCTCTACCAGTACTATGTCGTCTGGTGGCCCCACCAGTCTTACTACGACTTCAATGATGTGCTCCTGGACATAACGGGCGGGGCTTTCATGGTGTTCATCCTCTATCTCTGGCTCGAAAGGGACACCCTTCTCCCACAGGGGCGTCTCCCAAAAATCCGATGGTTCAGATCGCCATCGGTTTTTGTGGCAGCGGGCATCCTCGTGTTCACACTCCTCGCCCATTTCGCCGGCCTGCTGAATTTTTACCCTGAGGCGGAAGGGAACCCAGGAAGCAAAGCAGCCATCCTGTTGAGCAAGGATCCTCCTGCACCTCAGTTCTGGAGCGTATTCGAAAAGGGAAAGAACTATCACATAGTGGAAGCAGGGGAATGGATGGTCCTGCTGCTCTTATGCACGGGTGTATATTCACTCTTGGATTGGAGGCTGAGGACAACGCCGCAGGCTCCATCCGGGCAGGAGAACGGCTGAGGCCATGCTGGAGAAAACGCCGGCCCCAGCAGACCAACTCTCCCAGCCCCCGATCTCTGCGGGGACAGGACCGAGGCTGCGGACCTCCGTCCTCTTCCTCTACGGCACATTTGTCCTCCTGCGCTTCCTCCAGTCGCTCCTTCTTTCCGAGCCGGCCGTGATCCCTGATGAGCTTGTCTATAAATCCATGTCCTACGGCTTATTCAAATGGCAGGACCTCTTTGCGCTGAGGCCGGAAGCAGTGGGGGCCCCGACAAACGTCGGTTATGTGCTCTACCAGATCCTCATCTCCCTCATCTTTTTCTTCCGGGACAACTTTCTCGTAGCCGGCAAGCTGGTCAATGCCTTCCTGATCAACGCGACCATCTTCCCACTCTACAGGATATTGAGGGACTTTGTGCCGCGCGAGGAGGCCGCCGCTGGCGCGGCCCTGGCACTGCTGCTCCCTTCATTCGGCTATTCCTCCTTCCTTATGGCCGAGAATCTGTACACACCCCTCTTCGTGCTCTGCGTCTACCTGATCTACAAGAGCTGCACAGGGGGCTCTCTTCGCTATCCCATGCTCACCGCCGGCTGCCTGGTGCTCTGTTTCATGACCAAGCCGCATGCCCTCAGCCTCCTGGCAGCGTTGGTTGCCTGCGGGGGCTTCCTGGCCGCCTTCTACGCATTCAAGGTGAAGGACCGACTATCGAGCCGGAGGGTCCTGCTGAGCCTGGGCGCTACCTGTGCTGTGCTGATGGTCTCCCTCCTGGCCTTCACAGGGATCTACGGGGGGAGCTTCTCCCGGATCGCGGGATTCAACCTGGCCGTGACCAGGGGGATCCCCTCCAGAGTCATAACGGGATTCGCCTCCCAAGAGTATGTTTTCGGCGAGTTTTTCACCATGGCGGCAGCCCACTTGGGGAGCGTGCTGTTCCTCTTCCTCGCGCCGATCCTGCTGACCTGCTGGGGCTGGGCAAGGGCGTTCAGGGAACGGGAGACAAAGCGCCTCGTCTTTTCCAGCCTGGTCTTGTTCATCCTGTTTGAGTTGGCGCTGCTAACCCTGGTCATTTCGCTGTTTTTTGCCCCCGAAGAGTCGTTTGTCCGCCTCCACGGCCGTTTCTATTCGATGGCCTTTCCATTGCTGTTCATCTCCTTCGTGGTCTTCCGGAAACCGGTCCGCTGGACCGGTGCGCGCAGGGCCGTGCTCCTGTCCCTTTCGATCCTCGCCCTGTTCGCCCTCCTCCCTGGCATCCCTGTCTTTTTCGGGAGCCCAGTCAAGTTCACCCTAGCCATCGATTTTCCGGAAATCGCCTGGGCCGCGTTCCTCCCCCGGATCGTGGTGGCGGCAGTGGTGCTTCTTTTCATCTGGATGACGATCCAAATGATCCGCAAAGGGCGGACCGGCCTCTACCTGGGATTCTTCGTGGCCGTGGCCCTGATCGCCAATTGTGCGGAGAGCTGGACCCTGGTCCGTTTCTATGAGCCGCAGAGGGCGGCTACACGGCCGGCCCGCACATTCATCCGGGACACGATCCGGAACTCTGACTCCCAGGTGGCTGTGATCGATCCCGGTGAAATCCATAAATTTCTCACGGTATTCTGGCTTCCCTACCGCTTCACCTTGGCCGCCCGGCTGCCCGAACACACCACACTGGAAAGGGACAAGATCCCAGAGGAGACGGATTTTGTCGTGCTATTCGGCGATTACCCGCTCGATTTCCAACCCCTCAGGGCCTACCGCAGGGGGAAATGCAGGATCCTGCGGCTGGCGAGCCAGGAGAATGTGATCGGTGACTTCCTGGGCGTTACACTGGATGCCCCGGAGTGGGGATGGACGGAAAGGGAATTCGCTTATTTCTCGGAAGAGCGCTTCGAGCGACTGGTGCTTACTCTGAACGACTGGAAGCCCTATTACCCGCGCGAACTTATGATCCACACGAGCCAAGGGAACCAGCGGGTCCGCCTGAACCGCCTCCCAGGCCCAATAATACTCCCCTATTCCCGCTTCTACCGCTTCTCCCTGGACAAGACTTTCAATCCCCGTGAGCTGGGGATCAATCCGGAAGACGACCGCGAGCTGGGGATCAGCCTCCATTCCGCCGTGATAGAATTCCAATGAACTCATGCTGACCTGGCATGGGCAGATCGGGCAAAAGTGTATATAATAGATCGTTCGTGCCATGGAAAAAGATATCATTCGACTGCGGGGCGTCCGGGTACACAACCTCAAAGGCATTGACCTGGACATCCCGCTAAACCAGCATATCATCGTCTCCGGAGTTTCCGGCTCAGGGAAATCCTCCCTGGCCTTCGACACCCTGTACGCCGAGGGGCAGCGGCGCTTTATCGAGTCGCTCTCGGCCTATGCCCGCCAGTTCCTGGAGCGAATGGACAAACCGGACGCGGACAGCATCGAGGGCATCACGCCGGCCATCGCCATCCAGCAGAAGGCGGTGACCAAGAACCCCCGCTCCACCGTGGCCACGGTCACAGAGCTCTACGACTTCCTGCGCGTGCTGTACGCCCGGATCGGCACCATCCACTGCCTGCAGTGCGGAAAGCCTGTGCAGCGCGACACCATCGATGCCATGGTGGATGAGCTGTTCACTCAGCCCGAAGAGACACTTGTCACCATATCATTTTTCTGGCCCTCGGACCGGGACCTGGACGAACTTCGCAAGGAAGGCTTTCACCGCTTGATCCGGGACAACAGGATCGTGGAAATCCAGGAAGCCGAACAACCTGAAACGGAAAATGTCGAGGTCTATATGGATCGCCTCTCCCTGGACCGGGAAGATCGCGAACGCCTGGTCGACTCCCTGGAAACAGCGCTCAAGCGGGGGGAGGGCAGGCTCAGAGTGAAAGCGGACTCGGGGCCGGAATTTCTTTTTTCCGACAAATTGGAGTGCAAATCCTGCGGCATCACCTATGAGGACCCGGTTCCCAATCAATTTTCATTCAACAGCCCCCAGGGCGCCTGCCCGGCCTGTCACGGTTTCGGGGATCTGGCGGTCTTTGATGAGGACAAGATCGTTCCGGATAAAAACAGGTCTCTGGAAGAGGGCGCCATCGAGCCCTGGACCAAACCCAGCTCCAGGCGCCGGCTGCACAAACTGCTGATCCAGGCGCACGAACGCGGCATTCCCACGGATGTCCCCTTTAACAAACTTAGGCCTGAGCAGCGGCATTTTGTCTTTCATGGCG
>JAUWTO010000034.1 GCA_030614685.1 Candidatus Aminicenantota bacterium
ATTCGGCCCGCTCCTCAGGGGCTCGTCCGAGGCCTTTCTCCGGAACCGGATCACCCCCATCCTCTCGGGACAGGGGCACGAAGAACTGGAACGAACCGCACGAAAACTCGGGATGAGTATCAGAGTCCATGCCCACATCGACACCGGGATGCACCGGGCAGGCATCCTGGAGAGGGAGGCCCTCCCAGTCCTCCAAAGCCTGGCCCGCCGCGAGGGTATCAAGCTGACGGGACTGTCCACCACACTGACAGAAGATCCGGAATTTGACCGCTGCCAACTGGACAGTTTTCTGGACCTCTGTCGACGGGCACAAAACAGCGGGATCGACCCGGGCCTCCGCCATGCCGCCAGCAGCGCGGCCGTGTTCGGGCATCATGATTTTTTCCTGGATATGGTACGTCCAGGCATCGTGCTCTACGGGGGCTATCCCAACGCGGCCTCCCGTGAGGAAGACCGACTGAAACTCAGGCCTGTCCTTTCCTTCAAGGCCCGAGTGGCTGAGGTCAAGGCGCTGCGGCCGGGCGACGGTGTTTCTTATCACAGGGCTTACCGGGCCTCCCAGAGGGAGACGATCGCGGTCCTGCCGGTAGGGTATTCGGACGGATACCCTCCGCGTGCTGCGGGAAAGGGCCATGTGCTCATCGGGGGGCTCCCCTGCCCCATCATCGCCAGCATCACAGCTAACCACATGGAGGTCCGGCTGCCGCAGGGGCTCACAGCCGGAGCAGGAGACGAGGCCGTGCTCATCGGGAAACAGGGACGGAATTCCATTTCTGCAGACGATGTGGCGGGCTGGGCGGAAACATCCAACTACAAGATATTGATCGGCATGAATCCCGGCCTGCCGAGGATCATGCGCTCGTCCTGACTCAGGCTTCGGCTCAGCTCCGGGACATGAATTCCTCGATGGCCTGCAGGGCGCATCCGGTCGCGCCGCGCAGAGCCTCGAGGGTCTCTCGGGCCGCAGCCCCCATACGCCGCAGTTCCCCGGCATCTTCCATCAGGAACATGGCCTTGAGATCCTGCTCATCCCTGACTTGGCGGGCCGCCCCGTTCTGCACGAAGATCTCGGCCAGATGGGAGAAATTGTCCATGTGGGGCCCGAAAAAGACCGGCTTGGCATAGAAAGCAGGCTCCAGCAGGTTCTGTCCTCCCCAGGGGATCAGGCTTCCTCCAATGAAGGCCGCATCCGCCAGAGCATAGAGCCGGGCCAGCTCACCTATGGTGTCAAGGACCAGCACGTCCCAGGCATCTCCTGGTCCTGCCTCAGTCCTGCGCCGAATCCGCAGACCCTGGCCTTCCGCCAGCTTCGCGATCTCGGGCACACGGTCGAGGTGGCGCGGGGCCAGGATGAGCCGCAGCTCTGGCCTGCTTGACCTGGCTGAGGCAAAGGCGGCCAGCAGGGGCTCATCCTCACCACGGTGCGTGCTCCCGGCCAGGATCACACTCAGGTTGGCCGGGATGCCCAATGACTCCCTCTGCTCCCGGATCTCGTCTTCCGAGAGCTGAGGCAGCTGGACTTCGACCTTCAAGTTCCCGCAGACCTGGATCCGATTCGGCTCTATCCCGATCCCTGCCAGGGATTCCCGGTCCCGTTCCGTCTGGACCTGGAATAGATCGATCGGCCTCAGCACCTTCTGCATGAGCCGTCTGAGGCGCATGAAACGGCGCGCCGATCTGGGAGATATCCGGCCGTTGGTCAAGAGCACTCCCGCAGCCTGACGTCCGGCCTCTCTAATGAGGTGGGGCCACAACTCCGATTCAACCAGCACAAACACGCCCGGCCGCAGCCTCCGGAAGTAGCGTCCGAGGATGTTCCGAAAATCAAAGGGGATGCAGAATATGTGATCTGCAGCACCCAACTTCTCTTCGGCCAGGCGAAGACCGCTGTGGGTCAAGGCAGACACGTACAGGTTCCAATCGGGATGCTCCTGTTTTAGGAGCCGGTCCAGGTTCTGGAGGGAGAGGACCTCTCCCACGGAGACGGCATGCAGCCACACGGTCTTTCCAGCAGACGGTTCAGGAGGCGGGGAAAGCCCCAGCCGCTCTTTCAGGCGCAGCGGTTCCCTCCGGATCAGCCTGGTCCGAACCAGGTACAAGGGCAGATGGACCAGGAGGGCGATGAAAAGCAGCAGGGAGTAGATCAGATACATATTCTCTCAAAATATACCGGATTTCGGCCTGGAATTCTAGGTATTCCCTTTTTTGCCCAAATCTGGTATCCTACGGGGGTTATTTTTACCACTGTAAAGTCAGCTATCGATTTGGAAGGATAAAATGGCAGAGAAGCAAGACAAAGACAAAACCAAAACCGAGACCACAGACAAGATCGAAAAAGAGGAAAAAGAAGAAAAAACGGCCGCCAAAGAGAAGACAGAGAAAAAGGAAAAACCTCAGGTTGAAGAAACAGAGGCACCGGAAGAAAAATCCGACAAGCCAGCAGGCAAAAAAGAGAAAACCGTAGAAGAATCGAAAGAAGAGACCTCACCGGCAGCCGAAAAGGAGAAAGAAAAGGAAGGAAAAGAGGAAAAAAAAGAGAAAGAGGTTGAGGAAACTCCCCCAACAGAGCCTCCCACAGAGCCGGTAGAGGACAAGCCGGACACCGAGGCCCCGAAAAAGGAAAAGGCGGAGAAAGAACCTGAGCCTCAGGAGGAAGAGAAAAAAAAAGAACCGGCCAAAGAGGCCGAACCTGCTGAAGTAAAGCCTGAGACCGAGCCGGCCCCGCCTCCCGAACCGGAAGCGAAGACAGAAACGCCGGCACCGGAAGAGGCCGGAGAAGAGGCAAGCGAAGAGATCCCGGCCGCAGAGCCCGGGAAGAAAAAGAAGATCAACCAGATGACCCTGGCGGAGATCGACGCCAAGCTTAAAAAGGTGCACGCCTCCCAGGGCGGGCTCCAGTCAAAGTACGCCCGACAGCTGCTCCAGAGAAAAATCACGCTCAAGTCCCTATCAAAGCCCTGATTTCCGTTTTGCAGCGATTCATACCAGCCATCGCCTCTCAAGCACCCTTCGATATTCACGGCGGACGGCCCGCTGAGGACGTAACTCCAGTTTTTATGTACGCTTACATAACTCACTGCGATTTACATTCCGCCTCAACTTTAGTAAGATAAATAAACTACAATAAGGAGAACTATACGTGCTTACAAAAGAAGCAAAAAACGAGATCATAGACGACAACAGAGTCCATGCCAAAGACTCTGGCTCACCTGAAGTTCAGATCGCCCTGATCACATCCCGCATCAGCTATCTATCCACACATTTTGAGACCCATAAACAGGACCATCATTCCAAACGAGGCCTTCTGAAGCTTGTTGGACGCAGGAAACGGCTGTTGGCGTATCTCAAGAATCAGGATCAGAAACGATACGAAATACTCATAAAAAAGCTGGGGCTCAGAAAGTAGCCTCAAGCTAAAGGAAAATTATGTCAGACAACAAAATTATTTTAGACATCAACAATCAACCCCTGACCATAGAGCTGAATAAATACGGCCGTCAGGCGGACGGCTCAGCCTACGTGCGGTACGGCGACACCGTTGTTTTCATGACCGCATGTTCCAAGAAAGAGGTCAAAGAGGTCAAGCCCTTCCTCCCCCTGATCGTGGACTATCGCGAAAACACTTATGCCGCCGGCAAAATCCCGGGCGGTTTTTTCAAGCGGGAAGGGCGGCCCTCAGAGAGAGAGATCCTCATTGCACGGCTCATCGACCGGCCCATCCGGACGCTGTTCCCTGAAGGCTACACCTTCGACACCCAACTCGTGGGCATGCTCCTCTCGGCCGACATTGAAAACGATCCGGACACACTGGGGATCATCGCAGCCTCCGCAGCTCTGTACTTTTCCGACATTCCCTTCACCACCCCGCTGGGTGCGGTGAGGGTCGGCCTGGTCGACGGAAATTACATGATCAATCCCCCCAAGAGCCTGGTGGACAAATCCCCCCTAAATATGGTGGTCGTCGGCACCGAGCAGGGAGTCGTCATGCTGGAGGCCGGCGCCCTGGAAGTTGATGAAGACACAGTCATGAGGGGCATCGATGCGGCCATGGGCCCCATCAACCAGATCATCCAGGCTCAGAAAGACCTGTTCGCCCGCCTGAACATCCAGAAGCGCCCATTCACCTCCCCGGAGTTGGATCAGGAAAAATTCCGTGAGATCGAGGCCAAGTACGGTACCGCCCTGATGGACGCCCTCCTGTCCGAGAATCAGACCGCGAGGAACGAGAAGAAACGCGCCATCCAGGAGGAAGTCTTCGCATCCCTCCCCGAAGACGATCCGGACCAGGCCGCACAGGCCAAAGAACTGCTCTACCAGGTCCAGAAAAAACTGGTTCGCAGGAGCATTACGGAAGAGGGCAAGCGCCCGGACGGACGCTCCTTCGATCAGATCCGGCCCATCACCATCGAGACCGGTTCCCTGCCCCGCACACACGGATCCGCCGTGTTCACGCGTGGCGAGACTCAATGCCTGGCCACCGTCACCCTGGGAACCTTCGAAGACACCCAGCGGATCGACAGCCTGGGTGAACAGGGCGAAAAACGCTTCATGCTGCACTACAACTTCCCGCCCTTCAGCGTGGGAGAGGTCCGGTTCCTCCGCGGCCCTGGTCGGCGCGAGATCGGACACGGCGCCCTGGCGGAAAAGTCCATTAAGCTCGCCATCCCCACGGACGAGGCCGAGTTCCCCTATACCATACGGATCGTCTCCGACATCCTCGAGTCCAATGGTTCGTCTTCCATGGCCACGGTATGTGGCGGAGTACTGGCGCTCATGGATGCCGGTGTCCCCCTTAAAATAATCCCGGCAGGGATCGCCATGGGAGTCGTCAAAAAAGAAGATACGTATTCGATCCTCACCGATATCGCCGGCCTGGAGGACTTCTTCGGCGACATGGACCTGAAGGTATCAGGAACGGAAAAGGGCATCACGGCCATCCAGATGGACCTCAAGATCCCCTATCTCCCGCTCCCGGTGCTGGAAGAGGGACTGACAAAGGCGCGAGAGGCCCGGCTGCAGGTGCTGGCCAAGATGAAGGAGGCCCTGCCGGCTCCCCGCCCCGATATCTCGCCCTATGCACCCCGCATCATCAGCCTGTACATCGATCCCGAGAGGGTGGGAGAAGTCATCGGCCCCTCCGGCAAGATCATCAAGCGCATAGTGGCCGAATCCAAGGCCAAGGTCGAGATCGAAGAAGGCGGCAAGATCACCATCGCCTCCCCGGACATGGAAGCCGTGAGAATGGCGGAAAAGATGATCCGGGATATCACCGAAGAGGCAGAGGTGGGGAAGGCCTACGAAGGCAAGGTCGTGCGCCTGGAGGAATACGGCGCTTTCATCCAGATCCTGCCGAACGTAGACGGCCTGCTGCACATCTCCGAGGTCTCGCACCAGAGGACGAACAGTATCCGTGACGTAATGAAAATGGGCCAACTGGTGCGCGTCAAGGTTATTTCCATCGACGATAACAACAAGGTCCGCCTGAGTAAGAAGGCTCTGGAAGAGGGCGGAGACCGCAGCAGTTCCTCGAATCGGGACGGGGACCGGAGAGATTATCGGGATCGGGATCGAAGAAGCAGCCGCGGCGGATCTCCCAACCGCGACCGTTATAATAAGGACAGATCATAAACCTGAACATTGCATGACCTGTATCGACATTTTATGAATTGTTCAGGTTAGCCGACTAAACAGAAGTACGGCCATGTTACGAACTTCTGAACGCAAAAAAGGTTTCACGCTCGTCGAGATGCTGACGGCCATGGCCATAGTGGCGGTGCTGGCCATGGTTGCAATCCCCCTCGCCAAGGTCACCGTCAAACGCGGCCGGGAGATCGAACTGCGCCGCAACCTCCGGATCATCCGCCAGGCCATCGACGAATACAAAAAGCTGGCGGACGAGAAGAAGTTCGAATTCGATGAGGACACCGAAGGGTATCCCCCGGACCTGGAGACCCTGCTCGAAGGGGTGGAGGTGACCGAATCCCAAGACGGAAGCGAGATCACCCGCACGGTGAAGTTCCTGCGCCGCCTCCCCCGAGATCCCATGACCACTTTTTATGAGTGGGGCCTGCGCTCCTACCAGGATGACTTCGATTCCACGTCCTGGGGCGGCGAGAATGTCTACGATGTGTACACGCGCAGCCAGGGCATTGCCCTGGACGGCACGTTCTACAGCGAATGGTGAGCGGGAAACCCTCCCGTTCATGAGGAAGGATTACGATGGAAAGAGTACAGAACTCGCGAGGATTCACGCTGATCGAACTGGTCATCGTCCTGGCGCTCATCGGGATCCTGGTGGGGGTGGGCATTCCCCAGTATAAGACCGCTCTCAAACGCGGGCGTGAGGCCGTTCTCAAGGAAAACCTGCATACCCTGCGCGTCATGCTCAACCAGTACTACATCGACAAAAAAAAATACCCCATGACCCTGTACACCCTGGTCGACGAGCGATATCTGCATTCCCTCCCCACGGACCCCTTCACGCGTTCGAACGAGACCTGGGAGGAGGTCATGGAGGAACTGACCGAAGACGACATGCTATCGGGCGTGCTCCCCGGAGTGGCCGATGTCCGGTCGACAGCCGAGGGATTCGGGCTGGACGGGACCGCACTTAACACGTGGTAGAAGCGGGACCCATGGGGCACACTTCTGCTCGACTGCCCTGCGCTGAAAGATCCTGCCAGCGCCGGAACGGATACACACTCCTCATCGTGATGTTTGCGATCTTCCTGCTTATGCTGGGTCTCATGATCGCTGTGCCGGTCTGGCAGACCCAGATTCTGCGCGAGCTGGAAGAAGAGCTGATTTTCCGGGGAGAGCAATACGTGGAGGCTGTTCGCATCGATCAGACCAAGAACCCGGGCCAATTTCCATCGAATTTCGATGAACTCCTCGAGGAAAGATTCATACGGCGCCTCTACCGGGACCCCATGACCGAACACGGCGAATGGAACGTGATCCTGCTGTACCAGCGGGGGGGCGCCGCTGGTCAGAGGACCGCCGGCCGCCAGCAGCGCGGAGCCCGGCAGCGAGGTCGCACCGGGACGCCACAGCAGGGCCGCCCAGCAGCAAAACAACAGGCTGCCGCTGCGCCGCAGCGCATCCTGATCGCACCCCAGAATGTCCTGGATTCGATCGAGAATGCCAGCATCATCGGCGTGGTCAGCAGTTCGGACCGGGAGTCCATACGCATCCACAACGAACAAACCTCCTACGACAAGTGGCTCTTCTTCTACGGCCAGGATCCGGAAAAAATGCCCGAGATCGTCATCTACGGCCAGGAAGAGAAGGACAAATGAGTCCGGCGCGCGTCCTCATCATTGCCGGCGAAAACTCCGGAGATAAGCACGGTGCCTCCCTGGTACAGGCCTTCCAGGAGATCGATCCCTCGGTGGAGTTTTTTGGTGTGGGCGGGGCCAGGATGCGTGAAGCCGGTGTACGGTTGATCAACACCGTGGAAGACCTGGCCGTGGTCGGGATATTCGAGATCCTCTCACAGCTCCCCCGGATCAGGCATGTCTTCACCCGGATCAAAAGAGAGGCCCGCAGCCAAGAACCCCAAGCTGCCATCCTCATCGACTCGCCGGATTTCAACCTGCGTCTGGCCCGCTTCCTCAAAAAGCAACGCATCCCGGTGCTCTACTACATAAGCCCCACAGTGTGGGCCTGGAGGAAAAACCGGCTCAAGACGATCCGGAAGACCGTGGACAAAATGATGCTGATCTTCCCATTTGAGCAGTCCCTCTACCATGAACACGGCATCGCATCCGTCTTTGTCGGCCATCCCCTCCCTGAACAGATCGGAACCACTGCTCCTCGAGAAGAGGTCTTCCACAGGCACGGCTTCGATCCCGGCCGGCCGCTCCTGGTCCTGCTGCCAGGCAGCCGCAGGAGCGAGATCCGCTATCATATGCCCACTCTGATGGCCACAGCCGTTCAGCTCCGGGCCGAATCCAGAGCCCACTTTGCCCTGCTGCTGGCGGAAAACCTGGATGCTGACACCGTCCGGAAATTCATCCCCAAGGAGTTGGAGCGGGACATCCACGTCATAGAGGATTCGAAGAATTATCATGATGTTCTGGCTGCCGGCGATCTGGCACTCTCCGCCTGCGGCACGGCCAACCTGGAAGCCGCGCTGCTCGAGACCCCGGTCCTGGCCTTCTACCGCATCTCTCCTCTGACATATACACTGGGAAAGCCCTTCGTCAAAGTCGACCGCTACAGCATCGTCAACATCCTGGCCGGGAGAGAGGTCGTCCCCGAGCTGATCCAGCGGGATTTTACCCCGGAAAGCCTCACGCGCGAAGCCCTGCGTCTATTGGACTCCGGTACCGAGCGGGAAGCGATGGTCCGTGAATTCCGTGCGATCCGGGCGTCCCTGGGGAAGTCTCGGGCGTCCCTCCGGGCAGCCGAGGAACTCAGGACCCTCCTTGAGCAGACCGGTACCTCGGACTCAGCGGTCACGAAGACCGGATCAGGGGAACGAACCGCACCGGGATCAGAGTTTTCCGATTGAATTTGCGGCGGCCGCGTGTGACGAGGACCAGGTCCTGGAAGGTTACCCCCACCGGGAGGATCATGCGGCCCCCCTCCCGCAACTGCTCCTGCAGCGTCTCCGGGATGGTTCCCGGCGCTGCAGTGACTATGATGCCGTCATAGGGAGCGAACTCATCCCAGCCCATCGCCCCATCGCCGGTGCGGAAACGGATGTTCCCATACTCAAGGCCTGCGAGGACCTTCCTGGCCCTGTTCGTGAGGTCCGGCAGGATCTCAACGCTGCAGACCGACTCCACCATCTCTGCCAGGATGGCCGTCTGATATCCCGAACCCGTCCCGACCTCAAGAACGTTGTGATGGGGCTGGAGTTCGAGAATCTGGGTCATGTACGCAACGATATACGGCTGGGATATGGTCTGCCCCTCGCCTATGGGGAGCGGCTCATCGTTATAGGCATGCCGCCTCATGTCTTCAGGGATAAAGAGATGCCGGGCAACGACCCTCATGGCTTCCAGGACCCGCAAGTCCCGGATGTCCCGGGCCCGGAGCTGGGTCTCGACCATCCGCTCCCTCGCCCCTTGGTACCCCGGATCATTCATGATAATCGCCGACCCATATATCGAACTGTATTACAACCTAATATCGGCATTCATTGTCCTCCGGACACGCCGATAGGCAGGTATATCAATAGGCGCGGGCGAAGTAGACCTGCTTCCGCCCCTGCTCCCCGCAGCATATGCAGGACCCCGAGGCTTCCGTGCGGTCGGCTTCCATCAGAACGACCCGGATGGTGGCCATGGTCTCTTCCTTGATCCTGTTCTCACACTCGGACCCACCGCACCAGAATGTCTTGATGAATCCGCGGCGCTCCTCGATGACGGATTTGAATTCCTCGTAATCCTCGACCTCGTGCGTATTGTCTTCCCGGAACTGCAGGGCCTGATCGAATAGGTTCTGCTGGATCTTGTCCAGGAGAGATTGCACCTGGGGAGCCAGGTTGTCCAACGAAAGCGGCTGCTTTTCCCGTGTGTCTCGTCGCACGGCCAGGGTTTTGTGGTTTTTGACGTCCCTCGGTCCGATCTCGAGCCGCAGGGGCACGCCGCGCATCTCCCATTCAGAGAATTTCCATCCGGGGGTGAAACCCTCCCGGTCATCCAGTTTGACACGCACACCGGCCTCCGAGAGAATCCGGGCGGTGTTCTGCGCCACGGGCAGGACCGTCTCTTTCCAATCCTCCCCGATGGTTATGGGAACAATCACGACCTGTAGGGGGGCGATCCGCGGGGGGAACCGCAGGCCGGAATCATCGCCGTGGGCCATGACAACAGCCCCGACCAGCCGGGTCGAAACCCCCCAGGACGTCTGCCAGGCATACTGCAGCTGCTGGTCCTGGTCCTCGAACCGGATGTTGAAGACCTTGGAGAAATGCTGTCCCAGATCGTGTGAGGTCCCCATCTGCAGGGCCTTGCCGTCGGTCATCAGTGCCTCGATGCAGTAGGTCATCTCGGCACCGGCGAACTTCTCCTTTTCGGTCTTCTCTCCGGAGATCACAGGAATGGCCAGTTCCGTCTCGGCGAACTCCCGGTACAGGTCGAGGATCTTCAGGGTTTCGGCCTGTCCCTCCTCGGCGGTGGCATGGGCCGTGTGTCCTTCCTGCCACAAGAATTCCGTTGTGCGCAGGAAAGGGCGCGTGACCTTTTCCCAGCGGACGATGTTGGCCCACTGGTTGATCAGGACCGGGAGGTCCCGATAGGACTTGATCCATTTGGAATACATGCTGCCGATGATGGCTTCGGAGGTAGGCCTCACCGCCAGGCGCTCCTCCAGCTCATCGTTCCCGCCGTGCGTAACCCAGGCTACCTCCGGCGAGAATCCTTCCAGATGTTCCGCCTCCTTCTCCAGCAGGCTCTCGGGGATGAACATGGGGAAATAGGCGTTCTCGTGCCCGGTCTCCTTTATGCGTTTGTCCATGAGTTTCTGGATGTTCTCCCAGACCGCATACCCATAGGGGCGGATGACCATCATCCCCTTGATAGGGGCATAGTCGGCCAGCTCGGCCTTGCGGATGACCTCTGTGTACCAGCGGGAAAAATCCTCGCTCTTGGCTGTGATATTCTTTACTAAACGTTCTTTTTTAACCACTTTTTACTCCCAGGTTCAATTCCCGGTCATTCTAGTCCGGCCCCCTGTGTTTGTCAAGAAAACCGCCCCCCCCTCCCCCGACTCTTCCGCCCTGCGCATACAATTTTGGGGAGGCCGGGAATGACGACATTTTCACCCCCGAATTCATCCTCAAAGGTGATTGTCCCTGAAATTGGACTGTGGCAATGTAGAGTCACAGCGAATTTCGTCAAGGAAAAGGAAACGAATATGGCGAAGACCAGGTCCAACGAAAGGCTATTGGACACAACCTTCCAGGAAGAGGGTTTTGACATGCCGCTCCCTACGGTGGTGGAGGGCGTCACTGCCTCTGGAGACAGCTTCACGGAGAAAACCGTCCTGTCCTACATCAGCCAGAACGGATCCTCCTTTTGGCTGACGGCCGAACTCAAAATGGGCGGCCAGCTGAAGTTGACCGTAGATCTGCCCTCCAGACTGTCCGAAGACAAGGAACTGAAGCTGATCATCAAGGGAACGGTCATCTTCCTGGAGGCTCCCAAGAATCAGAACGGCAGGCACCGCGTGTCGCTGAAATTTGAGAATAAATACATCATCGATGAAAGCAAATGAAGCAGGTCCCCTTTTTAAAGGGCCAGACCGGGAATTAACCCTTATGGATGAGATGCAGAGGCAAAATATCACCTGTGGAATCATCTTAAAGAGCGATTGTACCCAGGCCGGTCATCTGCGAGAATCGAGGACGCAATGCGATTAAACCAAGAAATTCAAAAAAGCGCTATCCCGGGCAATTCACGCCAGCCAAAGTCGGAGCGATGTTTTGATTTATCTCTCTCTGTCAATGTAAACGGCTTAGATGCTGAGGGCCTTGATTTCGAGGAGACCACCGAGCTTTCCACCATCAGTTCCCAGGAAGCGGTCTTCTGGCTTAAAAACAAGGTGGTCATCGGCTCCAAGCTGGTCCTCTCCCTCAATGTTCCCAAAACCCTGATCCTGGAAAACCAGATGAACCTGATCGTCTCGGGAGAAGTCATCTTTGCCAGCACAGACCCCAGCAACCGTAACCAACAGCTGGTCTCCATCCAGCTGGACCGGCTCTACAAGATCCAGCCCATCTATACCTCCCGCTGACCATCCAGTCCACGCCGTCTCTGCACCCAAACCTCCCCGTCTCTCCGGGGATCTAAACCATAAGACATGCTTCCCTAAATAAATGTCAATACTGTCCTCCGGCCTGTTCAGTCCGGAGGACAGTATTGACATTGGAAAACCGTTCTTATACCATATCTCCACATATGAGGAAAACTGTTTTCAAAATCAGTAAAAGGGATGAAAGCTAAATCATAATGACAAAAAAAGAGACAACTGCCTTGGATGAAAAGAAAATCACGACGCTGATCTTCTGCACTTCGGAACTGATCCTGGCCGGGATCGTCCGGGCGCTGGAAAATGCCGGTGGTATCGAGGTCGTCAGCGTGGAAAAGAGCACGATCGACTCATTTCTGGCCGCCATCAAGGACCACAAACCTCAGGTCGTCCTGCTCACAACCTCGGAGCCCATGCCCAACCTGCGGGAGGTGTGCAAAGCCGTCCGCGACATCTCCGAGACCAACAAGATAAAGACCCAGCTCATGCTTCTGGGCAACATCCCCTCGCATGAAGAAGTTGTGGGACTTATGAACGTAGGCGTGCGAGGCTATTTTGACCTGAACGAATCCTCCGAACAGCTGGCCGAAGCCCTCCGGGTCGTGCACAAAGAGGAGATCTGGCTGCCGAGGGATAAGATGAGCAGCATCATGGACCGTATCATATCCGTGGTGGGCAGGGACCTCAAAGAGAAAACCCTGGACCAGCTCACGCCCACAGAGTTCCAGGTCCTGCGGCTAATAGGTCAGGGGAAGAGCAACGATGAGATCGCCGACGCCATGTTCATCAGCAAAAACACGGTCCGGTCTCACATAAAGAGCATCTACGCGAAGATGGATACGCACAGCCGACTTCAGCTCGCCCTTTATGCCATCAATTCGGCCCTATTTTAATCTGTTTGAGGTATATGACCATGGTAAATAAAACAGACACAAAAAAACAGAAGACAACTATTTTTGATGAAAACGATACGCTGGCCGAACTGATTCGCAACCGGAGGAACGAGTGGAGGTTCGACCTGCCGCTCCCGGCCATGGTGGAAGGGGTGCTGCCCCAGGGGGACACCTTCCACGAGAAGACCACCCTCCAGAACATCAGCTCCGGAGGCGCCTATTTTACCCTGGATTCGAGCGTAACCGTGGGTTCGAAGCTCAACATCATCATCGACCTGCCCCCCAACCTCACCGAAGGCAAGAGGGTGCGGCTCCGCCTCGCTGGCCTGACCGTTCGGCTGAGCAGGTCAGCCGGCGCCGGCAAGAAACAGGGTATCGCTCTGCGTTTCGACGAGGACTACGAGTTTATCACCGAAAACCAGGAACAGGAATAGATAAAGAAGGATCCCCTCCTGCTCCGGTTGCCTGGGCCAAATGAGGCAGAATCGAAGCATGCTGCTGGTTGCCCTAACCGGAGGAATCGCCACAGGAAAGTCCATCGTCGCCGGAGTCTGGCGGGAGCTGGGCTGTTATCTCCATCAGGCGGATCAAGTGGCTCACGAGCTGATGCAGCCCGGGACCCCGGTGTGGAAGAAAATCACAACCCGTTTCGGTCCCGATATCTTGAGCCAAGACGGTCAGGCCATTGACCGGGGCCGCTTGGGCAGGCTGGTCTTCGCCCGGTCCAAGGATCGGGAATTTCTGAACCGCCTCATCCATCCCCTGGTTCTGGAAGAGAAGAACACGGTCATCGCCCGCCTGCGGGCCGACGGAAAATACCAGATCTTTGTCTCAGAGGCTGCCCTGACCATCGAAGCCGGGTATGCCGGTTCCTTTCACAAGGTGGTGGTCACGTACTGCCCCTTCGAGGTCCAGCTCGAGAGGCTTCGGAAGCGGGATGGGATCGGACGAGAGGAAGCCCTCCGCAAGCTCGGCAGCCAGATGCGAGCGGAGGACAAGCTGGCCCATGCTGACTACATGATCCGGACCGAGGGAATCCTGGCCGCCACCATCGAACAGGCAGAACAGGTGTACAGGTACCTACTTCAGGATCACCGTCTGCTCTCTCCCGGATCCAGCGGCCCCGGCTAGCCGGTTGGGGCCGCCGTTTTAAGGGCAGCTGCCAGCAGGGGGATGAAGATCTCATGCTGGCTCACAAAATAGTAGCCCCGGCCTTCCCCCTGCAGGGGACGCAGGACCACATTCTGTTCCGGCCGGTAGTGCCGGATGAAATCGCAAACAGCCGTCGAAAAATCCTTCAGCCGAAAGCCGCGGTTGCGGACATACGAGACCGCTTTGAGAAACACCTCGGGCAGGATGACCGCCGATCCCACATTCATGTATATCCCCCCCCCGTCCAGGTCCTGTACGAGCCTGCAGAACAGGAAAAAATCCCGGAGGGAAGCCCTGCCCAATGCCTCCCCGGAGACGCGGGGGTGAAAATGGATGGTGTCTGTTCCCAGCGCCACGTGAACGGTGACAGGGATCCCCAGCCGATAGGCGGAAGCCAGCAGGCTGAGCTCCAGATGAGGAAAATCCGAGCCTGCCATCATCCTGCCGACCGCCTCCCCCAGCCCCAGATCGAGCTCGTGGGCGGACTCCATGGCTCCGTTCAGGAGTTCACCGGTCTCCCGGGCCATCCCGAACTCCCCTCCTCTGATCTGTTCGGCCACATCTTCCGAGGTCGCGCCGGCATAGGCCACCTCGAAGTCGTGGATGATCCCGGCCCCGTTCAGTGCCAGGGCGGAGATCCAGCCGCGCTGCATGAGATCGATGATGACGGGATTGAGCCCCAGCTTGATGGGGTGCGCCCCCATGCCCAGGATCATGCCGCGCTTTTTTTCCCGGGCGGCTGCCCAGGCCTGGATCAGTGAGCGGAGATCGTTGCCTCCCAGGATCCGGGGCAGGCTGTCGATGAAGTCCGGGAAGGAACCGCCCACATCCCAGGCGCATGCGAATTGGTCGACATCCACCTTGCTGGCCCTGTCCTTCAGAGAATAGGTCTTCAGCTCCGTGGGAAATAATGGATCAACATCGTATTTGCTCATCCTGTTCACCCCAGATTCCGGATCGAAACGGCGGGAGTCTATTAAGAAGAAAGGTTTTTCAGGTCCTGGCCGGGACGGAACTTGATCCTCTTGCCCTGTTTGATCTTGATCTGTTTTTTGCGGCGGATGTCGCGACCATAGCCCGTTTTTTTGGAAACGACTCTCAAGCTGGCGAATCCCCGGATCTCGATCTTTTCATCCTCCGACAAAGATTTTTTCAGTGCATTCAGGATCGTCTCTACCATCAACAATGATTTTGCCCTGTTCAATTCCGAATTATTTTCGATGGTGAGAGCAATATCGTTCTTGATCATGTCCTTTTCCTTTGTCCTTGTTAACCCGGCGGATTTTCTATATTTAAAGTATTGCAAATAAAAAGTCAAGATAAAATTATTGACTAATAAAATTCTCGTTTCTATAATGAAATAAGTGAAAAAATTTCTTTTCACCCTCGCTCTGCTGCTCGTCTGTGCCAGCCCCAGTTTCTCAGGGATCCTACGCATCACTGTCGACGCGCCCATCCATCCCGTGACCTCCGAGTACATCTGCGATGCCATAGACCGAGCAGACGAATCCGGGCATTCCCTGCTGATCCTGGTCCTCAATACGCCGGGGGGGCTCGATTCCTCCATGCGGGAGATCATCAAAAAGATCCTGGGCGCACGCACACCTATTGCTGCCTATGTCAGCCCCAGCGGCGCCCGTTCGGCATCCGCAGGCTTTTTCATCGGGGTCGCATGTGACCTCTACATCATGGCGCCGGGGACCAACACCGGGGCGGCCTCTCCGGTTGGGATCTCACTCACAGGCCAATCCATGGACGAGACCATGGAAAACAAAGTGATGAACGACGCGGCCTCCTATATAAAAAGCATCGCAGAGAAACGGGGCCGCAACCCCGAGCTGGCTGAGGCCGCGGTACGCAAGGGGGCCTCCTACACAGAAGGGGAAGCTCTGGAGGGCAACCTGATCGACCTCATCGCCGCAAACACCCAGGAGATCGTTGCCCACTTCCATGGGAGGACCATCTTCCGCTTCGACGGCAGCGAACACCTCCTGGACCTGGAGGGCAAAGAGATCATCGACCTGCCCCTGTCCCCGCGGCAAAAGTTTCTGCTCACCATCGCAAACCCCAACCTGGCCTACATCCTGCTCATGCTGGGACTCCTGGGCCTGTATTTTGAGTTCTCCAATCCCGGGGCCATCCTCCCGGGTGTGCTGGGCGGCATATCCATACTGCTGGCCATATTTGCCTTTCAGATCCTGCCTATCAACTATGTGGGGCTGATCCTGATCCTGCTGGCAATCGGATTGTTCATCCTGGACATCAAGATCCAGAGCTACGGTATCCTGTCTATAGGAGGTGTTGTCGCCATGGTGATTGGTTCTATTATGCTCATCGACGCTCCCATCCAGGAACTGAAGCCCAGCCTTAAGCTCATCATTCCGCTCGCGCTCGGCATCTCTCTGATCTTCATCTTCCTGGTTGTGCTGGCAGTGCGCGCCCAAGCCAGGCGAGCGGTGACCGGCAGCGAAGGCCTGGTCGGCAGGATCGGGGAAGCCAGGACGGCACTGGCCCCTGAAGGTAAGGTATTTGTGCACGGAGAGCTCTGGAACGCCGAAGCCGAGGAAGCGATCGAAAAGGGAGCGAAGGTCGAGGTCGTGGAGGTTCGCTCCAATCTAAGTATAAAGGTCAAAAAAATCTGACACACCCTCAATGAGGAGAAAAAAATGATAACCTATCCCATCATCATCGCCGTTTTGGTCGTCCTGTATCTTTTAAACTCGATAAAGATCCTGCGGGAATATGAAAGAGGCGTCATATTCCGCCTGGGCCGGGTACTCTCCAAGGCCAAAGGCCCGGGGCTCATCTTCGTGTTCCCGCCTATCGACCGCATGGTGCGCGTCAGCCTGAGGATCGTGGTCATGGACATACCTCCTCAGGATGTCATCACCAAGGACAATGTCTCGGTCAAGGTCAATGCCGTGGTCTATTTCCGGGTGATGGAACCTCAAAACGCCATTTTGGAGGTGCAGGACTTCCTGTTCGCCACCTCACAGCTGGCCCAGACGACGCTGCGCAGCGTACTGGGCGAGGTCACGCTGGACGAGCTCCTGTCCGAAAGGGAGAAACTTAACCACCAGCTCCAGGAGATCATCGACAAGCACACCGATCCCTGGGGGATCAAGGTCCAGCTGGTCGAGATGAAACACGTGGACCTGCCGGAGAACATGGTGCGTGCCATCGCCAAGCAGGCCGAAGCCGAGCGCGAACGCCGGGCCAAGATCATCCACGCGGAAGGAGAGTTCCAGGCGGCCGACAAACTGACGGCAGCGGCGGATATCATCTCCCGCAATCCCCAGGCGCTCCAGCTGCGTTTCCTGGGGACCCTGAGCGAGATCGCCATGGAAAAGAACTCGACCATCGTCTTTCCGCTCCCCATCGAGATGCTCAAAGCATTTTCCTCAGTGGAGAAAAAAGAGTAGAATAGGGACATGAAAAACAAAGACTACCGAGAACTCCAGATCTCCAGCTCAGTCCTGATCTTCATATTCCTGGGAATCATCATCGTCGGGATCGTGATCTTCCTCCTGGGTGTTTCCGTCGGCAAAAAGCAGGCCGAGATGGCGGGAACCCCGGTGTCTCCCCAGGACCGGTTCGAAGAGGTGATCGCCGAGCAGCCTAAGCCGGTGGCAGAGAAAAAAGACACGATCGGCCAGGAGCTGGAAGGTCATGAGACGGTTCAGCAGCAGGGCCAAGAAAAAACAGAGGTTGTGACGCAGCCTCAGGTGAAGACGACACAGCCGGCCGAGAAACAGCCGCCCGCTCCCAAGCCGTCCTCCACTCCGGCGAAACAAAAGGCTTCCACACCGGCTGCCCAGCAGTACTACCTCCAGATCGGGGCCTTCCGCAGCCAGGACTCGGCAGAGTCTGTGGTGGACAAATACAAGAGCATGGGATTCCCCGGCCAGGTCATCATCCCCTCGAGCAGCGCCAGCCGGCAGCTGTTCCGTGTCGTCATCGGCGGCTACAATACCAGAGCGGAAGCCCTGCAGGCGAAGTCCATGCTGATAGAGACCGAGGGCCAGAAGGCCGACGACTACTTCATCATCCAGCGCTGAGGGCCTCGAGACGGCTTGAACAGACACATTAGAGAGACGGCCCTCGCCCTGCTCAGCGGGATCCTGACGGCGCTGGCTTTTCCCAAGCTGGGCCTTTTCTTCCTGGGATGGATCTCCCTCATCCCGCTCCTCTATGTCCTTTCCTCAAAAAAGCCGGGGCGCGGATTCTTTTTGAGCTGGTGTGGCGGATTCAGCTTCTATCTGATCCTGCTCTACTGGATCCAGGATGTCCCCGCCCATTACGGCGGCCTGCCCTGGAGCCTCAGCACCCTGATCTTCGCGCTCTTTGCCGCTTTTCTGGCCCTGCTCTGGGGCATTTTCGGGACGGTCTTCTGCCGCCTGCGGGCCGTTTTTCCCAGAGGTGCGTTCATGCTGGCCGCATTTTTCTGGGTCGCGCTGGAGTACGTCCTGACTCACGCACTCACGGGATTCCCCTGGGGCCTGCTGGGGAACTCCCAGTATGGGAATTTACTCTTCATCCAGGTCGCAGCCCTGACCGGAGTCTATGGGCTTTCGTTCCTGCTTATCCTCTTTCAGTCCGGTTTCGTTCTTTCCATCGTCTCGAGACGAAAGGGGCCCTTTTTTGCGGTCCTGGGCCTCATCCTGCTGGTCCATGCCGGGGGCTGGCTCACCCTGCAGAACGAGGTGCCGGAGACCGCCGAGACTTTCACGGGAGCCGTGATCCAGGGAAATGTCCAGCCCGAGGTCGAATTCACCCTCGATAACCTGGACGAGACCTTCGCCCTCTTCCAGAAGCACCTGGACCTCAGCCGCCAGGCCTGTTCCCAGGGAGCCCGCCTGGTGATCTGGTCCGAACTCACCGTCCCGC
>JAUWTO010000033.1 GCA_030614685.1 Candidatus Aminicenantota bacterium
GGAAAGAATGAAGTTTTTCTTGGATACGGCCAACCTGGCACAGATCCAGGAGGCAGCCAGCTGGGGGATCCTGGACGGCGTGACCACCAATCCCACTCTAGTGTCCCGGGAGGACCAGCCCTTTGAAGTCCTGATCAAGAAGATCTGCGATGTGGTGGACGGTCCTGTCAGCGTGGAATCCGTGTCCATCCTGGCCGATGACATCATCCCCGAATCTCGGGAGCTGGCCAAGCTGGCGGACAACGTCGTGGTTAAGATTCCCATCAACATCGAAGGGCTCAAGGCCATCAAGGTGCTGGCGCAGGAGGGCATCCCCATCAACACCACGCTGATCTTCAACTCCATGCAGGCGCTCATGGCCGCCAAGGCCGGGGCCCGCTATGTAAGCCCCTTTGTTGGACGCCTGGACGATATCGGGCACGACGGGCTGGAACTGGTGGGCCAGATCGTGACCATCTTCAACAATTACGGCTTCGAGGCCGAGGTCATTGTGGCCAGCGTTCGCCACCCCCTGCATGTCATCGAGGCGGCCATGATGGGAGCAGATATCGCCACCATCCCCTTCGGGGCTTTCGAGAAGCTGCTGAAGCATCCGCTGACAGACATCGGTATGGAAAAGTTCCTGCAAGACTGGGAAAAGGTCAAGCGCTGACCCTCCCGGGCCGGAAGGACAATGTCGATCGATAAAAAAATCCAGGAGATCAAGCGGCGGGAAGAGCTGGCGGAACTGGGGGGCGGCGAAGAGCGGATAGCCCGGCGCCACGAATCCGGAAAACTCACCGCCCGGGAACGGATCCACCTCCTGCTCGATGAGGGTTCGTTCCAGGAGACCGATAAATTCGTTGTGCATCAGAGTCATGACTTCGGGATGGACAAAAAGCTCATCTATGGGGACGGTGTGATAACCGGCTACGGCACCATCAGTGGCCGCTCCGTATTCATCTTTGCCCAGGACTTCACTGTATTCGGAGGCAGCCTGAGCGCGGCCAATGCGGCCAAGATCTGCAAGATCATGGACTCCGCCATGAAGGCCGGCGTTCCCATTATCGGGCTCAACGATTCAGGAGGGGCCCGCATCCAGGAGGGCGTGGCTTCCCTGGCAGGATACGCGGACATCTTCCTACGGAACGTGCTGGCCTCCGGCGTCATTCCCCAGATCTCTGCCATCATCGGGCCCTGCGCCGGGGGCGCTGTGTATTCCCCCGCCATCACGGATTTCATCATCATGACCCGGGGCCGCAGCAACATGTTCATCACCGGGCCGGATGTGATCAAAGCGGTCACCCAGGAGGAGGTGACCATGGAGGAACTGGGGGGAGCCGAGACCCACAATTCGCTCTCAGGCGTGGCCCATTTCGCCGCGGAGAATGAGGAGCATACTCTGGCACTGATTCGAGAACTGCTCTCTTTCCTGCCCGATAATAATATGGAGGATCCGCCGGAAAAGGAGACCATGGACCCGCCGGACAGGACGAGCGAAGGCCTGAATTCGGTGATCCCCGATGATCCTAACCAACCCTATGACATCCGGAAGATCGTCACTGAGATCCTGGACGACCAGTACTTTTTCGAGGTCCAGGAGCACTATGCCCGCAACATCGTGATCGGATTCGGCCGCCTCGCCGGCAAATCCGTCTCCATCATCGCCAACCAGCCCGACCACCTGGCCGGAGTACTGGACATCAACTCTTCCGACAAGGCCGCCCGCTTCATCCGCTTCTGTGACGCGTTCAATATCCCTCTCATCACGTTCGAGGATGTGCCCGGATTCCTCCCCGGTGTGGCCCAGGAACACGGGGGCATCATCCGCCACGGGGCCAAGCTGCTGTACGCCTTTGCCGAGGCCACTGTGCCCAAGATCACGATCATCACGCGCAAGGCCTACGGCGGCGCCTATTGTGTCATGGCATCGAAGCACATCCGCGCGGACATCAACTACGCCTATCCCACAGCGGAGATCGCCGTCATGGGCCCCGAAGGAGCCGTTAAGATCGTGTACAAGCGGGACCTGGAGCGAGCCGAGGACCCGGAGAAGATGAGCCGGGACAAGGTGGCGGAGTTTCGTGAGAAGTTCGCCAATCCCTATGTGGCCTGCGAAAAAGGATACCTGGACGGGATCATCGAGCCCAAGGATACGCGGCCGAAGCTGATCGCGGCGCTGCGCATGCTCGAGAACAAGCGGGACCTCAATCCGCCGAAAAAGCACGGCAACATCCCCCTGTGAGATCGATCACGGCATTTGTGGTTGTGTCCGGCTCCGGCGGTGGAGTACAATGAATATCCGATGGGGAAAATGTTCAAGAAGATCCTGATCGCCAACCGCGGCGAGATCGCAGTCCGCATCATACGGGCCTGCCGGGAGATGGGCATCACACCCGTAGCCGTGTATTCCGACGCCGACCGCAAGGCCCTGCATGTGCGGCTGTCAGAGGAGGCCTACCACATCGGCGCGGCCCCTCCCACTGAGAGCTATCTCAATATCGACCGCATCCTCCAAGTCACCGCAGCCTGTGGCGCGGAGGCCATCCACCCCGGCTATGGATTTCTAGCCGAGAATGCGGAGTTCGTCCGGCGCTGCGAGCAGGAGGGCATCGTCTTCATCGGCCCCAGCTCGGAGCCCATGGAGCTCATGGGAGAGAAAACCGCCGCCCGCAGGACCATGCATGCGGCCGGCATACCGATCATCCCAGGCACCATGGATCCCATCCGGGATGAGGCCGAGCTCCGGCTCCAGGCCGGCGAGGTAGGCTTCCCTCTGCTGCTCAAGGCCTCGGCAGGGGGGGGAGGCAAGGGCCTGCGCCTGGTGAAGGAAGAGAAAGACCTGGTGTCGGCCTTTCGGTTGGCCCAGTCCGAGTCCCAATCGAGCTTCAACGATTCCTCGGTCTACATCGAGAGATACATGGAGGAGCCCCATCACATCGAGGTCCAGATCCTGGCAGATCAGGAGGGACGCACCGTGTACCTGGGGGAGCGGGAGTGCTCGATCCAGAGGCGATATCAGAAGGTCCTGGAAGAGACACCGTCTCCCTTCCTGGATGATGCCATGCGGCGGGAGATGGGGGAGGTGGCTGTCCAGGTGGCCGCGGCCGTGGGTTATCAGAATGCCGGCACCGTGGAGTTCATCGTCGATAAACACAAGAAATTCTATTTCCTGGAGATGAACGCGCGCCTCCAGGTGGAGCACCCGGTCACGGAGATGGTGACCGGGATCGATCTGGTCAAATGCCAGCTGGAGATCGCAGCTGGGAATCCGCTGCCTTTTGCCCAGGATGACATTCGGCCCTCGGGCCATTCCCTGGAGTGCCGGATCTACGCAGAGGACCCCTACAACGGATTTATGCCCTCGCCGGGCCGGATCGAGCGACTTCGCGCCCCGGCCGGCGGGCTGGGAGTGCGCTATGACAACGGGACCTACGAGGGATATGAGGTGCCGCTGGAGTATGATCCCCTGCTCTCCAAGCTCATCACCTGGGGCAACACACGGGAAGAGGCCATCCACCGCATGCTGCGGGCCCTGTCAGAGTACCAG
This sequence comes from Candidatus Aminicenantota bacterium, assembly GCA_030614685.1. Lineage (GTDB taxonomy): Bacteria > Acidobacteriota > Aminicenantia > Aminicenantales > Aminicenantaceae > JAUXEH01. Next base: position 3,530 of record JAUWTO010000033.1, read on the forward strand.
GTCTATGGGATAAAGACCATCATCCCGTTCTTCCAGCGGATCCTGCGGCATCCCCGCTTTTTCGAGGGTGTTTACAACACCCACTTCATCGAGGAATTGGAGAAAGAGGAGGAAAGTCTCGATCCGGAAGAGAAGACCGTGGCCCTGATCGCGGCCGGGATCAGGAACTACAAGGAGAGCCGGCAGTCGCTGTCCCCCTGCCCGCAGAAGCCCAGGAGCGGCTGGAAGATCAAGGGCCGCATGGAGGCCTTCTCGAGAAGGATCTAGTATGAACATCTCGCTTCTCTTTGCCGATACAGAATTCCGGTTGAAACTGCACGAGAGGGCAGAGAACCACATCCAGGTGGACATGAACGGCGAGACCTTCGACATCCGAGTCGAATATTTCAGCCCCGAAGAGTACCTGCTCAATATCAAAGGTAAGGTGTATGACGTCATTGTCTCGCCCAACTCCGGTTCCTATGCCGTCTGCATCAACGGCAAGAACATCCATGTGGGCAAGAAGTCCCCACTCCAGCTTCTGGGAGGAAAGAGCGTGCGCTCCGGGCGCCGGGAAGTCAAGACCTCCATGCCCGGCCGCATTATCGAGATCCTGGTGCAGGAAGGAGAAGATGTGGAGGAAGGGCAGGCGGTGCTGATCCTGGAGGCCATGAAGATGCAGAACGAGATCAAATCCCCACAGCCGGGAAAAATTGCATGCATTGGCCCTAAGACAGGCGAGTCTGTGGAGACTGGGGCTCTTCTTTTTATTATATCGTGAATACTCCAGTTGTCTGAATTATTCATAGAAGCTGCCCACACTTTCAGTATGGAATCCTTTGTTCTCATGTCGGCGTAGCAATCCGATTATAGGATAGATCCCCCTGTAATCCTGATCTCGATATGTGAATGACAGGATAAGTCTGGGCAGTCATAGAATGGTTCTCGAGGGGTTGCCTGTGCATTTTTCAAAAAAAATGCTATATTTGATATCTTGATATAATGGCATTATTTTACAATCTGCGCTACAAGCAGTACATACTAAAGATTCGTCGACGGCTGAGGTCCCTCATCATCCTCGCTCTGATCGGTGCCGTTCTATTCGGGGCCAGCACCATCCTGAAGAACCTGGTGCTCACTCAGGTCAGAAAAAGGATCGAATCCTCTTTGCACTTCGAACGGGCCTACATCCAGACCTTCCCCCCTGCCCTGATCATCGAAGATGTGCGTTCCGTGTCCTCGTCTCCGTTTTTTTCTGCCCGCAAGATCGAGGTCAAGATCACCATGCGGTCCCTATTCTCCCGAGATAGGCCCTTTGCCGTCTTCGTGGATCAGCCTATACTGCGCATCTTCGCCGGGGGATCGGGTTCCGGTATGCCACTCAACCGGGAGATGAGCCTGGCCCTCCCCTTCATGGTCGACAGGGGTCTTATCCGCGGCGGGGAGGTGTATTACTGGGGTCAGGAGACACGGGTGTTTGCCCAGGGCATCAACGCCATTTTTCGGCAAAACGGCCCTGATTTCACTCTTAAGGCCGTCTTTACGGAGAACACGTTCACCTGGGATACGGAACTTCCCAGCCTGGAAGGACAGGTGGACCTGGCGCTGGAAGGGTCGGGGGATGATATCTACATCCGAAAGCTCAGGATCGTCAGCCCCGGCGGTGTGGTCAAAGCCAGCGGCCGGCTCACCTCGCCCTTTGATCCTGAGTTCGAACTCCAGACGAGCTACAATGTGAATACGGATTTCCTGGCTGAGCTTTTCGGCCTGCCCTTCACCTGGCAGGGGAGGGGAGAAGGCAAGGGTGTCCTCAGGCGAACCGCGGGCCAGGTCTCATTCCAGGGAGATGTCAAAGGCAGAAGCCTGGTCCTGAACGACGTTCCCCTGGGCAGTGTGGGCGGCACTCTCTCCTTCCAGGAGGCCACGGGAGGAATTCTGGATTTAAATATGAGGAGTCCGGGAAGGGAGAGGGAGTATCTGAGAATCCGGATCGACAGGGGGCGAGTGGAAGGGACCGCCCGGGGGGTCTACCTGGATCCCGTGATCAAGGATTTCGAGCTGCCCTGGCCGGTCGCCTCCCCTGCCTGGGGGACGTTCAATGTCGTGGGAGGGTATCTGACGGCGGATGCGGAATTCAGAGACGAGCTGGAGCTGCGCGATCCGGACCGGTTTCCGTTTAATGGAAAGGTCCATGTGGAATGGGATGGGGTGGAGAACCTGAAGCTGTGGTCAGAGGATCTCGACTCCAGTTTCGCGCGTATGGAATTGGACGGTACCGTTAAGGTGGACCAGGAGATGGACATGACCATCCGCGGGGACATCAAGGATGCCGCCCAGGCCCGACACTTCACTGAGTTGATCCTGGACAAAAAATTCGATTTCCCCGAGATCCAGGGAGTGGGGGAAACCGAGCTCAGGATCTTCGGGGACATCCTGACTCCCCAGGTCAACGCGGATTTTTCCGTGCGGGATGCCAGGTTCGACCAGTTTTCCGCCGAGTTTGTCAAGGGAGAGGCCGAGGTCATTCGTGAGAGATTCTTCGGCCGGTTCGAGGTGGATGATCCCCTGTTTACCGGCCGCATCGGGCTCTATACCGATGTTGACGAGGTGAGGACCGAGATCTGGGTGGACCGAGGCGAGATCCAGACGATCCTCTAAGCGATGGACATTCAACTGCCCCTCAACGGGATGGGATCGGGGCATTTTTCTTTGCAGGAGAAAGACAAGGTCCTGGAGTACGAAGGTGATTTTTCCAGCGAGAGCATCTGGCTTGCCGGACAGGAGCTGTCCGATGTCCGGGGGACCATAGAAGGGGATGCTGATTCGATCCGTTTTCCCGAGCTGGAGTGTGTGGTCTATGGGGGGCGGTTACAGGGAACCTTGGCATTCCGGCCCCTGGAGATGGCCTTTGATGTGGACCTGAAAGGAGAGGATTTTGATCTATCCGCCCTCTATCCCTCGCTGCAGGGCAGGGGCGCCCTCCAGCTTCAGGGAGAGGGGACATTCGGCACGGAAGTGATCTCCGGTTCCCTGGCCGTGGAGGATCTGCTGCTCATCCCGTTCCAGCCCACACGGACGGAGGCGGACATCACGTTGGACTACCGGGACGATGTCCTGAAGTTGGATCTCAAAGGAGGATTTTTCCCCGGAGACAACGAGTACACCGTGGCCATGGAATTCGGGCTGAATGAGGATGTGCTGACCGGAGATATCAAGGGATCGTTCACCAACATGGACCTTCTCCTTCCCTGGCCAGGAGCCGAAGCGCGGATCGACTATCAGCTCGGGCTGCGGGGATCGAGGCTTTCCCCTGAGGTCAGCGGGGGGATTGATATCCAGGGAACCGTACTCCCCTTACCTCGTTTTGCACATGCCTTCCGGGATTTTTCCGGGCTGGTCTTCATCCACAACGGCGACCTTTCCATTCGGAGCCTCCAGGGGACGTTCGGAGGCGGGGACGTCACCGGATCGGGCTCTCTGCACCTGGGAAAGACCGGCATCGATGGGATCGATATCCGGGCCGAGGGAAAGGACATGGTGCTGTCCCTCATGGAACGGACGGCCGCCCGCACCGACGGCGACATCCGTCTGTTTAAGGATGCTGACCGGTTTGTGTTGGAAGGAGATTTTCAGGTGCATCGTGTGAGCTGGAGGCGAGAGGTGACGGAAAAAATCACGTTCGCAACCTCTGCTTACGAGCAGGCCCGGCCGAAGGACGAATTCTTTAACGATTTGACGCTGAACATCCGGCTAAGGGCCGTGGACGATGCCTGGATGGACAACACTCTCGGACGGCTGCGCACCCGCTTTGACCTGACCATATCCGGGAATATCTACAACTCTGTCCTGTTCGGCGACATCGAAGTAATCGACGGCAGCGTGGAACTCCAGGACCGCACCTTCGAGGTGGTCTATGGCCGCATCAGTTTCTTCAATCCGGCCCTCGTCGAGCCCTACATCAATTTCCAGGTGGAGACCTTCATCAAGGACTACCGCGTGACCATCAAGGTGGAGGGGCTGGCCAACCGTGATCTGAGCGGAATGGACCTCGACGTCACATCCTCTCCCCCCCTGCCCCCTGAGGATGTCCTGACCCTGATCTCCCTGGGGGAATCCTTTCAGCGCACATATCATTATGACCAGTCTCGGAGTCAGGGAACGGCCTCCCTCCTGACCTTCACCCTGTCCGAAGAGGCGAAAAAGAGCGCGGAAAGTTTTTTAAGCGTCGACCAGTTCCGCTTGGATCCCTACATCTTGGGCTCGTCTTCCGAGGTCGCGGCCCGGCTCACGGTGGGGAAGCGGCTGGGCCGGAACTTCTTTATCCAGTATGCCACCAATCTGTCCACGGAACGCAAGGACATCGTGCGTCTGGAGTTCGAGCTCTCCAAAGACCTGTCGATCGTCGGGATCCGGGACGAGAACGGACGGCTGAGCGTGGATTTTAAGATACACAAGCGGTTTCGATAGATGAACATGGCAAAGACCGGTCTGCTCCTGATCTTGATGTTGGTCTGTGCCCTGACCGCCGGGGCGGAGAACGACCTTAGCAATGCTCTGGTCGAATCGGTGTCCGTGCTGATCGACGATCTTCCCGCGGGCGAAGGCATCGAAAAACTGATCGCGGTCCAACCCGGTGAATTCTTCTCGCTCAAGAAGATCAACTTCAGCATTAAGCAGATCTACAAGACCGGCCTGTTTTCGGACATCCGGGTGGTCCGGGAGGGCGGGGAGCGGATCCGGCTCACTTTCCTGCTGACCAGCCGGCCCTTTTCCCGCGGATTTACTATCACGGGCATGGACTCGGCACCTCGTTCTCGGCTGGCGAAGAAGGTCTACGGTGTGAGGACCGGGGAACCTTATACAGAGGAGAGGCTGAGGCGGTCTGTCGAGGAGCTGAGGGAGGCCTTGAGCGATGAGGGGATGTTTGAGGCGGATATCCATGCCTATGCGGAAAAGGTCGAAGACAGCACTCAGGTCGATGTTATTTTTGACATCCGGTCCGCTAAAATATACTCGGTGAGCCGCATCCAGTTCTCTGGAATGTTGCTTTTTACCAGGGATCAGCTCCTCCGCAAGATGAAAACCAAGGAGGGAGGGGCGTATGCCCCTTCGGTCCTTCATGAGGACGTGCTCCGCCTGGAGGACTTCTATCTTGAGGAAGACTACCGCAGGGCGGAAGTCAGGGTATTGGAGCCGGATTTTGACGAGGAAAATGGCCGTGTCGCTCTGACGCTTGAGGTCATTCCCAACGAAAGGATCGTGGTTCATATTGACGGTGCCAGTGTTCCGGTCGACCTGATCAAACCCATCTGGGAAGCCCAGATCTTTGAGGAATGGGGCCTGGATGAAGGCGAGGCCAAGATCATCGGCTACTTGAGGGACAGGGGGCACTTGTTTGCTACCGTGTCTTCCTCCATAGAGAGGAGAGAGAATGAGATCCACGTCATCCACAGGGTGGCACCCGGGCGGAAGGTGGGTATCCAGGATATTGAATTCCGGGGGCTGGAGCATTTCACAGAAGACCAGCTCAAACGAGAACTTCTCATCTCCGGTAAAATCCCCCTCCTGAGCAAGATTCCCGGGTCCCGTCTGTTTCAGCTGTCTGGGGAGATGGAGTTCCTGTATGAGACACGAGGTTTTCCAGAGACCGACGTGCAGCTCCAGTTCGAGTGGCAGGGGGAAAAGAAGGTCAAACCGATCTACATCGTCTCCGAGGGTCGGCAGGAGACAGTGGCACAAGTCACGTTCGAAGGCGCCTCTCTGTTTCCACCTGCAGACCTCCAGTCCCGCATCGGCAGCATGCAGGGGGGGGCGTACTACCAGCCCAACGTCCAGCAGGATATCGAAAAACTTTTGATCTTCTACCGCAATCAGGGTGTCCGCGGCACGGAGATCGTGGCCGCGGTGGAGAGAGTGGAGGAAGACCGATTTGCCGTGAACTTTCAGGTCCGGGAAGGGGAACGGGTCATCATCCAGGAGATCGTCATATCCGGTCATGATATAACCCGGTTGGGGGTGATCACACGGGAGCTGCAGGTCCGGGAAGGGGAACTGGCCCGATACGATGCCATCCGGGAGACCAAGCGCAGGATCGAGGGGCTGGGCGTCTTTTCCGAAGTCAGGATCGAGGAGATCCAGCTGTCACCCGATACCATGAACCTGTTCATCCAGCTGAGCGAGGGCGACAGGCATCATGTATCAGCAGGCCTGGGTTTGGAGACGGCCGGTGCGCCTCATTCCGCTGATGTCTGGAACTATGATGTCCGGCTCCGGGGCACAGGCGAGATCATCCGGCAGAACCTGTTCGGCAGGGCTGCAACCCTCAGCCTGGTAGGGCAGCTCAGCATACGGGAGCGGCGTGTCGTTGCCACCTGGCAGCAGCCCTATTTCTTTGGGATTCCGATCAACACCTTCCTCAACGCCTGGTGGGAGCAGGAGCAGCGCACGAGCTTCAGATACGAAAGAATCGGAGTCAGCCTTTCCGGGATCCGGACCTTCAAGGGGCAGGAGTACTGGACCCTTGTGCCGACCCTGAAGTTCGCCCGCACCACGATCCTTGAGCTGGAGATCGAGGAAGACGAGATCGACCGGCAGTTTCTGCCTTACTCGACGACCTCGATCGGGAGCAGTGTCCTGCGTGACCGCAGAAATGATCCCTTCAATCCGGTGAAGGGCTACTTTTTCTCCACCGCCCTGGAATGGGCGTATCCTCTCTTCAATACGGAATCAGATTTTCTCAAACTCTTCAGCAAATACCAACGGTTCATTCCCGTGAGCAATCGCATCCAGTTCTCCTTCACCACTCGTCTCGGCCTGGGGAGCGGACACATGCCGATCCCGGAGCGCTTTTTTGCGGGAGGCAGCAACTCCTTCCGCGGGACCCGGTATGATGAGCTGGGGCCCAAGGACCCGGTTTTCGGGAATCCGGTCGGAGGCAAGGCCCTGTTTCTGCTGAATTTCGAACTGGTGCTCCCGATCTTCTCTCAACTCGAGAACCTGGGTGCCGTGCTGTTCTACGATGCCGCGAATGTCTGGGCCGACACTTCCAAGTTCTCCCTGAGCGATCTGGAGAGCGCTGTGGGCCTGGGCCTGCGGTACCGGACCCCGCTCGGCCCTGTCCGCCTCGAATTTGGATGGAACCTTGGTGCGGATCCGGGCGAGAGCAAAACTTTGATCTTCATCACTATCGGGAATATGTTCTAAAATGTGGAAACCACCTGTGAATAAATTCGAGTGGCTCACCCGAGTGTGGGGTTGTGTCTTTGCCATTTTCCTCCTTATGACACCCGCCGGGTCCCAGGAAGTGGCGGTGGATGGGATCGTGGCTGTCGTCAACGAAGAAGTGATCACCCTGACCGATTACAGGATCGTTCATGAGCTCGGGATCCACCGGCTCGATCAGGAAAATGGACCGGCAGTGTCTTCCCGTGGAATCCTCGACGGTTTGATCGAACAGAAGCTGATCATCCTGATCACCAATGCCGACATCAACATGCCGGTTGTCGAGCTGGAGCGCCTCTATGAGCAGCTGTCCGATTCTCTGGGCGCAGAACTTTTCCAACAGAAAATGGCGGAGTTTGACCTGACGCGTGAAGAGCTCTATGTTTACCTGAAGGAGATGATCGCCTCCCGCCTGATACTGATCCAGCGGTTCCAACTGACCGTTTTGGTGACGCTGAAGGAGATCGAGGAGTTTTACGAGCAGACCTATGTCCCTGAACAGAGGGCCAAGGGCCAGGAGCCCCAGCCCATGGTGGAGATCCTGGACATGCTCGAAGCCGAGGTCAAATCCGAGGAAACACGTCTCCTGAGCGAGGAATGGGTGCGAAACCTCATGAAGGAGGCGGACATCCAGGTGTTTACCGAACACTATCCGCAGTATTTTGATAAAAATCAGAGGAAAGGACCTGAAAACGGATGGTAAAACTAGCCTATTTGTTCCCGGGTCAGGCTTCCCAGAAAGTCGGGATGGGCCTGGCATTTTACGAGGAGTCCTCTTTCGCTCGGGAGACCTTTGCCCGGGCCGATGAGATCCTGGGATATGCGATCTCGACCTTATGTTTCGAAGGTCCCGAGGACAAGCTCAAGCTCACCGAGAATACGCAGCCTGCGCTGCTCGTGGTCAGCACCATCGCATTCGAGCTGTTCGGAGGGGATCCTTACCTGGCCGCCGGCCACAGCCTGGGTGAGTACTCGGCCCTCGTGGCCGCAGGGGCGATGAGGTTCGAGGATGCCGTGCTCCTGGTCCATAAGCGGGGGCAATATATGCAGCAGGCCGTCCCGGTGGGAGAGGGGGCCATGGCGGCGATCCTGGGGAAGGAACTGGCGGAGGTGGAGGAGAGCCTGCGGGCCGTCAAGTCCGGAGTGGTGGAGGTCGCCAACTGGAACAGCCGGCAGCAGATCGTGATCGCGGGACAAAAGGAGGCGGTGGAGGAGGCCCTGCAGCTCATCGATTCTCCCCGGGCCGTTACCCTGCCGGTCAGTGCACCCTTCCACTGCGAGCTCATGCTGAGCGCCGAAGAAAAACTGTCCTATGACCTGGACCATGTGGAGTTCAGGGATCCGCGGGTCCCCATCATCACCAATGTGGATGCCGAGATCATCCGTACCGGGGCACAGGCCCGGGACGGTCTCAAGCGCCAGGTGAGCCGCACCGTGCTCTGGTACCGCACCATGGAGATCCTCCGGCAGGAAGGCATTGACGCTGCCGTGGAATTAGGTTCGGGCAGCGTGCTCTCGGGGCTCTTGAAGAGAGAATCCCGCAGTTGGGACACGAGGCCTGCCATACATGCCGTGGGAGATCCCGAGTCACTGGCCGCGGCCCGGGGTGCCCTGGGAGGATGAGCTAGACGTCCAGGATCGCGCCCAGGTTTTCAACCACGAGGGAAGGTTCCCAGGAAAGGTCCTGCAGGTCTTCCGCTGTAGCCTCCCCGCTCAACACCAGTATGGAGTCGCAGCCTACGCGCCGCGCCAGTTCCATGTCTGTATAGAGGCGGTCCCCGATCATGACGGCCTCTGACGGTGAGGCGCCGTGTCTGTCCAGGATGTGGCTGACCATTTCCGCGTTGGGCTTGCCGAAGATCATCCGGGGGGTCTTCCCGGTGGCCTTCTCGAACAGGGCCAGCATAGCCCCGACATCGGGGATGGGCCCTTCCGGCGTGGGGCAGACCACGTCGGGATGTGTGGCGAGGAGCTCGACTCCCTGCTGGAGGTAGAGGGCGGCCTTGCGGAGCTTGGCATATGTGAGTTCCGTGTCAAAGCCCAGGACCACGAACGCGGGATCCGCAGCATCCACCTGGAGGCCTTTCTGCTGCATCATCTCCAGCATGGATCTTGTCCCGACAGCATAGATGCCTGTCACTCCATGATCCTTCAGATAGGCGATGAGCCCATCCGTTGAAAGCAGGATGTCCTCCTCTGTCGTCGGGATGCCGAGCCGTGTCAGCTTGGCCGCATAGTCCTGCGGGGAGCGCGAGGAATTGTTGGACAGAAAATAGGCGCGGATGCCGCGTTCTCTGAGGTACTGCAGAAAGGCCTGGGCTCCCGGGAGCAGGGCGTCTCCCATGTAGACAGTGCCGTCCAGGTCCAGGAACACGATCTTTTTGTGTCGGAAGCTGCGGTCGAAGGAGCCGAACATGCGTCTGTTCTCCAATGGGTCAATCTTTGTCCGCGAGGGCCAGGAGGGCCGCTCTCACATACTCGACTGCAGAGAGGAGGGTGACAGTGATGAGCACCCAGGAGAGGGCGAAGAAGCTCCAGTCCCCGATCTTGTCCCAGTAATAGGGGCCCAGGAGTGCCACGAAAGCACCGATGGCCTGGAACATGGCCTTGATCTTCCCGCTCCTCTTGGCGGAGACGGTGCGGTTCTTCTTGGCCAGGGATATCCGGGCATAGGCTACTGTGACATCCCGTAGGGCCATGGCCAGGGGAACCAGGAACAGCACCAGGTCATGGGCGGCCATAGACCAGTACACGATCAGGCGCGTTATGCTGTCGGCGTAGGGGTCGAGCATGGCCCCGTATTCCGACACCAGGTTGTATCTTCGGGCGATAACTCCGTCGAGGAGATCCGAGGCTTCGATCAGGCCCAGGAGAGCCAGGCAGGCGATGAGCTTCAGATCGCTGGGGCTGGTGTACACCAGGATCAGCCCAAAGGCCACAGCCATGGGGATCCGGATCAGTGTCATGATTTGGAGGGCGATATACCCGGTGGTGGCTTTCCTCGTGTCCGGCGGATTGGTATCGTGGTTCATTGGCTAGGCCTCAGTCTTCACCTGCGGATTGATGTATAAGCACAATGTGTGTAAAGACTAGTGTATCCGGTCTTTTTTGTCAACGCGCCCCTCTCGGGTCAGGGAAGCAGCAGTATTTTGATGTCTTCCATCACCTGGTCGACGGTTATGGCCTGCAGGCAGCGGTTGTCCGAACAGGGAGAGCGGCGGTGGTTGAAGGCGGATACACAGGGACTGCAGGCGTAGCGGGCATACGCGACCCGGCAGTCCTTTCCCAGGGGGCCGTACAGATCCGGGGTTTCCGGTCCGAAGAGCGCCAGGGTTCGGGTCCGGGTCAACGTGGAGAAATGGACCGGGCCGCTGTCGTTGGTGACCAGGACGTCGGCGATGGAATAGAGAGCCAGGAGCTGCGCGAAGGTCGTCTGCCCCGTGAAGTTGAGGCAGCGGGACGATCCCACGGCCTCGGTCAGCTGCTCGGCCCGGGCATGTTCCGCTCGGGTACCGGTGAGCAGGACCAGACGGTCGGGAGATTCGAGCAGGCGCTGCGCCAGGGATATATAATTGTCCAGGGGCCAGCGGCGGAGCGGGATCAGGTCGCTGGCGTTAGGATTGAGCAGGATGATGCGTTTCCCGGCCGGATCTTCCGGGGCAAGGGACGCGATCTTCTCCCATACCAGTGCCTTGTCTGCCTCGGGAACCGTATAGGCCGGGATCGGCAGGCTTTCCGGCTCGATGGGCAATTTCACATGGGGGCGCTCTCCCGCCGGCCGTGTGAGTGCCAGGATCAGGTTGAGCAGGTTGTATGCCATGTGGATGTGCGGATTGTACTCCACCTGGTGGGAAAGCAGGTTGCCGCGGTACAGCCCTTCGTTGTGGAAGCGATGAAACCCGACCCTGGCCCTGGCTCCACTCAGCCAGCTCATGGCGGCGCTGAACCGGGCGAAAAGCTCCATATCGAGGATCACATCCAGCTTCTGTTTTCGCAAGGCGCGCAGTGCACTCCAGGTCGAGGTTACGAACCGGATTGGGTGTTCGCCGTCGATGGTGAAGACATTCTCCTCCGGGACCACATCCAGGATATCGATGGCATGCCGGTTCTGCCGGAACGTGAGGAAATACAGCTCGGCCTGAGGAAAAAGGTCCATGGTTTTGCGGAACAGGGGGTAGGCCAGGACCATGCTTCCCATCTCGGAGATCTCCATGAACAGGATCTTCCGGGGGGGCGGGGCAGGGCGGGGCGGACGGAGCCATCTTCCCAGAGTGTGGACACAGGTCAAGAGGAAGCAGAGAGGGACGCCCACCCATCTGTCCACGAACTGCATCGAGGTGATGTTCATTTTCGTCCTTATAGTACACTAAAAAGGGTTTCATTTGTCAAAGTCTGCGGCTTGAAAAACGCGGGGCTAAAAAGTATAGTTGAATAGCCGCCATGACCAAGAAGAACTCTGTGACTCCCATGATGGAGCAGTACCTGCGCATAAAGAAGCAGCACCTGGATTCCCTGCTGTTTTTCCGGATGGGGGATTTTTATGAGATGTTCCTGGAGGATGCCAAGCGTGCCGCCCCGGTCCTGAATATCGCGCTGACCTCCCGGCAGAAGATCCCCATGTGTGGGGTGCCCTATCACGCGGCCGATGTTTATCTGCCACGACTCCTGAAGGCTGGCTTCAAAGTGGCCATCTGCGAACAGGTGGAAGACCCCGCCAAGGCCAAGGGAGTGGTCAAACGCGAAGTTGTCAAAATCCTGACTCCCGGCACCGCCGTCGAATTTGATTTGGGAGAGGAACGGGACGCCACCTACCTCATAAGCCTGTGCTTGAAAGAGGGGGAAGGATGGGGGATGGCTGTGGTGGATGTGGCAGCCGGCCGGATCCTGACGGCCCAAAGCGAAAAGGAGGGATCCCGCAGCCTGGCCGATGAGCTGTTCAAGTATGCCCCCCGTGAGCTCACCTTTCCGGAAAGCCAGGAAGATGCCGTGGAGGCCCTCCTTTCCCTGAATGGTATGTCTGGTGTCCTGAGGAGTCCCCAGGAGGACTGGATCTTCGACCTGGCGCAGGCGAAGAGCCTCCTCCGGGATCATTTCCAGGTCAGCTCCCTGGCGGGATTCGATCTGGAGGACAAACCGTTGGCTGCGGCTGCGGCCGGGGGCCTCCTGTACTACCTGAAGGCCCTGCGAAAGGATGCCCTCTCCGTGATCCAGAGCATCGCATTCATCCAGGCATCTCGTCACCTGATCCTGGATTCCACTTCCGTGAAAAACCTGGAGCTGATCAGAAATCTCAGGGACAACCGGCGTGAGGATTCCCTGCTGGACATCGTGGACCTCACGGTCAACGCCATGGGCGGGCGCCTTTTCCAGAGCTGGATCCTGCAGCCTCTCATGGACGTGAGTGAGATCGGTTCGCGTCAGGATGCGGTGGCCGAGCTCCTGGACGCCACCATCGAGCGCCATGAGATCAGGACGGAGCTGAAGGAGATATTCGACCTCGAACGACTGACCGGGAGGATCTCTTTGGCCGTGGCCCTCCCTCGCGACCTGGTGGCCCTGAAACGATCGCTCCTGGGCCTGCCCCGCCTCCACTCTCTGCTGGGAGCGTTCGATGCGGGAATACTGAAGGATATCCACTCGGATTGGGACAATGCCTCCGATGTCGCCGAATTGATCGAAAAGGCCATCAGGGACGAGCCGGCGCATCACCTGACCGAGGGGGGGATCATCAGGGAGGGATATCATCAGGAGCTGGACGAGCTGCGGCGCATCAGCCGCTCTGGAAAGGAGTTCGTTGCCGGTCTCGAGAAGGAAGAGAGGGAAAAGACCGGGATCGGTTCTCTGAAGATCCGATACAATAAGGTGTTTGGGTACTACATCGATGTCACCAAACCCAACCTGCACCTGGTCCCGGAAGAGTATATCCGCAAACAAACACTGGTGAACTCAGAGCGGTTCATCACAGAGGAACTCAAGGAATATGAGGAAAAGATCCTGCATGCCGAGGAACGGTCCAACGAGCTGGAGCATCAGCTCTTCCTCGAAGTGAGGGAGCGGATCGCTTCCGACATCGCCCGCCTCCAGAAGATCGCCGGCTTCATCGCCCTGCTGGATGTGCTGACGGCTCTGGCAGAGCTGGCGGCTCTCCACAGTTATGTGCGTCCCCGGGTCCTCGATGGAGAGCTCATCCGGATCCGGGGCGGCCGCCATCCGGTCATCGAGAGGACCCATGAGGATCATTTTATCCCCAACGACACGTACCTGGACCGGGAAGAGGACCAGATCCTGATCATCACCGGACCCAACATGGGGGGAAAATCCACTTTCCTGCGCCAGGTGGCTCTCATCTGCATCCTGGCACAGATCGGATCCTTTGTCCCTGCCGAGGAAGCGGAGATCGGGGTAGTGGACCGGATCTTCACGCGCATCGGGGCCATGGATTTCCTGAGTGTCGGCCAGTCCACTTTTATGGTGGAGATGCTCGAGACCGCCAGCATCCTTAACAATGCGACCGCCCGCAGCCTGATCCTGCTGGATGAGGTGGGACGGGGGACCAGTACCTTCGACGGCCTCAGCCTGGCCTGGGCCATTGCCGAGCACCTGCACGAGAACGAGGCAGTGAGGGCTAAGACTCTTTTTGCCACCCATTACCATGAGCTGACCGAACTGGCCCTGACCATGGGCCGCATCAAGAACTACCATGTGACCGTCAAGGAGCACAAGGACGATATCATCTTCCTGCGCAAGATCGTGCCAGGACCCTCTGACCAGAGTTACGGCATCCACGTGGCCAAGCTGGCGGGCATCCCGCGGGCGGTGGTGGAGCGGGCCCGGGAGATCCTGTTCAACCTCGAAAAAAAGGAGCTGGACGCTGCCGGCCTCCCGCGTATCGCCTATCACACGGATGCCCCTCGCCATGAATCCCAGTTTCTGCTGTTCCAGGAGGATCAGGAGCGGGAACGCTTCTCCCTGCTCAAAAAGGAGCTGCGGAAGCTGGACCTCGAGCGGATGACCCCCCTGGAGGCCTTGAACTACCTTCAGGAATTAAAGGAAAAAATGACAAAATGAACCTCGACAAATTCACGGTCATGTCACAGGAGGCGATCCAGAGGGCGCACACCAAGGCCGAAGAGATGAGGCATCAATCCCTCCTCCCCGAACACCTGCTCTGGGTCTTTCTCAGCCAAGAGGAAAACATCGTGAATCCGGTCCTGGCCAAGATCGGAAGCAATCCTGCCAGGATCCGGGGGGAGCTCGATCAGGCGTTGGCCAAGATTCCCCAGGTGGAGGGGGGAGGAGAGGTGTACATGTCCTCCGAGCTGCGGGAGATCATCCGGATCGCCCGCGAGGAGGCCAGAAAACTCAAGGATGAGTACATCTCGACCGAGCACCTGCTGATGGGCATCCTCAAGGGAGCCTCTGGAGATGCGCGTACGATCCTGGAGGCGAACGGGGTGAGCCAGGACGCGTTTCTCAAGGCCCTGGCCACGGTGCGCGGCTCCCATCGCATCACGGACCCGGAACCGGAAGGCAAATACCAGGTCCTCCAGCGGTATGCACGGGACCTGACTGCGCTGGCCCGGGAGGGCAAAATGGATCCTGTGATCGGCCGCGAGGATGAGATCAGGCGAATGATCCAGATCCTCTCCCGCCGCACCAAAAACAATCCCGTGCTGATCGGGGAGGCCGGGGTGGGGAAGACGGTGGTCGTGGAGGGCCTGGCCCAGCGCATCGCCAACGGGGACGTTCCCCAGTCCCTCAAGGACAAACGGCTGGTGGCCCTGGACATCGGATCCCTCCTGGCAGGCGCCAAGTTTCGTGGAGAGTTCGAGGACCGTCTCAAGGCGGTGCTCAAGGAGATCATGGAGGCTGAGGGGGAGATCATCCTCTTCATCGACGAGCTCCATACTATCATTGGGGCCGGGGCCGCCGAAGGCGCGGTGGATGCATCCAACATGCTCAAACCTCCGCTGGCCCGGGGAGAGCTGCGCTGTGTGGGTGCTACGACCCTGAATGAATACAAAAAATACATCGAGAAGGACGCGGCGCTGGAGCGGCGTTTTCAGCAGACCTATGTGGGGGAGCCGTCGGTGGAGGAGACCATCTCCATTCTGCGCGGGCTCAAGGAAAAATACGAGGTCCATCACGGAGTGGAGATCAAGGATGCGGCCCTGGTGGCGGCTGCAACCCTGTCGAATCGCTACATCACCGACCGCTTCCTCCCGGACAAGGCCATCGACCTGATCGATGAGGCGGCGTCCCGCATCCGCATCGAGATCGACAGCATGCCCGAAGAGATCGATGAGCTGGAGCGGCGCATCCTGCAGTTGGAGATCGAGAAACAGGCCCTGAAGAAAGAAAAGGACAGGAGCGCCAAGGAAAAGCTGGGTCAGCTGAACAAGGAGCTGGCCGAACTCAAGGAGAAGAGCAACGCCCTCAAGTTGAACTGGCAGGCCGAGAAGGACCTGATCGAGTCCATGAACCGGCTCAAAGAGGAGATGGATGCGCTTAAGGTCGAGGAGAAGAACGCGGAGCGGCGGGGAGACCTCGAGAGGGTGGCGGAGATCCGCTACGGGAAGCTGATCGAAGTCCAGGCCCGGATGGCCGAGCTCTCCGGCCAGCTGGCGGAGAAGCAGAA
>JAUWTO010000124.1 GCA_030614685.1 Candidatus Aminicenantota bacterium
CCTGGGACTGGGGGCGGTGGTCAATCCTCTGCCCGAGGACCTCAAGTTTTACACCGAACTCTCCGAAAAGTACAAGGAGTTCCTGAAGGAAAACACGCTGGACGCCACGCGCCAAGACACGGCCGCGGCTGCGGACGGCTCCTTCGAACTCTGGGCCTATTACCACCTGGGCCTCCCCTCCTTCAGCCAGGATTTCTGGACCCTCCCCGAAGTCAAAGAGGAGAAAGAGGACGAACAGGATATCACTCCCGATAAGCTGGAGACGATGTCTAACGAGGAGTTCATTGCCCTGGGAGAGGAAAAGATCGACGAATTCTTGAAATCTGTGGGCGCGCCGGACAATTTCAATGCTACGCAGGTCATCGAGGCCTTGAAGGGCGGCATGATGGACACCAAGCGCATGGCGGCCATGCTGCGCCAGATGCCCAAACCCAAGAGCAAGGAAGGGGCCGATCCCAAGGAGAAGGCCCTGCTGGCCTTCAGCGACGCGGAACTGGAGGGCAAGGGATTCATCCCCTGGAAGCTCTTCCAGCACCCCACGCTGGGAGAGGTCGAGATCGGCGGCGCCGTCCCCTTCACCGATAACACGCCGCCCCCGGGGATGCTCGAGACCCTGCTTAAAGGGCAGGTCCCCTGGGTGTTCGAGATCGCGGGGAAGATGGCCCGTATCCAGATCGCCAAGACCGAGGTCGAATCCTTAGGGAGCGGAGTATACCGCATCGAGGTCTGGGTGGAGAACACCGGCTACTTTCCCTATCCCACGGCCATGGGCAAACGCAACACCCGCATCCTGCCGGTGGTCGTTACTCTGGAAGGCCAGGGCGTCAGCATCGTCCAGGGTAAATCCCGGATGCTGATCAAGGCCATCGACGGTCACAAGAGCGGAAAAGTCAGCTGGATCATACGGTCCGGTGGGGCCAAGTCCATCAAGATCAAGGCCTCTACGCGGATCGCCTGGGAAGACACGAAGACCGTGACGCTGGGAGGCTCCCGATGAAGAAACGGACCTATATATCGATACTGACCCTGATCCTTCTGGTCTCAGGGACGCACGCGCAGGCGGCCGAGGTTAAGATCTCGGTCCCTCTCACCTTTGACAACTACTACAGCTATGAAGAAGCCGTGGAGGCCCTCGAGGCGCTGCATCAGGCTTTCCCCGAGCTCACCACGCTGGACCTGGTCGGCAAGAGCGAAGAGGGACGCGCCATCTACTGCATGACCGTCAACAATCCCAAGACCGGGAAAGAGCTGGAAAAACCCGGGATCTACGTGGACGGCAACATCCACGGCAATGAGATCCAGGCCACCGATGTGGCACTCTACATGCTCAATTACATCCTGACCAAATATGGGGAAAACAAAGAGGTCACCGCCATGGTGGACCGCAACTGCTTCTATGTGATCCCCATGGTCAATGTGGACGGGCGCTGGCACTTCTTCAACGACGCCAACGATCCGAGCTCCAACCGGGGGCTGCGGCGGCCCAAGGACGACGACCGCGACGGGCTGGTGGACGAGGACTTCCCCGATGATCTGGACGGCGACGGCAATATCACCACCATGCGCATAAAGGACCCCTTCGGCCGGTTCAAGACGGATCCTGAAGATCCCCGCCTGATGATCCCGGTCAAGCCCGGAGAGATGGGCGAATGGACCGTGCTGGGATCCGAAGGACTGGACAACGACGGGGACGGACGGGTCAATGAGGATTCCGAAGGTTTCGTGGACGGGAACCGCAACTGGGGCTTTGACTGGATGCCCGAGTACGTGCAGATGGGCGCCGGTGACTATCCCTTTTCCGGGATCGGCCTCAAGGCCATCTCCGAATACATCATGCAGCGCCCCAACATCTGTGTGGCCTATGCCATGCACAACACCGGGGGCATGTACCTGCGCGGCCCCAGTCAGAAACACCTGGGGGAATACGATCCTCAGGACATCGCCGTCTACGACTACCTGGGAAAGCAGGCCGAGCGCATGGTCCCGGGCTACAACTACATGATCGGCTGGAAGGACCTCTACGGCACCTACGGGGATTTCGTGGAGTGGATGGTCGGCAGCTTCGGAGTGTACGGTTATGTCGTCGAGCTGTTCCAGTCCCAGACCGAGACCTTCACGACACGGGAAGAGGAGAAGCGGGCCGGGCCGGGCCAGGAGGGGCTGAGTGCCCTTATGAACGAGAACAATGCCACGGCCCGGGAACGTCTCAAGTTCAATGACAACCTGGCCATGGGCGAACTGCACAAGCCCTGGACGTCCTACACCCATCCCACCTACGGCGAGATCGAGATCGGAGGGTGGGTCAAGTTCAGTTCCCGGTTGTCGGCCCCCTTCATGATCAAGGACCTGGTGCACCGCAACGCTATGGCCATCCTGTTCGCGGCCAAGCACACACCTCAGGTCTCGCTGGAGGCATTCGAGGTCAAGAAGCTGGAAAAGGACCTCTACCGGGTGAGGGCCCGGCTGGTCAACTCCAAAGCCATTCCCACCATGAGCACCTATTCCCAGAAGAAGAATATCTACCCCAAGGACATGCTGAAGGTATCAGGAAAAGACGCCCGCGTCGTGGCCGGCGGCACGCTCATCGACAAGTACCGGGATCAGGTTGTCTACAAAGACCACCGGCCCGAGGTCCAGTTCCTGACGGTCCCCGGCTTTGGAATTGTGGAGTACCAGTTCCTCATCTCAGGGAAGGGCAGTGTTACCCTGGATTATGAGTCCCGCTGGGCCGGCAAGATCATAAAGACCGTGGAATTGAAATAGACCTCCCGGCTCAGAAGCCGCGGGGCTGAACAGAGCGCGTTTCAGCTGATCTCTTCGGTCAGTTTCAGGAACCGCTTGTAGGGAATGGCGGTCCAGCTTTCTGCAGCGAAAGCACCGTTGGAGAGGCTGATGAGTGAGACCTTGGCGGCCGTCTCCTCGTCCGGTGCCTCGTAGATGTCCAGAAAATCATAGTCTCCCAGCAGGGCATAGTGGGTGATGAACTTGACCTCCGGGCATTTCTGCTTGACCTCTTCCAGCCAGGCCCGGCCGAGCCTGGCCCGGTCCTTGACCTGACAGGCGACCTCAGGAGATAGCTTTGTCATAAGGATGAAAGTCTTCATCCAGTCCTCCTACGAATGGTGTGAAAATCCCTACTTCATATATTGAGTCCAGAGCGGCCCATTGTCAAATGCTTAGTGTTCTATTTCGTAATTTCGGTGACGTATTATTTTGTCATTGCGAGGAGCGAAGCGACGTGGCAATCTCATCTAAAAAGAGATTGCTTCGCTATCGCTCGCAATGACAATTTACGCGTGGATTTTAAAGGAGTCGGCATCCAGGGCCACCTGGAACTTCTCGCGGAAATCCACAAGTTCCCGGCCGGACAGGGTCAAGGTCTCGATAATCTCCTCATGGGGACGGATCCGGCTCAGGAGCATACCCCTGGGATGGTACACCCCGGAGTCCCCGGAATAGGCTCTGCCGTTACCGTCTGTGCCGACACGGTTGACGGCAATGACGTAGGCCTGGTTTTCGATGGCGCGGGCCGGGAGCAGGCTCTTCCAGGCCCGGCTGCGGGGCTCCGGCCAGTTGGCGATGAACACCAGCGCGTCATAGTCGCTCCGGTTCCGGCTCCAGACCGGAAAACGCAGGTCGTAACAGATGAGCGGGCAGAACCGCCAGCCCTTGAGGTCAACCACCAGCCGGCGGGATCCCGCGGCGAAAGACTCATTCTCCCCGGCCATGCGGAAGAGGTGGCGCTTGTCGTAGTGGACAAAGGTCCCGTCCGGCCGCATCCAGATCAGCCGGTTGGTGTACCCTCCCTCCGCCTCGAAAATGACGGAGCCCATGATCACGCATCCCAGATCCGCGGATTTTTCCGACAGCCAGCGTACGGCCGGACCCTCCGCACTCTCGGCCAGTGCCGCTGCATTCATGGAAAATCCCGTGTTGAACATCTCCGGCAGGACAACAAGGTCTGTGGGTCCCTCGATCCGGCTCAGCAGACGGCTGAACATGTCTAGGTTCCGGGGCTTGTCCTCCCAGTGGAGGGCGGTCTGGACCAGGGTAACGTCTATATCCTGCATAGGATCTCGGCAGCCTTTTCCAGGGTCTCCTCCCGCTTGGCGAAACAGAATCGCAGGACCCTGTTATCCAGGGCATCCGGGTAGAACACCGAGACCGGGATGGAGGCGACCTTGTGCTCTTCGGTAAGTCGCACGGCAAAGTCCATGTCACCCTCATCCGTGATATCGCTGTAATCCAGCAGCTGAAAGTAAGAGCCGGAGGTGGGCGTGAACTTGAAGCGCGAGGTTTTGAGACGGTCGAGAAAGAGGTCCCGCTTCGCCTGATACATGGGGCTTATTCCCAAGTAGTTGGCATCGTCCGCCAGGAAATCGGCAAGGGCATGCTGGATCGGCGTGTTGCAGCAGTAGACTAAAAACTGATGGACGGAGCGAAACTCCTGCATGAGTTCATCGGGAGCCAGGCAGTACCCCATCTTCCAGCCGGTGCTGTGGAAGGTCTTGCCGAACGAAAACACCACGAAGCTCCGCTCCCGCAGCCCCGGATAGAGCATGGCGCTCTGGTGCGGCGTGCCATCGAAGATGATGTGCTCGTACACCTCGTCGCTGATGACCAGGATATCGGTGCCGCGGGTGAGTTTATCCAGCTTCCGCATATCCCGGTCCGTGAGGATGCTGCCCGTGGGATTGTGCGGAGTGTTGACCACGATCATCCGGGTCTTCCCATTGATCAGGCTTTGCACCTCGTCCCAGTCTATCGTGTAGCCAGGAGGCTTCAGGTGGGAAAACACCGGGATCCCGCCGTGAACCTCGACTGCCGGGGCATAGCAGTCATAGGCCGGGCTGAAGAGGATGACTTCGTCCCCCTCATGGACCACTGCAGCGATGGCCGTGTATAGGGCCTGGGTGGCGCCGGCTGTGACATTGATCTCTTTCTCGGGATGGTAGCGAGCGCCGTAGAGTGTTTCGGCCTTGCGGCAGATCTGCTCGCGCAGGGGCTGCACACCCGTCATGGGTGCATACTGGTTGTCTCCCTTTTTCATGTAAAAAGTGACCCGGTCGATCAGCTCCGGAGAAACCGGGAAATCCGGGAAACCCTGAGAGAGATTGAGCGCCCCGCTGTCATGTGCGAGCTTGCTCATGACAGCGAAAATGGTGATCCCGACATGGGGCAATTTGGATTTGAGGTTTTTACTGTTTTCTGACATGGACGTCGCTATTCTTACCCCATGCCAATCCCGATGTCAATAACGCCGCAGACCTCGTTAGAATCAGGAGCCGTCTGCAGGCTGCTCCGGAAGCCTGGCCACATGTAATCATAACCGTTATAATACCGCCCTGACCGACAGCCGCGGCAGGCCGGAAAATTCGGCCATTTGCCGACTTTGTCGGGAATCCTGTGTGAGAAAGAGGTAGGACCATGCCCAGTGAATTCGACACTGTCATCGACCGGAGCGGCACACACGCCTTCAAATGGGAATTCCGGCGGCACTGCAGAGATCGGGGCATCATCCCCCTCTGGGTGGCGGATATGGATTTCGAGGCCCCGGAGGTGGTCCGCCGGGCCGTCCGGGAGAGGGCCGCACATGGGATCTATGGCTACACGCTCCTCCCGGATTCCTATTTCCAGTCCGTAATCTCCTGGATGGCACGGAGGTTCGACTGGGAGATCCGCAAGAAGTGGATCGTGTTCACACCCGGTGTTGTTCCGGCTCTGAACTTTGCGGTTCAGGCCTTTACTGAGCCTGGTGACCGCATTATCGTACAGCCCCCGGTCTATTACCCCTTTTTCCAGGCCGTGGAGAACAACCGCCGGGAGCTGGTCCACAATCCCCTCCTGACCGAAAACAGCCGCTGTGTCATGGACCTGGAGCGCCTCCGCAACAGCATCGACGCCCGCACCCGCCTGCTCATCCTGTGCAGCCCCCACAATCCCACAGGGCGTGTCTGGACCCCGGAGGAACTCAAGGACCTGGCAGAGATCTGCGTGGAGCGCGACCTCATCATCGTCACGGATGAGATCCACGCCGACCTGGTGAGCCCCGAGCACTCGCACACACCCCTGGCGGTGCTGCTCCCCGAACTGGCGGACCGCATCGTCACCTGCACCTCTCCCAACAAAACCTTCAACATCGCGGGCCTGCAGACGGCCAATGTCATCATCTCCGACAAAGGCCTGAGGCAGCGATTCCAACACGCCGCGCACAGCGCAGGCATCGAACTGGCCAACGTCTTCGGCGTAGTGGCGTTGGAAGCGGCCTATTCGACGGGGGGCGAGGCGTGGCTGACCCGGCTCCTGGATTACCTGTGGGGCAATTTTGCCCTGCTGCAGGATTTCGGCGCCCACCACTTTCCGGGCCTCCGGGTCTTTCCTCTGGAGGGAACCTACCTGGCCTGGCTCGACTGCCGGGACCTCCATCCGGACGACAAGAAGCTCAAGGACGTCCTGCTGCGGCACGGCGTGTGGCTGGACGAAGGATCCAAGTTCGGTCCCGGGGGCGAGGGATTCCTGCGCCTGAACATCGCCTGCCCCCGCAGCCAGCTCGCAGAGGCCCTGGAGCGCATGGCTGCGGCGTTTTCCAGCATCCCGAAATAAACCGGTAGAAGCGCTTCCCATCCTATGATCCTGGTCTTCATCGTTGCTCACATGTATGGCTTGGGAGAACTGGGTCGATACGGCCTCGGAAGCTACCGCCTAACGTGGATAATTCAGGCAGTAATGGGAGAGCTTGCGCCAAACCGAAGGATTCTTTATGATGGGAGCAGCATAAAAAGGAGAACGCCATGTCGAACCGCCAATTCCCTCGTGCCACGATCCTTGTCACAATTATATCCGCGGTCCTGCTGGCCTGGGGTTTTGCCGCCCTTCCGATTTGTGCCGGGGCGCCGGTTCCCGAGGCCAAGAAGGC
>JAUWTO010000335.1 GCA_030614685.1 Candidatus Aminicenantota bacterium
GCTCCGCCGTTCCTGGTGAGATCGACGGGATCAGCTTTGCTCCCACACTGCTGGGCCGGCCCTCAGAGCAGCCCCGGCACGACTATCTGTACTGGGAATTTCCCGGATATGGGGGGCAGCAGGCCGTGCGCAAAGGGAAATGGAAGGCCATCCGCACCGGCTTACGCCGTGAGGGAGCAGATACCTCCATCCAGCTCTATGATCTATCAGAGGATATCGGAGAAACCAGGAACAGGGCCGCGCAGCATCCCGAGCTCGTGGAAGAATTCCGCAGGATCATGCACTCCGCACGTTCAGAATCGGAACACTTCCCCTTTCCAGAGATCCAGGCGCGCAGATTATGAATGTTCAGGTCCCTGATTTCGCCCGCTTCTGCTCGTACATCAGCTTGTCGGCCCGAACCATGAGCTCCTCGATGCTGCTGGGGTGTTCGGGATCAAAGTAGGAGACACCCATACTCAGGGAAAGTGCGAAGGGGAAATCTTTTTTCTGATTGAATGATCGAACCCGGCTTTGGATCCGCTCTATCATGTTGTCTGGCATGAAGCCCTCTGTTTCTTCGGCCAGGACCGCAAACTCGTCTCCTCCGAGTCGGCCCTTGACATCGGAGCGGCGCAGGGCCTTCATCAGGATCCCTGCAAACTGGACCAGGGCCTGGTCCCCTTTCTGATGTCCCCAGGAGTCGTTGATCCATTTGAGATTGTCGAGGTCCATAAACAGGAAGAAGATCCGGAATCCCTTATCCCGGGCCTCCTGGAGTCTTTGCTCCGCTGCGGCCAGGAAGCCGCGGCGGTTGTACAGCTGAGTGAGGTCATCCAAGAGAGACAGGTTCTCCAGCTTGGCGATCATGGTCTGACGCTCTCGATTGGAGGTCTCGAGCTCCACCAGGGCCTTGTGGAGCTGCCTCTCGGTTTGCCTCTGCTCGGAGACATCCACCAGAATCCCGGTGTAGTTTTCCACGCGGCCCTCTGGTCCCAGGACGGCCCGCGGGAAATCACGCACGCACATGACGCGCCCGTCTCGGCGCCTGAGTTCGAATTCGGTGAAATAAGTCAGCGAAGTGTCCAGTTTTTTGAGGTGTTCATCCCGGTCTGACTTCTGCACATACAGGTCGTTGACATTCACGTCCCGGAGCTGTTCGGGTCTGGGGTAGCCCAACAGCAGAGCGAGCATCCGGTTGGCCTCGATGATCCTGCCGTCCGGTGTGGTGCGGTAAACACCGACAGGCAGATGGTCCAGCAGGGTTCGATAGTTGTTTTCGCTCGCGCGCAGACGGAGTTCCAGTTCCCGCCTCTCATTGACCAGATCGGCAATCTGGCTCTTATCTTGCTCTGCGTCCTTTATCATGTCCTAATCTTTCCTGCTCCCTTTGTCCTGCTGCCTCCGGCCTTGTCCCGACGGATTATTATATCACAGTGCCGGTTGCCAAGGTAAAACTTGGAGCCCGCTCAGTCTACGTCCGGTGCTATGATCAGCAACCAGCCACGTCCCGCCGCCACGGGGACCGCATCTTGGGGGCCGAAGCGGGCGGCCTCCTGGAAATCCTGGATGTAAGGAGCGGTTAGAACCACCTTATCCGGATCCAGGCCCAGTGCCTCCCAATCGATCGTCAGCCTTACCCGGACATCCCTGCCTGCCCAGCTTGCCAGGGAGATCAGGGCCCTGTCCTCTCTGACATAGACCGTCGCCAGCACCTCTGGGTTGTCGGTCCGGACAGGATTAGTGGGAGACCAGTATCCGACCATGGACGCGTCCTCCATACCAAACTCATCCCAGGCCTTCCAGATCTCACTGGGATCTCCCGCCCAGGGAAGCCGGGCGGTCATGCCGTAGAGCATGCCGCGCCAGGGATTCCCCCCGTCCTGGAGCATCTCGCCCATGAGCCCGAAGGGGATCCCGCTGACCTCCATCAACCAGTAGTCGGGCGAGGCGTCATAATCAAAATATTCGCCGAACCAGAGCCGATCGATATACGGAAAGTGCTCCATGTAGAGATTGGCCGAGTTGGCAAAGCCGTCCCGAACATTGAACTGATTGGCGGAGTGGAGGTCGATAAGGGCTTGCGGCCGGCTGCGGTCCAGCACCTTGCGGACGCGCTTCATCACGGTCCTGTCAAAAGCAACATCATCGATATAGAGGCCGTCGATACCGATGTTCCGGACCAGCCAGTCGAGCCCTTCCACATAATAGTTGTGCCAGCGGGATACGCCGGAATTGATGACGGCTGCGTCCTTGAGATCGGGAACGAACCAGGCTGCAATGTAATCCGGATCCAGGTGCTCCTGCAACCAGGAAAATCCTCCACCCTGGCCTGGGAAGAAGATCTCGTTTCCCAGACTCCTCAGAGCAAAAAGCTCCGGAGCTCGGTTGGACAGCTCCCGCACGGTGTAGTAGATCTTGACGCGCATGTCCTTCTGATGAGCCTCGTCAATATAAGATTTCATCTGCCCGGGGCGCAGGAAAGGATAGTTTATGAATGGATTGATGTCCGTGGCATGATGCACGTTGATGGTGTTGGCCC
>JAUWTO010000259.1 GCA_030614685.1 Candidatus Aminicenantota bacterium
TCGTCACCATATTCGTACCCGGCTCCACTGGCGGCCTGACCACCATAGAGTTCGAGCCCGGCCTGGAGCGCGATTTCGCAGAATTCATGGACAGGATAATCCCCCACGGCGTGGACTATCACCACGACGCCCGCTGGGGGGACGGCAACGGCTTCTCTCATGTGCGGGCCTCGCTGCTGGGGCCGTCGCTCTCCGTTCCCATCGCCGACGGCCGAATGACCCTAGGCACGTGGCAGCAGATCGTGTTCATAGACTTCGACAACCGCTCCCGCTCCCGCACCCTCATGGTCCAGTTCATGGGCGAATAAAAGAATTGGGGCCTGGAGAAAAGGGGACAGGTACATTTAGAGCCCTAAATGTACCTGTCCCCTTTTCTCTGATACAATATGTCGTTGTGAAAATCCAATGACCGAACTCAAAGACAAGCTCCAGCAGCTCAAGCGCGAACGCCAGGCCCGCTCCAAGTCCCAGGCTATCCAGGACGCCATGTCGGAGCTCGACAAGGACGAAGGCCTGTCCACCCGGGATAAGCTGGAACAGCTCATAAGGCTCCGGCCCGATCGGAAGCCCCAGACGCCCCAAGTCAAGCCCGTCTATACACAGGACAGGGAACCGCTTCAGTTCACCGAGAATCCCTATGCCCTGGACGCCCGCTACGGCAGCATCACCATCGGCGAGGGCCTCAAGATCAGCAGCCATGTCCTGGCCTGCCTGAGCCGGGAGCCGAAATTCGAGGACCTCGACCTCTCCACTGCCCTCTTCTTCGACCTGGAGACCACGGGCCTTTCCGGCGGTACGGGCACGATCCCCTTCAACATCGGGCTCGGCTATTACCGCGACGACAAATTCTGGGTGGGACAGTATTTTCTAAGCGAGCCGGCCTCCGAGTCTCAGATGATCGAAGACCTCAACCGGTTTCTCGAAGACATGGATTTTAAATCCATCGTCACCTTTAACGGCAAGGCCTTCGATGTCCCACTTCTTGAAACCCGCTTCATCCTCCACCGGATGCCCTTCAAGCTGGACGGCCTACCCCACCTGGACTTCCTGTTCCCAGCGCGCAGCCTCTGGAAACACAAATACGAAAACTGCCGCCTCGCTTACCTCGCACGAAAAGTCCTGGCCACAGGTCGCGACGAAGACATCCCCTCTTCCGAAGTCCCTTGGCGGTATTTCCAATACCTCCAGACCGGGAACTACGAGCTCATCGAGCCCGTGCTCTACCACAATGCCGAAGACATACTCTCACTCCTCGGCCTCGTCATCCTGGGCGCATCCATCTTTTCCGAAGACCCGGACGGCTGCTCGGCCGATGCCATGGATTTTTTCGGCGCGGCCAAGGTCCTCGAGAAAGTCGGCCAGACAGAGAAGGCCGCCGATTTCTACCAGCGTGCCCTGAACGGCTCGCTCTCACTTGAGGTAGGCCTATCCACCCGCCGACGCCTGGCCTCCCAGTATAAGCGCGGCGAGCAGTGGGACAAGGCCGTGGCCCTCTGGACCGAGATGACAGAATCCGAAGACGCCTCGGGAGATCTCCTGTATTCCCTGCGCGAGCTTTCCATGTATTACGAACATCGGGCCAAGAAATTCGACGAAGCCCAAAGATTCGCCGAGGAAGGCTTTGTCCTGGCCATGGGATTTTCCGAATACTACGAGCGTGACTTCACCCACCGCCGGGAACGCCTCAAGAAAAAGATGAAAGCAACGCCTCAAGAAAAGGATAAAAACCAGGAAAAATGATTGAGTATGTCATGGCGATACCCATGTGTCTATGCCATACCAATGTGTCTTTGCCATACGCATGTGTCTATGCGATACACATGTGTCTTTGCGAGGAGCGAAGCGACGAAGCAATCTCATAAGGTGACCCCATGAAAGCCATGCAGCTCAGCCATTTCGCCCCCATCGAACAGAATCCCCTCGCCCTCACAGACCTTCCCATCCGCCGGCCCGATCCCCACGAGATCCTCGTCAGCATCAAGGTCTGCGGCGTCTGTCACACGGATCTCCACACCGTAGAGGGAGAACTTCCCGATGTACGTCTACCCATCATACCCGGCCATCAAATTGTGGGCACCGTCGAAGACATGGGCCACAAGGCCTCACGCTTCCAGCTCGGTGACCGCGTCGGCATCGCCTGGCTGCATTCGGTCTGTGAGGAGTGCGGCTACTGCGACAAAGACCGGGAGAACCTCTGTGAGTCTGCGCGGTTCACCGGCTATCACGTGGACGGAGGCTATGCCGAGTACGAGGTCATCCCCGAGAAGTTCGCCTACAGGATCCCGGATGTGTTTTCCGATGAGGAGGCCTCACCGCTCCTCTGCGCCGGCATCATCGGCTACCGCGCCCTCCGCCTGAGCGAGATAGAGCCCGGCCAGAAACTGGGGCTCTACGGCTTCGGGGCCTCGGCCCACGTGGCCATCCAGGTGGCCGTTCACTGGGGATGCAAGGTCTACGTGTTCAGCCGCAGCCAGGCCCATCAGGAACATGCCTGCCGGCTCGGAGCGTCCTGGGCCGGAACCTCAAAGGACAGCCCCCCGGAAAAGCTAGACGCCTCCATCAACTTCACCCCGGCAGGGGAGACCGTGCTGGACGGCCTGCGCCACCTGGACAAAGGCGGCACCCATGCCCTGGCCGGCATATACATGTCGCCCATCCCGGAGATGGATTACACGGAGTACCTGTATCACGAGAGGACGCTTCGGAGCGTGGCTAATGCCACCCGACAGGACGGGGAAGAGCTGCTCAAGGTGGCGGCCGAGATTCCTATCCGGACCACGACCACGGCTTTCCCTCTGGAGGAGGCTAACCGGGCTCTCCAGCTCGTAAAGGACAGCGCCATCGACGGCGCCGCCATCCTGAAAATATCGGAATAACTAATGCGCAAATGGCTCTTTCTCCTGGGACTCATCGTCCTGGTCTATTTCATCTTTAAAGCAAGCGGCAGCAAGTCCAAGGAGAAGTCACCCTTCCTCAAACGCGTCAATGAGACCATAACCATACTGGTCTTGGCCCTGTCTATCGCGTATGTCCTTGCCTTCCTCTACTGGCTCTACGGAGTCATCTTCAAATAGGGACAGGTGCCCCCGCAGGGCGAACAAAGCCCTTGCCTCTAATCCCGTTTTTGCTATAATATGCGCGTCCTTTTAGTGCGCCCGTAGCTCAGCTGGATAGAGCGTCTGACTACGAATCAGAAGGTCGGCAGTTCGAATCTGTCCGGGCGTACCACCTAAATACCCTAGCTTTTACCACTTAATTCCTGAAACATTTTTAGCCAGATTAAGTTAAACTGAGTCATTTTTAGTCGATTTGTCCACACCGTGTCCACAGGGTTTTTTTGGGGGAGTCGAGTTGTGTGGAACGCAAGGGACTTGAAATCCCTCGTAGGTTATCCTACGTGCTGGTCCGAGTCCGGCCCTCGGCACCATTATTTTTTATAATGCCTTAAAATGAAGAACTCCAAGTGTCACTAATGTACTGAACGAGTACATTCATTTGACGCTTTTTCACTACCCTGTTATTATTTTCCCTCCAAACTAGTTTTGGGGAAACTGGCGATAATAGGATTGGTTGAAAAGTCGTATGTAAGAATAAA
>JAUWTO010000153.1 GCA_030614685.1 Candidatus Aminicenantota bacterium
CCGACGAAGACAGAGGCTTGAAGAGCAAATCCTGCAAAGCTGATGCAGGCCAGTCTTTCTCTGTTTGAGCCCATGGGGTGGTTGGGTGCGTCCCCGCAAAAACGGGGAGGAAATATGCTGATGCAGGCGATCCTTTCTTTGTCTGCGCCCATGGGAAAGCTGGACGAGTCCCCGCAAAAACGGGGGGGAAATATGCTGATGCAGGCCAGTCTTTCTCTGTTTGAGCCCATGGGGTGGTTGGGTGGGTCCCCGGCGAAAACAGAGGAAGACTGGCCCGGTTGCCTTCCACCCTCAATTTCTCTATGATGAGTCCAACCCAATGATCGTGAATAATCCGGGTGTGTAAACGGTATTAGGAGTGGAAATGAAGCAGCCGGCTAGGGATTTTTATGAAGTGCAGCGCACGCAGTGGCGCAAAAGTCTGTTTCTGTTCCTGGTCCTGATCGGCTTCTATTTCGTGGCGGTCGCGATCCTGGCCGCAGTGATCCTCCTGTGCCTGGGGCTTTTTTTCCCCTCCTCCTCTTTTTCTCTGGCCGACCGCCTCTCCACTCTCCTGTGGTTCGGCCTCCTGATCGCGGTGGCGATCGCAGCATTCCACCTCTGGGATGCGCGACGCTTTGGGGCCCTGTTTATCCGAAAGCGGCTCCAGGCCCACGCCCCCGATCCCCAGGACCGCTACCACAAACAGTACGCCAACACCGTTGAGGAGATCCGGATCGCCAGTGGGCTGCCCAAGGTGAATCCCTACATCATTCCCGCCTTCGCCATCAACTCCATGGCGCTGATCGAAAGGGACAACATGCCCAGCGTCATCGTGACCGAGGGAATGCTGGCGGAATTCACCAGGGATGAACTCCAGGCGGTCGTGGCCCATGAACTGGCCCATATCATCAGGGGCGACACCTTCTACATCACGCTGGTCTGTTCGCTGGCCAATTTTTTCGAGCGGCTGCGCCAGGCCATGGAGCCGGAAGCGACCCCACAGCCGGTTGGGACTCAGGCCGGGCCGGGATATCAGGGAGGGCAGGTGCTGATCTTCCTGGCGGCCTCGTTCTCCGGCCTGCTCATGCACTTCCTGAGCATGCTGATCAGCCGGCAGCGCGAGACCCTGGCCGACGCCGCAGCAGTGGAGTTCAGCCGCAACCCGGCTGCGCTGGCCAGGGCCATCTACAAAGCCCACGTCCAAAATTCATTTGTGGGCGATTTCAACCTGACCTATGCCCCCCTGTTCATCGTACCCCCGGAATCCCGGGAGATCACGGATGGGCTCCTGAGCCGAATCTTCAACTCTCATCCCCCACTGCTCAAGCGGATCCGCCTGCTGGCGGACATGATCCCAACCACGCCCGGCAAGATCATGCGTGATGTCCGCGAGGGACAGAAACAGAGGGAAAAGGCCCGCATGATGCTCCTGGCCCAGGAGGAATCCGACCCGGAAGGAGCCGGTTCAGGAGAGGGGCCGTCGGAAGAATCTCCGGCTCAAGGCCAGATCTGGTCGATCCGGGATGCCAAGGGCAAGTGGCAGGGGCCGTTCGCGCTGGAAGAGGTCATCGGACTGCCCTACTTTTCCCTCGGCATCCGGATGAAGAACCTTCAGGAGCAGGTCCAGGCCCCGGCCCGGGAATTCCCCCAGCTGCGGCTGGGGCTGCGCCGCCTCTACCAGAAAAAGCACACAAATCTTCGGCGACAGAACAAGTGCCCCCGCTGCCGGGTGCCCCTGCAAGACAGCTTCTACGAAGGCGTTCCGATCAAGGTCTGCCCGGAATGCGGGGGAAAGCTGGCGGATGCCGCCCTGATCGACCGCATCGTTGCCCGAAGGGAGCTGGCGTTTTCCGACCAGCTGATCCAGAAGGCCCGGGCCTTTGAGGAAGAGTTCATGCGGAATCCCGCGCGGACCCGGAAGATGACCATGGAAACGCCCTCCAAGCTGTTCTGTCCGGAATGCGGATACAAGCTGCTGCCACGGCCGTATAACTATCAGTACGTGATGCCGGTGGACAAATGCCTCTCCTGTTATAAGATCTGGTTCGATCCCGACGAGCTCGAGATCCTGCAGATCCTCATCGAGAAGCTCTAATCAGCTGCCCTCCAAATGCGCATGTTCCAGAATCTCCAGGTAGTCATCTCTGCCCGCTTCCCGGGCATTGGAGAGATTGGAGTTGTTGGCAAAGGACTTTTCCGCGATCTCAGGGAAGCGCTCTTCAGGGACACCCAGGTCCCGGAACCGGGGAATCCCGATGTCCGCGGAGAGCTCCCTGATCTCCTGGATCAAGCGCAAAGCCAGAGCCTCCGGGCTCCCGCCCTCCATGCCGACCGCACGGGCCAGATCCGCATACCGCTCGGCCGCAGCCGGGAGGTTGAATTCCATGACAAAAGGGAGGAGCACGGCATTGGCTACACCATGCGGAGTGTCCAGAAGCGCCCCCACAGACTCGGAGAGGCAGTGAACCCCGCCCACGTCGCTGTTGCCGAAGGCCAAGCCTGCCAGGAGGCTGGCCTTCATCACGCCATCGCGGGCCTCCCGGTCATCCCGGATATCCGCACAGGCCCGTTTGAGGTAACGGAAGCTCATGCGGACAGCCTGTACAGCAAACACATCCGTGACAAAGGTCGCGGGTTTCACCGTGTAGGCCTCGATGGCATGCACCAGGGCATCCATGCCGGTGGAGGCGACCAGGGCGGGAGGGAGCGAAACCAGGAGATCCGGGTCGACCAGGGCCACGGCCGGAAACATGGCCGGTCCCTTGATGCTCATCTTGAAGCGGCGGCCGGTGTGTGTGATGACCGACACCCAGGTGACCTCGGATCCGGTTCCGCAGGTCGTGGGGATGGCGATGAGGGGGAGC
This sequence comes from Candidatus Aminicenantota bacterium, assembly GCA_030614685.1. Taxonomy (GTDB): domain Bacteria; phylum Acidobacteriota; class Aminicenantia; order Aminicenantales; family Aminicenantaceae; genus JAUXEH01. The sequence continues at coordinate 2,847 of JAUWTO010000153.1, forward strand.
GGCGAGACCGTGTACTTCTCCCGTCCCTCATAATCCTCGATACACCCCGGATTGGCGGCCAGGAGGGCGATGGCTTTGGCTGCGTCGAGGGCACTCCCTCCGCCCAGCCCCACCACCAGGCCGGCCTTCATATCGCGGGCCAGAACACCGGCCCGATCCACCGTGGAATGGCGGGGATTGGCTTCGATCTCTTCAAAGGTCTTGGCCCGGGGCAGCAGCTCCTGCACACGCTGTGTGATCCCGGCCGCGCGGAGGCCCGCATCGCTGATCAGCAGGATCCGCTCGGGCTGGATATTGCCAGGCAGGTGATCCGGCAGCAGACACAGCGAATCCGGACCGTATACGATCCGGGTGGGATTGAAGAACCGTTCGCTCACTTAGCCGACCGCCGGAAATCCAATTCATCCTGGTTGGCCATGTCCAGGATGGCCAGGAACAGCAGCTGGGCCATGTCCTCCATGATCTCGGGTGTGATGATGTCCATGTTGTCCTTGGTGAGGTGATAGTAGGAGAAGGAGCGGCGCGATCCACTGGCCCCGAAAGAGATCGAAGGCACGCCCGCCCACATGAACCGGGCTGCGTCCAGGCGAGGGCGGGCAATGTTGGCGAAATAGCGGGGGGTCACCACCCTGTGGATGTATTTGTCGTTGGCACGCTTGATATAGTCCCACAGCTCAGGATAGTTCTCCGCGGCTGCGGCGCTCAACCGGTCTCCGTCCCCGACCCCGTCCATGTTGATAAGGCAGACGGTCTTTTCCAGCGGAAAGATAGGATTCTCCACATAGTATTTGGATCCGGCCACGGCCTGTTCCTCGGCCCCGAAGCAGTTGAACAGGATGGTGCGGCGGAGCTTTACAGGGCTCTTGGTCAGGGCCTCGGCCAATCCCATGATCACGGCCACGGCCGAGGCGTTATCATTGGCGCCCGGCAGGATCTCATAACCGCGGCCCAGGTGGTCGAGATGCCCGCCCACGATGATGACCTCATCCTTGAGCTGCGGATCCGATCCTACGATCTTGCCCACCAGGTTGTACCCGATCCCTTCCGGATGATGCTCGGTGGTGTTCTTGACTGTGACCACATTGCCGGTGGCAAAGGACCGGGGCTTCAGGGTCTTGCGGATCTGAGCAACCTCCTCCGCGTGTTTGCGGCCGGTCCCCGTGAACAGGTCCTCCACCACGGTACGACCGATGTGGGTGTACACGAAACCTTTGACAAAGGCGTTGTTGGGATTGGCGATATGATAGTTGTAGAGCATGCCCGCGGCCCCGTGGGCCGCGGCATTCTTCAGTTTGTATTGATGGAAGGAATACAGCCGCCATTTTTTGAAGAGCTCAGCATCGCTTCCCGGATTGACCGGAGCTTCCCGCTCCATCAGCACGACCTTGCCGCGCACATCCAGGCCGGCATATTCATCGAAATCCAGCTCGGGTGCGCTGATCCCGAATCCCACATAAACGACTTCCGCAGTCACCTCTCCCGAGTCCGAGGTTGAGCCGGGGATGAATTCCTCTTCATAGATATAGTGTTTCCGGATGGTCCCATCCTTATGGGGGAGGTCCAATGACAGGGAACAGTCCTCGAAGATCAGGGTGTAGGGATTGGGAAACGCCTGCAGATAGGTCCCGTTGTCGCCGGCCGGCTCTACGCCCCATTTCTTGAAGTGCGAAGCCACCCATTCCGCGCTCTGGTTAAAGCCCTCTGTCCCGGTCAGCCGGCCCCAGTACTTATCCGAGGCCAACTCTGCGACATAGGCGTACAGTGTCTGGCTGTGTATGGAATGCATCACCTGAAGGAGTTTTTGCTCGTCCGTGAGCTGCGCCCCTCGGCCCTGAGCCCAAATCTGAGACACCAGTCCAACGCAGACCATAACCAGAAAGAAATACCGCCATCGCCAAGTCTTCGTATTCATGTCCTTCTCCTCTCTATAAATTCGTTCTGTGGCCCGCCATGAGCCAGCCTACTTAATGTTAAAACCTGAGCGCAAAAAGTAAAGGAATATCTGTAATTAATACCAAACTATCGCATTCCAGCAGAAAACCGAGTAGCCCGGGATCCACAGGCTTAGTCTGGGCGTGGTTTTTGAATCCGAGAATGACCGGCCGGCCGGCCGAATCTGGATCACTCTGGCTTGCCTGTAGGATTGCTATTAGCCGGATAATCTGATATCGTGTTTTTCCGGTTTTTCCGGCACTCAAAGGAGGTCATTATGATCAAGTTTCTGGTATCCGGCGCCCTCGCACTCGCCCTGATCCTAACCCTTCCCCTCGGCGCCACTGCCCAAGGGAATACCATCGAAGTGGTCATGAAAACCACCAAAGGCGACATGGTGATCGAGCTCTACCCGGACAAGGCTCCCATCACCGTCAAGAACTTTCTCACCTATGTGGATGAAAAATTCTACGACGGCACCATTTTCCACCGCGTCATCAAGAACTTCATGATCCAGGGGGGCGGCTGGACACCGGATTTCACGCAAAAGCCCGTAAACGAGATGATCCGGAACGAAGCCGACAACGGATTGAAAAATGAGATATACACCATCGGCATGGGACGAAGGATGGACCCCCACAGCGCCAGCGCCCAGTTCGACATCAACCACATCGACAATCCCGACCTCGACCATACAGCCAAAACCGAGGACGGCTGGGGA
>JAUWTO010000181.1 GCA_030614685.1 Candidatus Aminicenantota bacterium
ATTATTGATTTCGCTGCCAGCCCCGGCCCCTCTTTCCCCTGACACGCCTGCCTTGCCCCCTGCCCATGCCCCGGACATGCTCCTCGAACATGGAAAAATATCGGGTCTGCTGGGATGGGGTCATGAGCTCCTTGTCCCGCATAAGGCTGCGGACGGTCGTTTTCTCGATCTGGGACTGGAGCAGGGCGATCTCATCGATCGTTTTGTCCACAGCCGCGAGGTCGGGCTCGGACTTTTGCATCTCAAGGATAAGCGCCTGCCTGTTCTGCTGGATCTGCACGAGGATAGATGCGATCTCATCCTCCAGAGCCCCTCGCAGGCCCTTCATCTGCTGGAGCTGTCTCTGATCGAGCCCAATGGGCTCCTGCAGGGCTTCCAGGGTCACGGGGGTTTCCTGAGGGGGAGAAGCCGGAGAACTGAACCAGCGGTTGTAAGCCAGGGCCGCCAGTGCGGACAGGTTTATGATGAATAAGAACGCCAAGACGATGGGCAGGATTCTTCGTTTCATGGCTATTTATCCTCGTCTGAAGGCTCAGCTCCCAAGTAGAAATCGGCCAGCGAACCTTCAGTGAAATCCGTAAAAGGCTCGAAGTAGTGGGCGGCAAAAGCCTCCTGCTTCAGTTCGGGCGAGAGCTCGGAAAGCTGCAGGCCCGGCGCATAGCTTCCCTGGAGCCCTCCCAGCTGTAAGCCGACCAGCACTGCAAGCAGAACAGCCAGAGATACGGCCGCAGGGCGCAGCAGGCCGAGGAATCCCTTAAAAAATGCGCTGGACCGGAAGGGATGCTCCTCCCTGGCATCGAGTGCCCTTTCCAGAGAAGGCCAAAGGGATACCAGGGGCTCCTTCCTGGCGCGAGGGACCAGCTCTCCCCACAGCTCGGAAAAGTCTTGGGCAAGCCTCTCGCATCGGGGGCATTCAGCCAGATGCGCCTGCATCTCTTTCCTCAGCTCAGATGGTGCCGGGTGTTCGATGAGCTCCACCAGGCGCTCTTCTATCTTTCTGCAGGCAGCGGTTCTCATTCTCGTCATTCTCTATGAGGTATGACACCTGAGCATCTAAAACACATACCCCTCTACCTGAATAATTCATAATAAATGTCGATAATTCACGTAATACATGTAATATCAGGGGATTACATGAGATTTTTCGGTGAGCACACAGATAACTTTGTTTTCCCTAAGTGCGATCGTTTTTAAGGTAGGCAAGGAGTTTTTGCCTGAGATGGGACTTGGCCCGGCGGAGGCGCGCCTCCACAGCCGTAAGGGGGATGCCCAGGATCTCTGCGATCTCACGGGAGGTAAATCCTTCGTATTTGTGGAGGACAAGGGCGGCCCTCTGTTTGTCTGGGAGCGCTGCAACAGCCCTGCGCACCAATTCGCTGCGTTCCGCATCCTCAAATGCCTTATCAGGCGGGGCAGACCGGGCATCCGGCAGGATCCTGATCTTTGGGTCGTCTTCGGCCTCATAAGGGCTTAAGCTCAGGAGCCATCGGGATCTCCGGTTGTGCCGGATGAGGTTTAGAGAGTGGTTGACAGCTATCCGGTAAAGCCAGGTTGAGGCCTTGCTTTCGAACCGGAATTTTGCGGCCGACCGATAGACCTGCAGAAACACCTCCTGGGAAACATCCTGGGCCTGCGGGTGGTCGTGCAGCAGGTTGAGGCAGACCGAATATACCAGCGCCTGATAGCGCTCCACAAACTCTTTGAATGCCTCGGGATCCTTTTGAGCGATCCTGCGGATCAACTCATCATCTGTCAGACTAGGAATCTCGAACCTCCCAGATCATCATCTTAATTCAATCGTGGCAAAGTTGAAAGAGAGAACAGCTAAAGTAGAATCCGACATGGACAGATTGTACAATCTATTGTACAATAACCTTGGAGTGAAATTATGGACAAGACAATCGGGATTTCAGAATTCAGAAAGTCGATAACCGCACGGATCAATGAGGTCCATGAGAAAAGGTCCCGCTATATCATCATCCAGCGCTCAAAGGCCAAAGCTGTCCTGGTCAGTCCGGAAGAGATCGAGACACTCGAGGTGATGGCGGACAAGGACATCCTCCAGGAGATCAAGCAGGCGAAAGAGGACATCGTAAAGAGGCGATATGCGACTTACGAAGACCATTTTGGGAAGAAACTTCCAGATAGATCTGAAGAATGAACCTGTATCTCACCAGGACGTTTCAGAAGCGATTTAGTAAGCTTCCCAAGACGATCCAGAGCAAAATCGAGGAGGCACTGAAAGAGATATACCTGGATCCATACTCAGGCAAAAGGCTTTTGGGAGAACTGGAGGGAGAGTTTTCGTTCAGAGTGGGGACATACAGGATTATCTACTGCATCGATGAGCAGGATAACATCTGGATCGAGACCGTAAGGCACCGGAAGAACGCGTACCGAAGGTGATGGAAGGATATCAGACAGAGAACTGTTTTTATCTTGCCTGTCCTTGTTCGTTCAAGTAGGCTCCAAGCTTCTGGTCAGAGCCCTTTATGTGGGTGACGAGCCAGTTGAGCAGGAAGATGTTGATCGACTTGACCAGTTCCTCTGTGGGGCCGTCCTCCCTGAGGTCCAGCAGAATGCTGTCCAGCGTGGCCTTGAATTCGGCGTGCTGCTGCTGTTGATCTTCCAGCCCGGGGTAGTCGTTCTCGGCCATCACCTTTTCTTCTGCCGTGAAGTGGAAGTCCGTGTAATCGATCATGAAGCCGAGCGTCCTCAAGATTTTGTTCTGTTCGTGTCCTTGCTTGAAATCATCGGACAGATCCTTCAGTTTTTCGATAAGCAGCTTGTGCTGTTCATCGATCAGATCCACTCCCACGGAGAGGCTGTCATCCCATGCGATTTCGCTCATTCCCTATCCTCCAGATAATGTTCTCCTAAAAATAACAACCTAATATAATACATTTTTTTCAAAAACACCAAAATTTGAAAAAAGAGAAGATGAATACTCAGAGCTTCATCTTCATCCAGGGAGCGGAGTTGTGAAAATCCGCCACAGCGCTGCCGGGAGGGACGAGTTCATCGCAAGCTGCTCTGACCGAGTCCTCGAGTCTCATCTCCAGGAACGGCAGCAGATGCTCCAGTTGGTCCATTGTGCGGGGGCCGATGATCGGGGCCGTGATCCCCGGCTGGTCCTTGTTCCACAGGATCGCCAGCTGGGCAGGCGGCAGGTCGATCTCCTTGGCCAGTGCCACAAATCGATTGCCGGCAGCCACGGCCCTGGGGGTAACGCGTTTGGCATAAATGCCCCCCCTCAGGGTGGCTCGGGACTCTTCCGGGAAGCCCTGGCCGTCCAGGTAACGGCCGGCCAGCATGCCCATGGCCAGGGGTGACCAGCAGATGATGCCCAGGTTGTAGCTCTGGCACAGCGGAACCAGCTCGTTCTCGATGCGGCGGTCCAGAAGATTGTAGGGCGGCTGCTCAGAGACATAGCGGCTGAAGCCCCTCAACTCGCTCACCATGATCCCTTCCATCACCTTCCAGGCCGGTGCCGTAGAGCTCCCGATGTACCGGACCTTGCCCTGACGCACAAGATCGGTCATGGCCCCCAGCGTTTCCTCGAGGGGCACGTCGAAGTCGGGGCGGTGGGTCTGATACAGGTCGATATGGTCGGTCTGCAGCCGCTTGAGGGAGTCCTCGCAGGCCTTGAGGATGTGCAGCCGCGAGTTGCCGCGGTCATTGGGGCCGGGGCCCACAGGATAGTGGACCTTGGTGGCGATGATCATCGCGTTTCTCCGCCCGCTTTGGGCCAGAGCCCGACCGATGATACGCTCGCTCTCCCCCTTCATATAGGAATTGCGGGTATCGATGATGTTGATGCCCGCCTCCATGGCCCTGTCGATCATGCGGATCGATTCCTTCTCCGGGGTTGGATTGGCGAAATTGTCCGCGCCCAGACAGAGAGGTGACACCTTGACACCCGAGCGTCCCAGGTACCGGTATTCCATGGAAAATCCTCCTTCAGCGAGCGGTGTAGCCGGCATCCACAGTGACCAGGGATCCGGTCATGTAGGAAGCCGCATCCGATGCCAGAAAGACCACGACCTGCGCCACCTCTTCCGGCTCGGCCAGCCGGGCCATGGGGATGGTCTCCTCGGCCAGCTTCTTCAGGTCTTTCGGGGTCGGCGGCTCAGGCCGTTCCGAGGCCAGCATCGGCGTGTTGACCTCGCCCGGGCAGACCGCGTTGATGCGGATGCCGTCCTTGACATGGTCCAGCGCCATGGCCCTGGTTATCTGGTGCACGGCCCCCTTGGTGGCGCAGTAGGCCAAGACCCCGGCCGCACCTACGCTTCCCCAGATGGAGCCGAAGTTGATAATGGCACCCTTGCCCTGTTTCTGCATGTGCGGGACCGCAGCCCGGCTCATGAAAAAGACACCGTCCACGTTGGCCCCCATGATGCGGCGCCAATCCTGGTCCGAGGTGCCCAAGGCATCGGCCTGCACAATGATCCCGGCGCAGTTGACCAGGACATCCAGGCGGCCGTGGCGTTCTATCGTCTGTTCCACAACCCGATCACAGAAGGCCGAATCGCTGACGTCTCCCACCAGAGGGGAGGGAGCTCCGATCCCGGCGGCCACCTTCTCCGCCAGCTCTTGATTGCGGTCCACGATAACTACCGCAGCTCCGGCTGCTGCAAACTCCCGGGCGGTGGCTGCGCCCATGCCCGAGGCCGCCCCTGTGATCATCACGACGTAGTCCTGGAAGTCCATGGCCATCTCCTTTGGTCCCGGACATATTATCACACTGCCGCAGGTTAGGTAAGGACCCCCGCCGGCCCAAGCTGTGTATGTTTTGATGCATGTTTTGACTTAAGTCAATGTATTCGATTGCTGGAAATATTATTATGG
>JAUWTO010000180.1 GCA_030614685.1 Candidatus Aminicenantota bacterium
ATCGGCAACTGAGGGTTACTTTATCGGGGCGAGGTCCCTCTCGATCTGACGGATGTATCCCTGGAGCTGACGTTTCCAGTCCGCATCCGTGGATCTCTCAAGGATCTTTTTCAGAGCCTTGAGGTGGGCAGTCGCCAGGGCATCATCTCGTGAGACAGCCACATCGGGTTCTACTCCCACGCCCTCCCAGTTGGTCTTGGAGATGGGATTGATGGCCCGGCCGACTGGGATCGTGATCACAATCTGATCGTTCACGGGCTTCTGATTCACGGGATGAGCGCCGCCGCCCGTGGTCTCCCCCACGATGGTCGCCCGTTTAAGGTTCTTCATGTTGTAGGTAAACTCTTCCGCTCCGGAAAACGTGCGGCTTGAAGTCAGCACATAGAGGTCCGTATCCGGGAATCGCTTCCCAGGAAGCTCCTCGAGCGTCCAGAACTCGTCGGTCCGGTCGGACGGACGCCAGTAGAGGCTGTTCAGGTGCACCGGTTCGGGGCCGAAGAAGTAGCTGCACAGGAACTGCACCATGCGGGGGGACCCGCCGCCGTTGCTGCGCAGGTCAAAAATCACAGCGTCGGATCCGGCCAGTAGGCCCATAGCTGCAGCTGCAGTGTCACGAGCATAGGCTGTGTCCGCGAAAAATCGCAGATCCAGATAGCCGACATTCCCGGCCAGCCTTTCGATCCTCTCAAAACCGAAGTTGATCCTGCGTTCCCTCTCCACCCGGCGCCTGTGCAGTTCCGCATCGTCCCCGCCCCCCCGCAGCAGTGCCGCAGCAGTTGCCGGATCATATCTCACCCTCAGATGCAGGTCGTGGCTGATATCGCGCAGATCGCTCTGGAGCCGGCTGGCCAGGGACGCGGGCATGGTGAAACGGCTGTACTCTCCTGCCTTCCATCTCTGCCGGATATGCCGGCCCATCTCTTCGCCCGTCTCAGGATAGACATAGTTGTCCTCGAGCAGTTCGGCAATCGTATCGACCACGGCCTTTTTGGCCGCGTCGTCCATACTGGATTGAGCCCGTCTTGGGGCACTGTCGACCTGAGCCCACACGGAGGCCCAGATAAACAGGATCGCTATGGAAAGAAAAAAGCCCTTTTGACATGTTTTTATCATTTCATCCCGCCTTTATCCGGTGTTATAATCATTCATACGGAGAAGGTGCCGTGATGGTTGTGGTCAGGGGAATATCATCGAGCGTGGGTTGTATATAAACGGGAGGGCAGTGGTGCCATGAGCCAAGAAAAAAGCCAGACCTCAAAAAACATCACTATGCATTGGCGGAACTTTATCATCGTGATTTTTTTTATATTTCTGGTAGGCATCATCATCGGCTTCCTCATCACCCCCCACCCCGACTTCCAGAAAAAGGCCGAACCACAGGAAGTCATCAAGCAGGTCAACTACTCAGGCTTGAGCTTTTTTCCATACGCTGCCAGTTCTTCCCGCACAACATAACGGATCATAGTCCCATCGTCTGTCCGGAATGGAACACATCTGTACGGCAAAGAAACACATCGTGAAATTAATATTTAAACATAAACATGTTCCCTGAGGAGCCGCAGGAAAGACCCAGCTTTGGCATGGATATTGCAGAACAGCTCATCCGGATACTAGTATGCTTAAAAACTACCTGAAGATCGCCATACGTAATTTTATGAATCGAAAGTCCTATTCCCTGATCACGGTGGCCGGCCTGGGCATCGGCTTTACCGCATGCCTCCTGATTTTTCTGTATATCAAACAGGAGTTGAGTTACGACCGTTTCCATGACAACGCCGACCGCATCTATCGGTTAGCAGTGGAGACAACGCGTCCCGAGAGTGTCGAACTGACCCCGAACACACCCTTCCCGGTGGCAGAGGCCTTCAAGCAGGATTATCCGGAGATCGATTCCGTTGCCCGCCTCTACAGCTGGAGTTCCGTCCTGGTGCAGCACCAGGATCTCCGCTTCGTGGAGCAGGGCTGGTTCTTCGCCGATCCCGATTTTTTTTCACTCTTTTCCTTTCCCTTTCTCAAGGGAGACCCCGCACATGCCCTGGACTCGCCCGAATCGCTCGTGATCTCCGCCTCCATGGCGGAAAAGTATTTCGGCGACCAGGATCCCATCGGGCAGATCCTCCGCATGGAGGGGAAACACGAGTTCCAGGTCACAGGAGTGGTGGCTGACGCACCTGTAAACTCACACGTCCACTTCAGTTTCGCCGCCTCATTCCTGTATATGACAGACGAACTGGTCGGGTATTCCATGAACGAGTGGGGCGCTTTCTCCGATCTCTTCACCTATATACTCCTGCCCACAGGAATGCAGCCGGTCGACCTTTCCCGCCGGATCGAGGGCTTCATGATGAGGCACGGAGACTATCCTCCGGGGCTTGACCGCCGTATATTCCTGCAGCCCCTGACCTCGATTCACCTCAGGTCGCATCTGGACGGGGAGCTCGAGCCGAATACCCACATATCTAACCTGATCATCCTCAGCACCATCGGCCTCTTTCTCCTGCTCATCGCCTGCATCAACTATATCAACCTGGCCACCGCCTCATCCGCCAAGCGGGCCCGCGAGGTGGGCCTGCGCAAGGTCCTGGGTGCGGAAAAGAACCGGCTGGTCCGGCAGTTCCTGACCGAATCGGTCCTGATCGCGATACTGGCGCTGGTCTTCTCTCTGTTTCTGGTCGAACTTACCCTTCCCACCTTTTCAGCTCTGGTGGGCACATCGGTCGACCTGAACCTGGCCAAGGACCTCGGCTTCCTGATCGGGATGGTGCTCCTGACTCTGGCCGTGGGAATTTTTTCCGGGCTCTATCCGGCGCTGTTTCTCTCCGGTTACCAACCCGTCAAAGTCCTGAAAGGCACGCCCTATGGAGGACGCGGATCCGTACACCAGGGCTGGCTGCGTAAGGGGCTGGTGGTGGCCCAGTTCGCCATCTCCATCCTGCTCATCATAGGCACGCTGCTGGTCAATCAGCAGCTCCACTACCTGCGCAACGCCCGCATGGGTTTCGACAAGGAACACATGGTGATGATGCCCATCTTCCAGGACCAGCAGTTTTTTGATGACTCCATCAATGAGGATTACGAGACCATCAAATATGACATCCAGGCCAATCCCGCGGTCTCCGCGGCCACGGCCTGTTTCAAGGCGCCTCTGTCCCAGTACGCCATCAACGTCAGTGTCTATCCGGACGGGGCACAGGGTGAGAACCGCTACGTCTTCAGCCTCAACTTCGTGGACTTTGACTTCATCGACACTTTCGGGCTGGAGATGATCGCCGGACGGAATTTTTCCAAAGATGTCACCACCGACTATCACGAGGCCTTCATCCTCAATGAGGCGGCCGTCAGGAGGATGGGCTATCCCTCGGCTGAAGAGGCCATCGGAAAGAAATTCACCATCGGCATCAGCCACATGGAAGGCACCGTGATCGGTGTGACCCGCGACTACCACATCGCGTCCCTCAGGGAAAACATCGAACCGCTGATCCTGCTGCACTGGCCCAGCCTGTTCTCCCAGGTCGCCGTCAAGGTCAACAGCCAGAACATCCCCGCCGCCCTGGCCCACCTGGAAGGGACCTGGAACTCCTTCCGGCCGGACAGCCCGTTTCAGTATTCTTTTCTGGATGAGAGCATCGGCCGCATATACGCCCAGGAAGCCCAAACTTCGGCCATCGTCCGAACCTTCTCGCTCATAGCAGTATTTATCGCCTGCCTGGGCCTGTTCGGGCTGGCGTCTTTCACGGCGGAAAAGCGCACCAAGGAGATCGGCGTGCGCAAGGTCCTGGGCGCCTCGGTCTCCCGGATCACATACATGCTCTCGACCGAGTTCACAAAGTGGGTGCTGCTGGCCAACATCGTGGCCTGGCCGCTTGCCTATTGGGCCATGCACAGCTGGCTCTCAGGCTTTGCCTACCGAACACGGATCAGTATCTGGCCGTTCCTGCTGGCCGCTGCCGCCTCTCTCGTGATTGCACTGCTCACCGTGAGCCTCCAGGCTGTCAGGGCCGCCTCCGCCGATCCCGTCAAATCCCTCCGCCACGAGTGATCTTTCCCTTTTGGGGACGGACCTTGGAATGTTGTTGAATTTAATTAGTTTACGTCCTTAGTCATACAGTTTTTTTACCTTATTGTGCTCTTAAGGGGGCCAAAAAGCTGCATTTAAAACATTGAAGAGCGAGAGGACATAGCTCAGATATCAATCTGGCGGAAAAAGCTAAGATGTCTATCAGTCCATAATTGTCTACTGTCGTATCTGTCTGAAGCATCCGGACAAGTCATGTATATTGGACAAATCACGTAATATTCATTTTTATTCAACGTGCATTATGGTACATTGCTCAATAATCAAATCGATTGATTGAATCGGGTATGGCTGTAAACCTGACAACCCTGGATCTCCTTACTGTCGCAGTCTATATCGCTATCGTGCTATACATTGGATATTCAGCCCACAGGAAACAGTCCACCGAAGATTTTTTAATTGCCGGTCGCAAGCTGAAGACGATCGACAATGCGGCGACTATCATCGCCAGCAAGATCGGCGCCGCCGTGGTATTGACCTTTGTGGCCCTCTATTACCTGTACGGCATCTCGGCCATGTGGATCTTTGTCGGCGTGTCGGCTGGATATATCGTATTCATACCGTTTGCCATGAGGTTGAGGAAAGTTTCCACATCGCAGGAATTCTATACCTACTCCGATTATTTCTTTCATAGACATGGCAAAACAGTCGGTTATGCGACCGCTCTGGCCATATTGGCGGTGACTCTTTTTGTGCTGCTAATACAGTTAATCGGTGGAGCCAAGATACTCGCACGCTTGAGCGGATTTTCGTATGCTGTTTCATTGACAGCCATTCTCATTACGGTATCCGTCTATATA
>JAUWTO010000040.1 GCA_030614685.1 Candidatus Aminicenantota bacterium
CAGACGGGCCAAGCTCTACTACCTACGCAGTCTGCGCGGCAAGGCAGCCCGGATCAAAGAGGCACGCTGAAGCCTCGGTCTCTTTTGCGCCGGATATTCCCCTTGGTTGGTAGCCAAAATCCAAATCTTCCCCTCCTGGTTAGACTAAACTATTCCTGGGCGATGTCTTGATGCCGTTTTCTGCCGCGGCGCTTTGGGATCGCCCGGAACATTGTGCCGGGAATTGCAGTCGCGGTGGAAATTGGTGTATCATCTCAAAGACCCGAGCGGCTTGAGGACCTTGAGAGACAGATGCCTGATTTTCAACTGGAAAAAAGTGCGCTGGCCCAGGGATACAGGGCCATCGCCGGTCTTGATGAGGCCGGGCGAGGAGCACTGTTCGGCCCGGTCGTGGCGGCGGCTGTCGTTTTTCCGCCGGCGGTGATTGACGGAAGGATTGGGGATTGGATGTGCGAAATCAATGACTCGAAACAGCTGTCTCCAAGGAAGAGGCAGCGATTGTGCCGGCTGATACTCCAGCACGCCGAGGCGGTGGGCTGGGGAATGGCCAGCAATGTCGAGATCGAAAAGCAGAACATTCATTGGGCGTCCCTCGAGTCTATGCGCCGTGCCGTCGAGAGGTTGGCCCTGGAGCCCGACTTTCTTTTGGTTGACGGCTTCCGATTGAATGGAGTAGATTATTCTCAGGAAAGAGTCCCTCAAGGAGACAAAAAGAGCATCACGATCGCGGCGGCATCGATCGTCGCCAAGGTGCTTCGAGATGAGATGGTGGTTCACTTGGACGGCATCTTTGAGGGTTACGGCCTTGCCAAACACAAGGGATACGGGACTCGCGAGCACTACCAGGCGCTCCAGAGACTGGGGCCCAGTGTGTTTCACAGGCGGACATTCAACCTGAAGGACAGAGCCGACTCATGAGCAGCAGAGAGAGGGCCAGGATCGAGGCTCTCGTGGAAAAACTGATCAAGCGGGGCAAGCTGCAGGGCGCCATCTCTGAATTGCGAAAACTGCTCTCGGGCACAGAACAGGATATCCCCGTCCGCACTCAGATCGGAGACCTCTACATCCGGGCCGATCAGAAGCGCAAGGCCGTCGAAGAACTGCTCAAGATCGCTGATTTTTACGAAGGGAAAGGCCTGAATTCCAAGGCGATCGCCATACTGAAGCGGATCGGCCGCATCGACCCCGAGTTCCTGGAGGCGATCCAGAGGCTTGCTCAACTCTACGATAACCAGGGCTTTACCTCAGAGGCTCGGAAGGAGTATGCCAAGCTGGCAAAGTCTCTTGCCAAACAGGAAAAGACCGCAGAAGCGATCCAGGCCTATGAGACCCTCCTGGAACTGAGCCCCGAGGACATGGACTCGCGGATCACTCTGGCCGGACTCCTGAACCGGCAGGGACAGGGCGACAGGGCGGTTGAAGAGTACAACACCGTGGCCGAGTCCTGCATGCGTAAGAAGCGGTTGGAGGACGCCCGCAAGGCCCTCGAACAGGCGAGGAAGCTGAAAGAAGATTATCCGCGAACCCTGACCAATCTGATCGAGCTGTACCGGCGCGAGGATAAGAAGGAGGAGGCGCTCGATCTCGTTAATTCCTTCCTCAAGAAGGACAAGGACAACATCAAGGCCCTGTATCTTCTAGGCAACCTGTATTTCGAGGATGATAACACCAAACAAGCGGAAGAGGTTTTCTCCCGGATCATATCTCTGCGCCCCAAGGAGGTGGAGGCCCGGGTTAAGATGGGGCGCATCCTGATCCTGCGCGGCGAGCTGGATCAGGTGTACGAGTTATACGAACCGCTGGTCGATACCCTGGTGCGAAAGCAGTTGGTGGACAAGGCCATCGGACTGCTGGGGCTGGTGCTCGCTTCAAAAAAGGCCCACTTGCCCACCCTGGAAAAATTGGCCGGTATCTATAAGCTGAAGAAGCAGAATAAGGATCTCGAGGTCATCTATGGGGTTTTGATCGAACAGTACCGCAAGAACAACGTCCAGAAAAAGGTCCTCTCCCTGCTTGGGGAACTGGTCGAGATGTTTCCCCAAAACCAGACCTATTACTCCGATTACCGCTTCCTCAAGGGGGAGTTAGGCGGCGCAGAGGGAGAGCTTATGGAGGAGCCGTTCTCCATCCGTGTGGATGAATCCTCAGAGATCATCGATTCGACGCTCTCCAAAGTCGATCTGTACATCGAACAGGGGCTGTTCAAGAATGCACGCCGCATTCTTGACAACCTGATGATGCGGTACCCTGATGAGAAGAAGGTGGCCGAAAAGATCGAAGAAGTCAAACAGATCACGGCCAGGAGCAAAACCCAAGACCTCGCTCAGAAGATCGGCAAAGTCCATAAGAAGGAGACGGAGCTCCTGGATAAACTCTCGGGCATTATGCCCAAAGGCGGGCCTCAGGCCTTTGCCGACGAACTCATGGACGGCCACCTCTCGGCCGCCGATATCTTCGCCGAGACCGATCTCATCCCCATCGTGATGCAGGAAAAGGAGGGTGAGGAAACATATTTCGACCTGAAGGACATCATCGGTGACGAGCTGGATGCCATAGAAGCCATCTGTAGTGTCCAGATCCGGGGTGACACGGCCAGCGTGGAGAAGGCCCTGACAGATATCGTGGCAGACTTCCGCAAGGCCCTGGACCAGAAAGTGGATCAGGATGATTATGAGAGTCACTACAACCTGGCTGTCGCCTTCATGGGGCAGGGGCTGTTCGATGAAGCCATCAAAGAGTGCAAGCTGGCGGTCAACAGCAAGAGGCTGGAAATCGACAGCCTCACACTGATCAGCCATTGTTATGCCCAGAAAGATGAACCGGGGGAGGCAGCCCGTTGGCTGGAGAAGGCTCTGGAAAAAGCGGCCAAGGATTCTCATCAGTCATTCGCGCTCAAGTTTGAGCTGGCTTCCCTCTATGAGTCCATGAAAGAGCGCAAGAAAGCGCTTCAGTTCTATCAGGAAGTTGCGGATTGGAACCCGGAGTTCCGGGATGTGGCGGCCAGGCTGCAGGCGCTTCAGTCCACGAGCTGACCTCACCCCCCCCGTATCCTCTACTCACGTCGGCATCGGCCCTGGGAGTGTGCTATGCTCCCCATCCGGCATGAGAAAATCTCCGCCGCCGAAGCGTTACCAATACAGTGACGTTATGGGAGAAAACTCGTGTGTTCCCCAGGGCCCGACCGCCGGGCAGGCCCTGGAACAGGCGCCCCCTCCCGTGGAGCTGATCGGCCAGAGCCGCGCCTTCCTCCATCTTCTCACGCTGATCGAAAAGTTCAAGAATTCCGCGGCCCCTGTCTTTATTGGAGGAGAAAGTGGCACTGGAAAAGAGGTGGTGGCTCGCTCCCTCCACCGACGCGGCCCCCGGTTTCGATCTCCTTTTGTCGCAGTCAACTGTGCTGCCCTGCCCGAGCAATTGATCGAGAGTGAGCTTTTCGGATATGTCCGGGGAGCTTTCACCGGAGCGATCAGGGACAAGCCGGGCTTGGTGGAGGAGGCGTCCGGCGGCACCCTGTTTCTGGACGAGATCGGTGACCTGTCTCCCCACCTGCAGGCCAAACTCCTGCGGCTTATCGAGGAGCGGGAGATCCGCCGGGTGGGAGAAAACCGGCCGCGCCCAGTCGATGTCCGGTTTATCAGCGCCACCAACCAAGACATCGAGAGCAGGGTCTTTGAGGGTGCCTTCAGGGAGGACCTGCTTTATCGTTTGAGGATCCTGCCTGTCGAGATCGAACCCCTGCGTCGTCGCAAGGAGGATATCATGCCGCTGGTCGATTTTTTTCTTGATAAATTCTGCCGGGAGATGAAGAGGGGCCGGGCCTGTCTGACTCCCACGGCCCTGCAGCTCCTGCAGGAGTACAAATGGCCGGGGAATGTCCGGGAGCTCCAGGGCGAGATCCAGCGCTGCCTGATCCTCTGCGATGAATCTACACTCATCACTGAGCGGGACCTCTCTCCCAGGATAAATCCACACGCGGAGCCGGAGACGGTCTCCTCTTACGACTATTTTCGGGCCAAGGCGGATTTCGAAAAGCGTTTTCTCCGCCAGGCCCTGGACCGCTTCAACTACAATCGGGCACGCACGGCCCAGGAGATCGGCTTGAGCCGGCAGGGATTGTTCAAGCTCATCAAGAAACACTGCATCGAGATCCCGGGGCCAGGAAAGCAGGACAGGTTGGAAGTCCCATAGGAATCCGATGACGATAGTGGTATCATCCTGATATCGGCCCTGCTGACAGGATCAATGCACGACCCAGATGGATCAGAAAAATGAAAGATCAAAAGGAAGACATAATCCCTGTCCATTGTCCGTGCTGTCGCACGCGGCTTTGGATCGATCCCAAGTCGGGGACGGTCATCAAATCGGAAAAGGCCGCGAAAGAGAAAAGCTCCCTGGAAGACCTGCTCGCCAAGGAAAAGAAAAAGCAGGAGGTGATGGACCAGAGGTTCGCCTCCACAGCCGAGTTGGCACGAAAGAAAAAAGAGGAAGCCCGTGACAAGTTCAGCAAGGCTTTCGGCAGCCTCGACAACAAAGACGATTCCGAATAACAGATTAACCTGAGGTATCCACAGGCAAGGTCGATCCAGGTGCGAGGCGCGGGGGGTGCAGCTGTGAGGAAATGTTGGGTGAGATGTAGTTTCCTACTTCGAGCCCAGCATGACGAAACAGATTGTGACTGAGCATAGAAGAATCAGGCGATCCAGTATTTCCCTGTCGATTGGTCCAGCCGAGGGGCTCTAGAGGGTGAGGTCGGTGCAGCTGTGAGGAAATGTTGGGTGAGATGTAGTTTCCTACTTCGAGCCCAGCATGACGAAACAGATGTATTGAGATCGCCCTCTAGAGCCCCTCGGCTAGGAGCCGATCTCGGTTTCGTCGTCCCTTATCCGCGGAGCCATGCTGAAACCCGTAAAGCCGAAGATGGCCAGGATCAGCACCGAGACATAGTTCATGATTGCCCATGGCAGATAAGAAAGGGTCGGGACGCCGATGGTGCCGGTGATGTAGACCCCAGCCATGCTCCAGGGGATCAGGGGGACGATGATGGCCCCGCTCTCCTCGATGATACGCGAGAGGTTCTTGGCGGCCAGGTCGTGTTTCTTGTAGACAGGGGCCAGCAGTTCTGCCGGGATGATCATGGAGAGATAGGAACTGCCGGTCACCAACGCGGTCACAATGGATGCCGATATGGTGGTCAACACGATGCTCGACACTCGGTTGGCGAAGCGCATTACCCGGTCCAGGATCACGGAGAGCAGGCCGGTGGCCTGCATGATGCCGCCGAAACTGAAGGCCGTGAACGCCACCAGCTGTGTCTCCATCATGCTCATCATGCCCCCCCGCGAGATCAGGTTGTCGACCTGTTCGACTCCGGTGGACGCCTGATACCCGGTGTTGACGGCCGTGGCGATCTCCGGTATCGAAGCGTTCTGGAAGATAACGGCCAGGGCACCGGCCACAACGGATGAGAGCAGCATTCCCGGGATGGTGGGTTTCTTGGTGGCGGCGAAATAGAATACGATAGCCATGGGCAGGAGCAGCAGAATATTGAAATGGAAGTTTTCCTTCAGGGTCTGTGTGATCAGTGTCATGCGTTCCGTCTCCACCTGGACATCGCTGTAGCGGAGGCCGACCAGAAAATAGATCAGGAGCCCGATCAACCAGGCCGGAGTGGCGGACCACATCATGTGTTTGATGTGATCGAACAGGTTCGAACCCGCGGCCACCGGCGCCAGGTTGGTCACATCGGAGAAGGGGGACAGCTTGTCACCGAAGTAGGCGCCGGCCACGATGGCCCCCGCCGCCGGCCCCAGCGGCATGCCCAGTCCCATTGCGATCCCCATGAAGGCCACCCCCAGTGTCCCGATGGTGCCCCAGGAGGTCCCCGTGGCCAGGGAGGTGAGAGAACAGACAAAACAGGCGGTCACCAGGAAAAACTTGGGGGAGATGAGCTTGAGTCCGTAGTATATGACCATGGGGATGGTCCCGCTGGCGATCCACGATCCGATGAGCACTCCCACACAGAGCATGATCAGGATGGCGGGCATGGCCTTGTGAATGCCGTCGACGATCCCCTTTTCCATCTCCTTCCAGGAGAAGTGGAGAAAAAAGCCCAGGCAGCCCGTGAGGAATGCCGCGGCGACCAGGAGCACCTGGGGACGGATCTGGTAGACGCCATAGCCGATTCCCAGGAGCAGGCCCATGGCCACCAGGGGGATCAAGGCCACGCCGAAGCGGGGCGGGCGCCGGTCCGGAGAGCCTGGTGTGTTGCTTTCGTTCATACTTGAATTCCTTTCATCTGCGCGGAAGAAAACGTGCTTCTGGCCAGGAGGCCCCCACCGTCCATCATCACTCGGCCTCGGGACAGGACTTCCGTCAGGGCCCAGTCCCGGTCAAAGACCAGCAGGTCCGCGTCCTTGCCGACCTGGATCTCACCCTTCTGTTCCAGCTTGTAGTAGACCGCCGGATTGCGCGTCAGAGGCAACAGTGCATCCGGCAGTTCCACGACCCGGTTCTCTATCAGAAAACGAAAGTTGGCCAGCAGGCTTTTTTGCGTGGCGATGGTCAGTCCGGTGAGCCGGCCTTCCTGATCGAAGACCGGCATGCTGCCGTTGCTGTCGGAGCTGATGGTCAGCCTTGACAGCGGGATCTTCTTATCCAGGCAGCGTTGGAGCGAACGGGCAATGCTCAGGTGGCCGTCTGAGGAGGGATCCGGGTCCAAGTCCGCGGTCAGATCGATGAAGCCGCCCTCCTTCACAAAGGCGATGCCTTCGTCCAGAAGCTCGGAGTTGCGGTTGGTATGGGTCGGGATGACCTGTGTGGCCGGGATCTCTGTCTCCCGGAGCAGCCGGAACAGGTGTTGGAGCCGGCGTGATCCATCTCCCAGATGGCAGTGCAGGACTCCGGCCTTGCCGCCCAGCATCCCCCCCACCCGGCATTCCGCCGC
Source organism: Candidatus Aminicenantota bacterium (assembly GCA_030614685.1). Classification (GTDB taxonomy): domain Bacteria; phylum Acidobacteriota; class Aminicenantia; order Aminicenantales; family Aminicenantaceae; genus JAUXEH01. Next base: position 6,944 of record JAUWTO010000040.1, read on the forward strand.
CAATCGGGCGAATTCGTCGAAGGTGGGCTGTGCCGAGCGGTGGTCGGAAATGGCGATCTCACCGGCACCGATGACCTTATGGATGAGGATCAGGTCCGACTTCACGCTTCCAGTCAAGGTTTTCACAGGAATCTCATAGGACCCCGTGAAGAGGAACGTCGTGATCCCTTCCTGGTCCAGGCCGTTGGCTTTGGCGAGGAGCGAGCTCATGTGGCGCGTAGTCCCGTCCGTGCCCAGGCAGCCGATCAGCGTGGTCACTCCGCTGGTGACGATATCCTCCAGATAGATCTCCGGGGCGCGGGTGGCAGGTCCGCCTTCCCCTCCGCCCCCCAGAATGTGAACATGGCTGTCGATGAATCCTGGGACCAAGGTCTTGCCGGAGATATCCAGTTCCTCGACGGGAACGCCGGAAAAGGTGGCTGTCCCGGCAGGGAGCACTGCCGCGATTCTTTCGCCTGCCACCACCACATCCTGAATGCCCATAGGCTCGGGCGCAAAGACATTGCCCCCCCGCAGTATCCGGATCATGTTTCCCTCCTCCTTCGTGGTTGGAGCCGCATGGGCGTATATTTAAACCAAGCGCATCATTTATGCAAGCCCTGCATCGGAAATGCCTGCCTGAGATATGGGTGCTGCAGACGATGCGGGCTATGACCCCAGTGAGAAAGATGCTAAAATGGCGGTCAGGATCATGGACGCCTTTGAAAAAGATTTCCTCCGCTTGAGACCAACCCTCATGAAATGGGTCAGGCTTGCCCTCTTCGGCAAGACTCTTCAGGTCACGGGGATGGACAACCTGCCCATGCAGGGCCCCGCGGTGATCGTCGGCAACCACATCGGAAGTTACAAGGACATAGCTGCCCTGCTTGAGATAATCCCCCGCCAGATCCACTTTACGGCCAACCAGGAAATCTTCTCGAGGGAACGCTTCCATGCCCTCATCCGGGCCCATTTCAAGCGTCACTTGAAGGAATTCGGCCTGCTGTTCGATGTTGCCATCAGGCCCATCAAGGTCCCTTTTGTCAATTTCATATCGGACAACATAGGCAGGGTCGGGACCATCCCCGTGGACCTGATGGAGGGCAAGACAAAGGCACTCCAGAGGTGCAAGGACTTCCTCCTGGAAGAAAAAGCAGTGGTCCTGCTTCAAGGGAGGGGGCGGATCAATCCGCAGGATTCCAACCCCTACGTGTGCGAATTCCGGAGCGGCCCGGCCTTTCTCTGTACAAAAATATTCAGGGACCATGGGCTGGTCGTCCCTGTGGTCCCGATCGCGATGTACGGGACGCACATGCCTTGGGTTGTTCCAGGGAAGATCAAGATCGGCATCGGGAAGCCGCTGAAGGTATCGGATTACACGACCGACGACTTGTCCCTGACCATCTCCCGGTTCCGGGCAGCCATGGAAAAGCGTACGCGGCGCGTTCTGTATCGATTGGTCAGGGGCGGCTGATCGGCCTAGCGGGTAAAGTAGGACAGAATCTGCTGGTTGATCTGAAAGAACAGCCCATAATTGGGTTCCACCTTCTTTTCTTCCCTCAGCTTGGCGTAGAAGGAGGCAAACACCATGTTGCGCTTCTGGTCCAATAGGCTCTGCCTTTCCGTTTCCCGGTTCTCTTCGAAGTCCTCCTGGGTGACCTCTTTGCGGTCGAGGACACGCATCAGGATGAAGCCGTTTTCATAGCGCAGGGGTTCGCTGAGCTGATCGAGGGGCGAGTCGAAAGCAAACGTGTCGATCTCGGAATTTTCACCGATCACGCTCAGGTACTGTTCCCGTTTGTGCTCTTCTGAAGTCTTGAGCTCGAAGCCGTGGGCCTCGGATACCTGCTCAAAAGTCCGGCTCTCGAGCTCGGAGCGCAGTTCTGCTGCCTTTTCCAGGGCCAGCTGCTTTTTCCTCTCCAGGTCCAGGTCTTCCCTGATATCGGTTTCCGCCTCCTCGAAGGTGGCCGCCCTGCTGGGTTCGATCCCCTTCAGCTGCGCCAGCCCGACTCCTGAGTAGGTGTAGACGGGTGCGGAGATCTCCTGGTCCTCAAGCCCGAAGAGGGAGCGGCTGATCGAACCCGAGGAGTCGATATCCAGGATGGGGTCGCCCTCAGCCAGCGGGTCTGTCTGCTGGAGTGCATAGCCCAGTCTCTGGCCTGCCGGTTCCAGGCTCCTATCCCGCTTGGCCTCCTTTTCCAACAGGGCGATCCGCTCTTCCGCCAATTCCTGGGCTTTCTGATCGGTGAGGATAGTCTGGATCTGTTCCTTGACTTCCTCGAGGCTTTTCTGCACGGCCGGCCGTTTTTCCGTGACCCTCACCAGCGAGGTCCCATCGGCCATCTCGACGGCCTCGGACAGCGCCCCTTGATCCAGGCCTTCAATGATGCCCTGTTCCTGCGGGGACAGCCGTCTCCATTCGAACTCCCCCCAGTCCCCACCGGATTCGGCTTTTTCATCCTGGGAAAGCGTTCTGGCCAGTTCTGCAAAATCCTCTCCCTGTTGGATCCGTTCCCGGATGTCGTTGATCTCGGCCGCCAGCATACCAGGCTCCTTATCTGCCAGAGGAAGGAAGATCCGGCTGACCTGGATTGATTCAGGATCTTGGAACTGGGCCCCGTTGTCTTCATAGTACTCTTCGATCTCCGCATCTTCGAGCCGGACTTCCAGCTTGAGCTCTTCTGTACTTAGGAATACATAGGCGCCGGTCCTCTTTTCTGGGATCTGGAAGTCATCCTGGTGGGCCTGGAAGTACTCTCGGAGTTCTTCCTCAGACGACTCCTCAGAGAGCTCCATCTTGTCTTCAGGGATGACGAGGTATTCCAGCTTGGCGCTCTCGCTCGTCTTCTTGTAGTTCTCCCAGAGCTCGTCCGCGGACACCGTGACGCCCGATGTGATCACCTTGACAGCCTTCTCGATGATGATCTCCTTCTCGAGGCCTTGCTCGAACTGAGCGGTCGATGTCCGGTTCCAGTTCAGGATGCGCTGGTATTCATCGAAGCCGATGAACTGCCCCTCTTTCTGGAATATGGGCAGGGCCTTGACTCTTTCGACGATCTCCGCATTGGAAGCCTGGATGCCCATATCAGCGGCCACCTGGAGCAGCAGGGTCTGTTGAATGACCTGTTCCAGGATTTGTTGAGGGATGTTGAGCTGCTGGATGAAATTCTGGTCCAGTTCAGGCATCTGCTGCTGCAGGGCTTCGATCCTTTGTTGAAGGTTCTGCACGTAGAGATCGAGCGGGATCTTTTCTCCGCCTACTGTGGCAATAGTGTTGGAGCCCTGGCCGCCGCCCACGCGACCGGCGCCACCCCAGTCTACAAAAATCGTGACGATGAACGCCAGGATGACGAACCAGAGTACGGGAGCCAGGGATTTCACGTTCTTGCGCATGTTCTTTAGCATCGTCTTACCTCATTATCTATTGTTGGTCCGGATCACTCCTTGAGCAGGAACCGGGCGATTACCATCCGTTGGATCTCGGAGGTGCCCTCGTATATGGACAGCACACGGGCATCTCGATAGAGCTGTTCGATCATAAATTCGCGGGAGTAGCCGTATCCTCCATGGATCTGGAGCGCCTGGTAGGCTACCTTGTTGGCTGCTTCCGAGGCGTACAGCTTCGCCATGGCGGCAGCCTTAGAGAAGGGTTTTTCCAGGTCATACAGGGCGGCTGCCCGGTAAGTCAGGAGGCGGGAGGCCTCGGTGAGCGTCGCGATATCCGCCAGCATGAACTGTATAGCCTGGATCTGAGAGATGGTGGTGCCGAAAGCCTCGCGCTGACGAGAATAGGCGACGGCCTCATCAAGGGCACGCTGGGCCAGCCCCACCGACTGGGCCGCGATCCCTATCCGGGAGCAGTCCAGGCAGTGCAGGGCGATCGAGGCGCCTTTGCCCTCATCTCCCAATAGATTGTCCTCCGGGATCTCACAGTCTTCCAGCACCAGGTCGGTGGTGATGGAGGCGTTCAGGCCCATCTTTTCCTCGATCTTGGAGACACGCAGCCCCGGTGTTTCCCGGTCCACCAGGAACGCGCTGAGCTTCTTCCCCCCGGATCCGGCCTCAGTCTGGGCGAACAGGATAAACGCGCCGGCATCGTTTCCATTGGAGACCCAGGCCTTGGTCCCGTTCAAGACAAAACGCCCCTCCCTGCGCACCGCCTGAGTGGACAGGGCGGAGATGTCCGAACCGGCTCCGGGTTCCGTCAGGGAAAACGCTCCCAGGATCTCACCCGCTGCAGCCTTGGGGAGGTATGTGCTCTTCAGTTGTTCACTCCCGTACTTGTTGACGGAATAACAGAAGAGAGAGCTGTGGACAGAAAGGATGACAGCGAGCGAGGGCAGGGACCGGCTGATCTCTTCCAGGGTGATCGATAGCGACAGGTAGTCGGTCTTGATCCCGTTATATTTGGCGGGGACCGTCATTCCCATCAGTCCCAGGTTTGCCAGCTTCTTCAAGAGATCCCGGGGAAACTCGTGCCTGGATTCAAGCTCTGATGCGACGGGTTCGATCTCGTTCTGTGCGAAACTCCGCACCATATCCCGAAGCATCCTCTGCTCTTCATTCAGTTCAAAGTCCATGGGTACCTCTTGTTCTGTGAGATTCGGGTTATGCGTGCTCCCGGAAACGGGGGGCGAGCTGCTCGAAAGTGGTTTCCAGGGATTCGATCACCACGCGCGTCTCTCCCACCAGCGGCATGAAGTTCGAATCTCCGGGCCAGCGGGGGATAAGATGGATGTGGTAGTGGCTGGCGACCCCTGCTCCCGCACACTTCCCGAGGTTCATGCCGATATTGAAACCCTGAGGCTGGTAGTGATCACGCAGGATCTTCAGACACAGCACCTGGATGTCGCCCATCTCATGCGCGGCTGCCTTCGTTGCCTTTTCCGGGGAATCCAGGTGCCGGAAAGGAGCGATCATCAAGTGTCCCGGTGTGTAGGGGTATTTGTTCAGGATGATGAAATTGTTCCGTCCGCGGTACAGGATGAAGGCCTCGCGGTCATCCTCCTGCTTCAAAGCCTGGCAGAATATGCAGCCCTTGGTTTTGTAAACGTTCTTGACGTACTGGGCTCTCCAGGGAGCATGGATGTATTCCATCAGCTGTTGATCATGTTCTTGAGGAGTTTGCTGGGCTTGAAGTAGAGCACCTTCTTGGGCGGGACCTGGACGGGCTCGCCGGTACGCGGGTTTCGTCCTGCACGCGCATCGCGTGTCCGGAAACGAAAGCTGCCGAATCCCCGCAGCTCGATCTCTTCGCCCCGTTGGAGCGCATCTTTTATGGTTTCAAAAAACAGATTGACGCCGGTCTCGGCTTCCTGTTTGGATATGTCCATCTCCTCAGCGATCCGGTTGATGAGATCTGCCTTAATCATCTTTTCCCTCCTTTTTTTTGGTTTTTGGGGTGTCGATGTTTTTGAGCTGATCTTTCATCAGGTCCCCCAGGGTCATCCTGTCATCCTGGCTGCTCATGTACTTCTGATACTCGATCTTCTGCATATCCAGCTGGGCCTGCCTGAAACTCAGTGAGATCTTCTGATCGGCCTGGTTGATCTTGATCAGCTTGGCGGTGCGCTCGTCCCCCACGCTGAATATTTCGTTGGGGTCTTCGATCTTCCGATCGTCCAGTTCGGATAGAAAGACCACGCCTTCGATCCCTGGCATGATCTCGACGAACACTCCGAAGCCGACGATCCGGACCACTGTGACCTTGACCAGGTCCCCAATTTTCTGCCTCTTGAAAAAGTCTTCCCAGATGTCTCCTTCCAGTTGTTTGATGCCCAGAGAGAACTTCTGGCGGTTAACATCGATATTCAGAATGACGGCCTCTACCTCATCTCCCACTTTGAGGACGTCGGAGGGATGTTTGACCCTCTTCCAGCTGAGGTCGGAGATGTGGATGAGCCCTTCGAGCCCTTTTTCCACCTCCATAAAAGCGCCGAAGTCGGTGATGCTGGTAATGGTGCCCTTGACGTGGGCGCCGGGGCTGTACGTCTGCTGCAGGATTTCCAGGGGATGGGGGCTGGATTGTTTCAGCCCCAGCGAGATCCGTTTGGTCTCCGAGTTGATGTCCAGGATGGTGACCAGGACTTCTTCGCCCATGGAGAGGATCTTCTTGGGATGCACCTGTTTCCGTGACCATGTCAGGTCTGAGACGTGGACCAGGCCGTCCACTCCTTCCTCCAGTTCTACGAAGGCGCCGAAGTCGGTCAGACTGACCACCTTGCCTGTGATCTTCTGCCCGGTCATGTACCGGTCATGGAGGTTGAGCCAGGGATCGGAGGTGAGCTGTTTGTAGCCCAGGGAGATTTTTTCTTCCTTCTCATCGAAATCCAGGACGATGACATCGATCTCCTTGCCGTTTTCGAGAAGTTCGGATGGGTGGTTGAGCTTGCCCCAGGACATGTCGGAGATGTGGAGCAGCCCCTCGATCCCTCCCAGGTCGACAAAGGCGCCGAAGTTGGTGAGGGACTTGATCTTCCCCTTGAAGGTCTTCCCCTTCTCCAGCTGCGAGAAGACCTGTTTTTTGCGCTGTTCCCGCTCATCCTGCAGGAGCAGCTTCCGCGACAAGACCGCATTTTCAGACGGACGGTCGAACTTGATGACCTTGAACTTGAAACGTTTGCCCAGGAGTTGGCCCGGGTCCTTCACCATCTTGATGTCGGCGTGTGAATCAGGCAGGAATGTGTCCAGCCCCACGTCAACAGTGTATCCGTTTCTTATCTTGTCCACCACCTTCCCGATTATCCATTTGTCATTATGAAAGGCTTTTTCCAGGTTGTTGAGTGCCATCACGGCATTGGCTCTCCGCTTGGAGAGAATGAAGTAGCCTTCTTTCAGGTTGCGTCTTTCCAGGATCGCCTCGATGGCATCCCCGGATTTCAACGATTCCATCTCCCGTCTGTCTGAGAAGTCTTCTGAGGGAATGACTCCTTCGGACTTGGATCCGATATCCACCAAAACATGGGTGGGGAGGACCTTGATGACTTTGCCCTTGACCAGCTTTCCCGGGGCCAGGTCACTGGCTTTGAACTGGTATTTATCCAGAAGAGCAGCATAATCTTGCATACTGAGCTCGTCTTCGTTCTTGAGGTCATTGTTTAACTCTGACATTGGACTGTTATCTCCCTTGGAATGAGTTGAATCTCTGTCTCAAAATTCGTACATTTCTCCTGTTCGTGGAGTGAGTCGACATATACTATACGAGAGGCGCTTTTTTGTCAATCCTAACTATAGGTACTATCTTGACTTAGCCTAATTTGGGGGATGCAGGAAGGGGCCTACGCCGGCGGCGGCGATAGCCTCTGCCGAAGGCCATCCTTGGACCTCCAGAGGCTTGAGGGGATAGAGCTCCGCCCAGCTGCTCAAGAGCGCCTGCAGCGCTGCCACGTGCCGTGCGACCCGGCCCCGGAGCGGGATCCCCTTTTCATCGAAAGGCACGAAGAGCAGGCCAAGCCGGGCGGCCTTGACATAGTATTGGTCCTGCCCCTCGGTGATCAGGGCTGTTGACGGGCGGCCCTTCAGCCGACCGTGGGATGCATTGGCGGTCTCGAACAGGAAGGCAAACACGCCGGCATGGTCTCCCCATTCCCTGTGGCTCAAGCCCCTCAGGTTACGGGGGGACTCTTCGAGGCGGAAAGACAGGTCTGTCATCTCCAATCCCATCACCGTCACGGCCGCCAGCTCGGCGCTGTTCTCGTGGAACACGAGTGCATTGACCACCGGGTATTCCGGGGCCGCCTCATGCAGGTCCACGGCTACGTCGATCCCTTCCTCCCGCATGAGTTCCATGACGGCGTGAGCGACCTGCTGTGTCAACCCGCCTGTCCTGCTGCCGGGATAGTTGCGGTTCAGGTTGCGCATCTCGGCTCCGGCCAGCTTCTGCCCTGAGGGATTGATATAGAGTGCCGGATCGGGCCACTGATGGACGGGATTCGTCAGGCGCGACCCGTAGCGGAACCACCGCTTCCCTTCAGGCGTGGTGATAGCGAAGCGCTGAGGGCTGGCCTCGAAGGGGTCGTTGTGGGTGAAGCCGCTGTGGTTGGCCTGCGGGATGAACACGATCTTGCCCTGAACCACTTGTGTTTTTTCCACCAGCATAAGGGTTGTAATGAAGCCGGCGGGTTCGTTCGGGTGCGTCCCGCCCAGGATGAGGAGTCCGGCGCCCGCTGCCTCGCCCTGGAAGATGTAGACATCCGTATCACCAGCGGATCCTTGCAGTGCAGGAAAGTAGTCGCTCAAACGCCTGTGCTCTGTCAGACTTCCGTCCGGATAGATGGCGTCCTCCGTGTGCATGGAGCGGAACCGGAGCCCGCTGACCACGCACACAACGACCACCGCCAACAGCAGCCCGGCGGCGCACACGGTATGACGGCTCATGATCTCATCCTCATTGTGGGACCTTATTTTATCAGAAACAGCCGAAGCAGGAACATGACCAGGACGATGGCCGTACTGATCTGCCAGCGGAGCCGCTTTTCACGGAACAGATAGACAAGCAGGCTCACGCTCAGGTAGGCCACAATAAAATGATATAGGATCTGCATGGGGCACCTACATAAGCAGTTTCTCCAACCAGGGGGTCAAGAGCAGGACCCCGATCCCGGCGCAGAGCTGAAAAAGAGCCGGGACCAGGCAGTAGCGAAGGACCTTGAAATAGTTGCTCTCTCCCACGACCTGAGCAGCGAATATCCCGGCCAGGGCCGTGGGCGGCATCAGGTCCCCGAGGCCTGCCACGGCCGACAGCGCTGCTGAGGTGAAAACGGCGTTTTGCTCGATCAGGGCCAGGATAAAGGGAACACCCAGGATGGAGGCCGATCCATAGGCGGAGACCGCCCCGAAAAGCGGCATGCTGGCCGCGATACCGGCATACAGCAGAGCCGGCGGGAGTGCCAGGAAAGACAGGATGATCCAGCCCCGACCCCCGGTCAGGGTTATGACCTGGATGAACATGCCCACACCGGCCAGGATGGCCAGTATGGGCATGGATGCCTCCAGGGCCGCCTGAGTGGCCTTGAACAGGCCGAACCTTCGGCCCCCCACCATACACGCAAGGCTTCCGAGCAGGAAAATAGCCGGTATGCCGATGTCCGGGACCGGGATCTGAGTCAGGCCCTGGGCGGTGAACAGGAGGAACACCACAGCCAGGGGAA
>JAUWTO010000234.1 GCA_030614685.1 Candidatus Aminicenantota bacterium
ACTGGAGAGCCGGCTCACTTGAGTCCTATTGAGTCCCTAGTCTGTATAAAGCCATGACCGGATTCCTCAGGCGCCTCTTTGACCTGCGCGAGGGGGAAGGTCGCAAAGCCTCCCTGATGTTCGGCTACGGGATGCTGATCATTGCCACGGTCGTTATCCTGAAATCCGTCAGCAGTTCGCTTTTTGTCGACAGCCAGGGAGCCGGAAAACTCCCCTATGTCTTCATGTTGGTGGCCCTGTTCTCCGCCCTCATCGCTTCCCTCTACGGCCGTTACGCCAAGAGGATCAGGCTCAGCCGCCTGATCATGTGGACTTTCGTATTCTCGATCGCCTGTCTGGGTGTGTTCTGGCTGCTCTTCCGCTTCCCGGAGCAGAAGGACTGGTTTTTCTACGCGTTCTACACATGGGTGGTGATCTTCAGCGTGATCACGGGAAGCCAGTTCTGGCTCCTGGCCAATGACATCTATGATGCGCGGGAAGCCAAGCGGATCTTCGGCTTCATCGGCGCAGGAGCCATCATCGGAGGGATCGGCGGCGGCATACTGACGAACATGCTGGTGCCCCGCCTGGGCACCCGCAACCTGATCTTCATCGGTGCGGGGTTCCTTCTCACGTGCCTGCTGCTGGTGGTGCTGATCCGGAGGATGAGCGCTCATGATCCTCAGAAGCGAAGGCGGCAGACAGGGGGAAGAGGGGCAGACAAAGCCAAACCCGCCGAGAATGCCCTGAGGCTCATCCTGGATTCCAGGCACCTGATCTTCCTGGCCGGCATCATCTGCGTGGGAGTCCTGGCGGCCAACCTGGCGGATTACCAGTACCGGGTGCTGGCAGAACGCGCTTTTGTGGAGAGCGATGCGCTGACCGCCTTTTTCGGGCTGATGCAGTCCCTGGTTAACGTGTTCGCCCTGGTCATCCAGCTGCTGCTGACCAGCCGAGTCATGAAAAGCCTGGGGGTCACGGCCTCGCTGTTTTTCCTGCCCCTGGGGCTGGTGGCGGGGACCGTCGGGATCCTGATCTCTCCCGCCCTCTGGTCAGCCATAATCATCAAGCTCAGCGATGGCGGTTTCAAACACTCCATCAACCGGTCCGGGTTGGAGCTGCTCTATCTGCCGATCCCGCCGGAATCCAAGAAAAAGGCCAAAACGTTCATAGATGTCTTCCTGAAAAACTTCGCTAAGGGTGCGGCCGGACTCAGCCTGATCGGGCTGACCGTATGGCTCGGCCTGTCGCTGCGGCACATCAGCCTCGTGCTGATCGTCCTGATCGCCCTCTGGTGCTACCTGCTCCTGCGCATCAAACGCGAGTATGTGGATTCATTCCGTCAGGCCATAGAAAAACGCACCATCGACCTGGATCAGCAGTCCCTGAACCTGGAGGACGCCTCCCTGTTGTCCGGCTTCATGGAGGTTCTGGAGGGCAGCAGCGAGAGGCAGATCCTTTACATATTGGGTCTGCTGGAGAACGTGAAAAACAAGGACCTGGCACCCCACCTGGAGAGATTGATCAACCATCCTTCCCCCGAGATCCGGGCTGTGGTCCTGAGCATGGCGCTCAGGTATCCCGAGATCGATCTTTCAGCCGAGGCCCGGGATCTGGTGGACGATGACAGCATAGATCTCCAGCGTGAGGCGATCTCATACCTGTACCAATCCTCCCCGGATAAGGCTGCAGCTTTGAAAGAATTTCTGGAGAATCCCAACCCGTGCATCCAGGTCGCAGCCGTGCTCTGCGCGGCTCGTGAGTGGAGGGAGAACAAGGATTTCCGTAAAGAGATCGAGCTGAAGGGGATCCTGGGCTCCTTGATGGAAAGAGCCCAGGCACCGAGCGCGGATGAAGAGCAGCGGAAGTTCATCAAAATCCAAACAGCGAACGCCATCGGCCTGGCCAGGGACCAAGAGCTGAACGGATTCCTGCACACCCTTCTCCGGGATGAAGATCCGGACGTGATGAAGGCGGCCGTGGAAAGTGTCGGGCTCGCCCCCGCCAAAGACTTCCTCCCCTTCCTGTTGGACAACCTGAACACCAGACACCTCCGCAAAAGCGTCAGAGAATGCCTGGCCGCCTACGGAGAAGAGGTGATCGACTCCCTGGCCGGGCTGCTCGAGGATGAGCGCCAGGATAGACGGAAACGCCTAGCTGTGCCTCCGGTCCTGGCGCTGATCGGCTCGCAGAAATCCGTGGATCGGCTCTGGGGGCAGCTGCTGCAGAAGGATCTTGCCTTCCGCTACCAGAACATACGTGCCCTGAACAGGCTCCGTGTCGGATTCCCCCATCTCAAGTTCGATCCCCACCTCATAAAAACCCGCATCTTCGATGAGATCGACCTTTACAGCCTCATACTCCAGTCCTGGATGAGGCAGAAGATGACCCTAGGGCAGGAACGATCCGGCCCGGAGGGCAGAAACGACGGTCCCTACAAATCCCGTCTGCTGCTGGTTCGGGCCATGGAGGAAAGGCTGGAGAACTGTCTGGAGCGGATCTTCCGCCTGCTGGGACTCCGGTACCCCCCCAGGGATATGTTGAGCGCTTACCTGGGCCTCATGAGCAACATCTCCCGCCTCCGGGCCAATGCCATCGAGTTCCTGGACAATGTGCTCGAGTCCGACCTGAAGAGATCCCTGATCCCCATCGTGGAGAGCGCCCGCCCCCAGATCCTGAAAAACCAGAAACCGCCCACGGGATCCCGGCTCCTTGAAGAGGAGGTATCCATCGAGCTCGTCTTGAAAGGCGATGACACCTGGCTGAGCGCCTGTGCCATCTACCTGATCGCCATGTTCGATCAGCGCCAGTTCCTGGACAGCGTCAGGCCGCTGATGGAGTCTCCCAAGCCACTTATCAGAGAAACCGCCCGGCTCTGCATCCAGCGCCTGGATCATTCATAAAAACTGCCGGCACATATTTCAAAAACCATTCTAAGAGCCGACAGCTTTTACCCTACGGGCGAGCCAATCTCACCACATCAACTTCGTTGCAGCCCATTCGTGGTAGTTCACTACAACTTCATGGGCCACTTCCTCGTCGCTGCAGCAATCTTGGCTCGTGAATTATCCAGCGCCTGGATCATTCATAAAAGCGAGATTGACGCAGAACAAATTTATATGGTACTTTCAAAAGAAGGCGGCGCCCACATGACAGGGAAAACATGCTTACGACGATAGAGAAAGTCCTCTTCCTGCAGGAGATCGACATCTTTGAATACACATCGACCGAGGATCTCTCCCATATCGCAGCCATCACGGAAGAGATCGAGTTCCAGCCGGATGAGACCATCTTCAAAGAGGGTGATCTCCCCGATGCCATATACATGGTCATCAGCGGACGTGTCCGAATGACGCGAGAGGAAGAGGAAGTGATGGTGGCCGGTGCCAAAGACGGCTTCGGGACCTGGGCCCTATTCGATGATGAGCCGCGTGTCGCCACGGCCACGACCCTGGAGAACACCCGTGTCCTCAGGGTCGACAAGGAAGACTTCATCGACCTTCTGGCCGACTATGTGGCCATAACCCAGAGCATTCTCAAGACCATGGTGAAAAGACTGCGGAGGCTGATGACCAGCATCAGCCGCTGAGCCGAGGAGGGAACATGACTCAGAACGAAACAGACGCCACGATCGTCATCGTCGACGACGAAGAGATGGTGCTGACCAGCCTCAACTCTTTCCTGGCGCTGGAAACCGACTATACGGTAAAAACCTTCATATCAGCCAAGGAGGCACTGGAGTTTATAGCAAAAGAACCCATCGACCTGGTGATGTCCGATTATCTCATGCCGGAGATGGACGGGATATCCTTTCTGGCAGAGGTGAAGAAACTCAGGCCCGAGGTACCGCGGATCATCCTCACGGGGTATGCCGACAAGGAAAACGCCATTAAGGCCATCAACAACGTGGGCCTGTTTCAATACATCGAAAAACCCTGGGACAACGACGACATCCTGATCAT
>JAUWTO010000209.1 GCA_030614685.1 Candidatus Aminicenantota bacterium
GGGGAATCCCTGATCTACAGGAAAGAAGGAGATGGGTTCATCGTCTACAGCGTCGGGTCCAATCTCAAGGACGACGGGGGCCGAGAAACTCTGAAGATCACCTCCCTGGTCATGGAGAAGGACGACGACTGGGCTTGGGATGAGAGGACATCCAGATAATAGCGTAAGGACATCCAAAAAATCGACATGAATCCAATTTATTGAATTATTTTCCTTGAATTCTGGGAATATTCTTCCTCTGCCACCCTGGAACCAGGCCTTCCTCATCCTGGTATGAATATTGCATTTAATAATTCCGGAATATATGTCTATGGGAATTCGTCTAACCTGGAGGGGAGACATCCAATGCAAAATAAGACCGTTCTGATCAGGATCATGGCGCTGGGAATCTTTCTGGCAGCCGGACTGGCCCTGTTAGCGCAGCAGCAGTCGTTTGTGGAACAATCTCTGGTCCTCAATGTTGAAGTGCCGGTGCGTGTGTTCAAGGACGGCAAGTTCCAGGCAGATTTAATCACCAAGGACTTCGAACTCTTCGAAGACGGTGTGCCGCAAAAGATCGAAGCCGTCTACCTGGTGCAGGACGGCCAGATCAAGCGAAGCGACGAAAAAAAGCGGTTCATGCCGGAGATCGAACGCACGCTCTTCCTCTTCCTGCAGGTGACCGAGTACTCTGTCCGATACAAAGACGCTCTGGAGAATTTCATCGAAACCAACCTGCTTCCCAGCGACAACCTCTACATCGTGACTCCCTTAAAGACATACAGGCTCCGAGACAACGCCCTGGGCATGGTGACCAAGGAAGATATCCAGAAGCAGCTCATCGAGATCCTGAGGTCAGACACGCTGCTGGCGACCTCCGAGTACAGGCAGACCATTAAAAGCCTCTCCAGCCTCGCCGCCCAACTGACCGCCGTCCTGAGCGGTGGTGCAGAGAGGGCTCCGACGGACGGTTTTGAGGTCGCTGACGGATATGACGATGCCCGCATCATGCAGGATCTGCTCCTGCAGTACTCCAGCGAACTGATACGGCTGGAGACCCTAAGGGAGATCCATCAGCTGAAGCTCCTGGACTTCGCCCGCTTCCTGAAGAACAGGCCCGGGCAGAAACACGTGTTCTTCATTTATCAAAGGGAGTTCATCCCCACCATCGAACCCAGGATCATGACCCAGTACCTGGAATTTAATCAGGAGCATCACGACGTGCTGCATAGTTTTTCCGACCTTTTCAACTTCAACTACCGGGACACGAATTTCAACATCGACGAGGTCGAGAAGGCCTATGCGGACTCTTCCATATCCATCCAGTTCCTGTTCGTCACCATGCCGGCACAGCAGGAATTCGGGATCCGGATGGAGGAACACTCCGAAGATGTCTACAGTGCCTGGAAGCAGATCTCCGCAGCCACAGGGGGGTATTTCGGCGCTTCTGCCAGGCCGGAGATCCTGCTGCAGACCGCTGTAGAGGCAACAGAGAATTACTACTTGATCTACTATACTCCCAAGAATATCGATTACTCAGAAGATCGGAAATTCCGGAGGATCACTGTGCAGGTCAAAGACCGGAGTGGCTATAAGGTGTCTCACAGGATCGGATACTACGAGGACTAGGTCACTCGTATTTCAGGCTCTGCACAGGGCTCGCCTGGGCGGCTCTCAGGGTTTGTGATGTGACCGTGATAAACGCCACCATCAGCGTCACCAGAAATGTGACCACAAAGATGTCCGCACCGATCTTCACGGGATAGCTGAATATGAGCTTGATCATCATGTTCATGAGATAATACGAGATCGGGAGGGCGATGATGTTGGCGATCACCACCAGTTTCAGGAAGTCCTTGACCAGCATCCTGATGATCCCGGGTACCGATGCACCCAGCACCTTCCGGATCCCGATCTCCTTGATCTTCCGTTCGACCGCAAAAGACGACAGCCCGAGGAGACCCAGGCAGGACAGGAATATGGCCATGATCCCGAGCGCACCGGTCATCTCCGACGTCATGTCCCCATCAAAAGAGTCCTCGAAAGCACGGCTGAGGGCCACATGTTCGAAAGGCAGGTCCGGATTCAGGGCATCCCAGCTTTCGCTGATACGCGCAATGACTCGAGTCTCATCCGCGGCCTCGGAATACTCGACCAGCATGTAATTGAGGCCCTCGGGCTTCAAGCGCAGGACCCCAGGAGAGAGGGTAACAAAATAGAGATCCTGGAAATGAAAATCTCCGACCACTCCCACGACAGTGCCTTTCTGATCGCCGATGGTCAGCTGCCTGCCGAGGGGAGCATCCCACTGCAGCTGCCGGACCGCAGTCTCATTCAGGACAAGGCTGTCGGCATCCGAAAAATCCCGAGAGAAACTCCTGCCCTGCACGACATCCAGGTCCAGCATCTCAATAAAATCATAATCGACCGTGTAGATGTTCATGCTCAGCTTCTCATTCTCGGATACGCCCTCGGGCCACACCTGCTGCTGGGGATCCCAACCGATGGGCAGGGCGGACGAGGCCGAGACTGCGGTGATGTCTCTGTGCTGCATCAGATTCTGCCTGAAGTTGTCAAGATTGTTGCGGGCCTCACCGGCGATCTCCACAGCAACAATCCGTTCTCGGTCAAATCCCAGGTCCACCCTGAGATTATGGCGCGTTTGTTTGACACTGACGAGCGTGAGGACGATCAGAACGATCGAGAACACGAACTGGACCACGACCAGCGTCTTGCGCAGCCGGCCGCCCTTCCTCCCGAACTGGAGGTTCCCCTTTAAAACCCGGACCGGTTTGAAGGCCGAGAGGAAGAAAGCGGGATAGCTGCCGGCAAACAATCCGGTCAGGAGCGTAGCCCCGATGAGAAGGCTCAGGATACGAGGATTGTTCCAGAGCGAGACATCGAGCATGAAATCGAAGTAGTCATAGAGGACCGGCCGGAGCAGCTCATAGAACGCGATCACGGCGGGCAGCGCCAGCAGGGCCATAAGCATAGACTCCCCCAAGAATTGCCGGATCAAATGGGACCTGTTCGCCCCCACGACCTTCCGCATCCCCACCTCGCGCGCTCTGGTCATATAACGTGCAGTGGAGAGATTCATGTAGTTGATGCAGGCGATGATGAGGAGCAGGACCGCGATGACCCAAATGACGACAAAATTTGCTCCCCCGGAGCTCCACAACGTGTCGATATCCATGGAACCCAAAAAGAACTCCTGCAGGGGATGGAGATAGAGCTGCTTGGGGGAATCAGGCGTTGACGGATAGTACTTGTTCAGGAACCCGGAAAGCCTGCCCTCGAAGCGGGCGGCATCAACTCCCTCGGCCAGGAGCAGGAGGGCCGCCTGATTGTTAACGCCCCAGTCTCCTTTCCAGGGATACAGGGCGTCGGTGGTCTCCCAGGAGACCAGGAACTCGTAGGTGAGAGAAGAGTTGCGCGGCACATCTTCGGTCACCCCGGTGATGCGGACATCGACCTCGTTGTCCAGGGTCAGGACCTGGCCGATCGGATCTGAATCTCCGAAATATTTCAATGCCGCGGCCTGGGTGAGGACCATGGAGTAGGGTTTGGACAATGCAGTATCCGCGCTTCCCTGGATCATCTTAAAGGAAAAGAGGGACAGGAAATCCGGATCGACGAATCGGACCCGGCTCTCATAGAACACCTTGTCTTGATGTTTCACGATCATCCTGCCGGAACGAAAGAATCTCGATCCTGCCTCGATCTCCGGGAACTCGCTCCGGAGAGCCGGCAGGAAGGGCGGAGGTGTGATGGCCGCGTGCCGGTCGTCTTCCATGCCTCCGGGATGGACCTGCACGACGGCATAGATCCTGTCTCCTTTCACATGGAAATTGTCGTAGTCCAGGGTGAATGCCACCAGGAGGGCAAAAAGCACGAACACCCCCAGCCCCATGATGAGGCCCGAAAGCGTGATGAAGGAATAGGCCTTCTGCTTTCTTAAGTTCCTTAGCGCGATTTTCAGATAGTTCTTTATCATGATAGTCCTCAAACAGCCTTTATTTTAGATACGTATATCGAGGGTGCAGAGTTCTGCGAGGCCTCATCAAGCAAAAGAACTATGTGGGATTTTAATGTATGCTGGCCGTACCAATAACATCAAAATCCAACCTGATGGCTTGTTTCTCTTCAGATAAAACCGCACTCTACCCCAGGAATAAAATTGACGCAAAATTGACACACACATGCCATTTTAGGCTGGAAAATGCCCAAAATAGCATACTCTCACGGAAAAGCTAAC
>JAUWTO010000359.1 GCA_030614685.1 Candidatus Aminicenantota bacterium
CTGTCTACCTCGTTTAACAGCTTCGGCAGGTCGAGCCGGTTGAGGTCTTCGGGGATGAAAGTGAATCCCTCTCTCCCGATCAACGGAGCGAGATTCGCCTCCTTGAGTTCACGGGAGTAGTAGTCTGTGAAGCAGTCCACGGCCTGGACCGTGATACCGTCCTGCAGAAGCCTGTGACAGAGATGGGAGCCGATAAAGCCCGCTGCTCCGGTGACCAGGCATCTCATGAATCGTCCGTTAGTCTACTCAGTTCCTGCTTGATCCGTATCATCTCTGCCTTGGGGTCGGGGCGCTTGAAGATGCCCGATCCCATGACCAACACATCTGCGCCGCTTTTCACGAAATCCTGCATGTTCTCGAATTTGACGCCGCCGTCCACCTCGATCAGGGTGTCGAGCTTCTGCCCGCTGATCCAGCTCTTCAACTGGGCGATCTTGGGGAGCATGGCGGCGATCAGTTCCTGTCCCCCCCAGCCCGGATTCACGGTCATGAGCAGGATGAAATCCAGCTCCCGGATGATCTCGTTCATGAGGTGGATGGGGGTGGCCGGGTTCAAGGCCAGCCCTGCCTTGCATCCCAATTCCTTGATGTGGGTCACGTCCTTGTGCAGATGAGCGGTCGCTTCGATGTGGATGGAGATCCAGTCGGCTCCCGCTTCTTGGAAGCTCGGGACGAAATCCCGCGGGTTTTCCACCATGAGATGGACGTCGATGGGGAGGGAGGTCGAATCCCGCAGCGCGGTGACCAGCTGGGGACCGAAGGTCAGGTTGGGCACGAAGTGTCCGTCCATGATGTCCACGTGCAAGACGTCCGCTCCCGCCTCTTCCACCCACTGAACCGCTTCTGCGATCCTCGTGAAATCCGCTGACAGGATTGAAGGAGCGATCTGAACCATTATTTCGTGACCTCCAGGATGATGGTGTTCCTTTTTTTGAAAATCGCGCCCTGCCTGGGCGTCTGGTCGATGATGATCCCGGCCTCATAGCCCCGGTAGTAGCGTCGGCGGACAGGCCCCAGCCGAAATCCCATGTCTTCGAGTCGGAGCCGCACTGCGGCGATCCTCTTGCCCAGCAGGTCGGGCATGAGGTAGTTCTGCTCTTCCTCCCCCTCACTGACCAGAAAATTGATCTGGGACTGGATGGGGACCTCGAGGTCCGCGAGTGGATACTGGCCGAAGATGCGGCCTGCGGAATAGCGGCGGGAATGCACATGGGTCACGGTTCCCCTCCGCAGCCCCGACTGGCTGAGCGTTGGCACAATGGCCTGCAGGGAGCGGCCGATGAAACCCGGAACGGTTACTTTTTCTTTCCCGGCACTGACGACCACCTGGACTTCGCTGTAGAGCGGCAGTTTGGTGTCAGGCGCGGGTGTTTGTCCGATGATCTGGCCTTTTTCGTAACGCGTATGCAGCTCGATCCCGCTCTGGACCAGGATGAGCTTCTGCTCCTGCAGTTCTGTTCGGGCGCTGTCCATGGTCTTTCCCGCAAGATCCGGAACAGAGGCCACTTCGCCGCTCTTGGTCACCTGGAAGGAAACCAGGGCGGTCAAGAAGAAGGCATTGAGGAAAAGCAGGGAAAAGAGTAAAAGTCTGTACAGCTTCTTCGGCATAATCTATGTAATCATAACCCGTTATCGTTACCTAAATCCATATGTATCTATACCACAGTTTTAGAACCAAGTAAACCGGGAAACGGTTGCCTACAGTGAATCATCCCCTTCGCTTACAGGGGGGGGCGACGACACAATGGGAGGTGGTTGGAGAAACACTATAGTCTCTCCAGCATAAGGGAGAGTGGAAACAAGGAGGGGGTGGTTGGCGAAGTACCTATAGTCTTTCAGCTCAAGGGAGGGTGGGAACATTGAGGGGGCGGTTGGCCGGCTTGATGAGGGAAGGAGATTTGGACTATAATGACACCTGTATTCGCTGAAGAGGAGATCTCGAACATGGAGCCCTATTCCGATTTTCGCAGTGACACGGTGACTCATCCCACGCCCGAGATGCGCCTGGCCATGGCCGATGCAGTGGTCGGGGACGATGTCCTGGGTGATGATCCGACCGTTCAGGAGCTGGAGCGCCTGGCGGCCGAGATCATGGGCAAGGAAGCCGGTCTCTTTA
>JAUWTO010000138.1 GCA_030614685.1 Candidatus Aminicenantota bacterium
CGGCCGCCCGCTCTTTGTGCGCCGGGCGCGCGGGTATGTCCCCTACCCCCAGGCCGTCCCCGAGGGACTCAGGATCGAGGGCAACATCCTGGCCCTGGGCGGCGAGCTCAAGGACACGGTCTCGGTCTACAAGAACGGGTATGTGGTGACGAGCCAGTTTTTGGGGGACCTGGACGAGTACCAGAACTACATCTATTTCGAGGAGACCATCCGGCACCTGTGCTCCCTGTTCAAGATAAAGCCCGAGGCTGTGGTGACTGACCTGCACCCGGATTTCCACACGACCCGGCATGCCCAGCGCATGGGCCTGCCCCATCTCCAGGTGCAGCACCATTTCGCGCACGTCCTGGCCGTGATGCTGGAACACGGAGTGCCCCACGGCACACGCGTGCTGGGGGTCTCATGGGATGGCTTCGGTTATGGAGAGGATGGGACACCCTGGGGGGCCGAGTTCCTGGCCGCAGGCTACGGCGGATTCGAACGCTTCGGCCACTTCCGCTATATGGGCCTGCCCGGCGGGGACCTGGCGGCCAGGCAGCCCTGGCGCATGGCATTGTCCTATCTGGCGGATGTCTACGGCGAGGAGCTCCCGCGTGTCAAGGCCCTGGACCGGGTGGAGCCCCACCTGATCAAAGGCGTACGGGAGATGCTCCGGCAGGGGCTCAACACTCCCGAGGTGTCGAGCTGCGGCAGGCTCTTCGATGCCGTCTCCTTCCTGGCCGGGCTGGCACCCCTCCAGGTGGAGTATGAGGCGGAGGCGCCCATGCGGCTCGAGGCGGCGGCCGATCCCGCGTGCGAAGAGTCCTATCCGTTCGGGATGGCGCGGATGGAGTCTGGTGAAAACCGCGAACAAAATGCAAATGCTCGCGCGATAGATCTGAAAGCCGGAGAGCAGAATGCGAACGGCAGCACAGAGGATGCTCTAACCGAGGCGAACCATGCAGAATCCAGGGAGACAGATGTCAAAGCTAGAGCACAATATCCGAAAGTTGGGGCCAAAGTTAGAAAGGATGAGGTAGAAAAAGACAGGCTGCAGCAGTCCGCTTACGTAGTATCGTTCTCAGAAACTATCAAGGGCATGGTCGCAGATGCCGCGGGCGGCGCAGCGGCCGGCCTCATCTCCGCCCGCTTCCACAATACGCTGGCAGGGGTGATCGCCGCGGCCGCACACCGAGCCCGGGAGGAGCAGGGACTCGACATTGTGGTGCTCTCAGGGGGAGTATTTTTAAACCGCACACTTCTCGAGAAGGCGGAGGCACGGCTTATCAAGGACGGATTCAGGGTCCTGCGGCCCCTCCTCTACTCGCCCAATGACGAGTCCATATCCGTGGGCCAGATCGCCTTTGCGCTGCACCATTTGCATAATAAAGGCTGAAAGAACACAAAAGGAGGGCTATTCCAGTTTGTCGATGCGGATCTTGATGCCGCCGAAAAAGGAAAGGACCAGGTTGGCCAGCAGCCCATAGAGAAACCCCAGGGCGCCCATGCCGCCGAATCCGAAGATGCCGCCCAGCAGGCCGTAGACCACACCCCCGAAGAGCGAGCCGTGCATGGACTGGATGCCAGGCGGCAGTGTCCGCACGATCCCCATGAAGAAGTTCGAAATGCCCACGAACACGCCCAGGATGATCCCCACGATCGTGCCGAAGATGCCCATAAAAAGGAGCAAAGACAGGGGATCCACCCGCCGGATCAGCAGGTTAGGCCCCCCATCGTCTGGAAAGACCGCACCGTCTTCACCGCCGAACAGTTCCTTGTCCGACCCCTCGAACTGCTGGAAGATGGCGTCCTTCTCTGCCGAGGTCGCACTCTTGAAAGCCGCTTTGTCCTCGGTGATCTCCTCAGTGGGGGGCGGCGCTGGCGTTGCCGCGGCTGCGGCCTCCTCCCTGTCCACGGCTTCCTTGGCCCGTTCCAGGGCCTCGCACTCCGGGCAGTCCTGCGTCGGCGAGACCAGCTCGCATCCGCATTTCTGGCACTGAAACTCCCCCTTGGTCAGGTTCCCGCCACAGTAGTCGCAGGACTCGTTCTTGCTGTCGTTCTCGAATCCGCAGTAGATGCAGAGGGCCTGGCCCTGCTGGAGCGTGGGCGGTTTGGCTTCCACCCAGTCAGTGCCGTCGTAGTAGTACCATTTGCCGGTCTTGGCACCGATCGTCCAGCAGCGGCCGTTCTTGTCGGTGAGGCGGAGCTGTTTGAGGCGATCCTTGAACTCGCGCTCGGAGATCTTCTCCTGCTGGTAGTCTTTTCGGAGCTGAACAAACTCGCTCTCGACCTTCTTGAATCGTTCTTCCATGGGCTGTTTCATTATACATCGAATGGGCCGGACAGGCTACTTATTC
Organism: Candidatus Aminicenantota bacterium; assembly: GCA_030614685.1. Classification (GTDB taxonomy): domain Bacteria; phylum Acidobacteriota; class Aminicenantia; order Aminicenantales; family Aminicenantaceae; genus JAUXEH01. The sequence goes on from JAUWTO010000138.1 coordinate 2,337, forward strand.
GGGAAATTACTGGCGGGTACATGAAACGGCCTCGAGGCATTCTTTGAGATCGACAAAGAAGCGGCTGGGAATGAACACGGGAGCGCCTGGAAAAAGGCATAAAAACGACAGAAAGCTTTCATTTTTAACAATTTGAGAGGCCTCGCTGATCGTTGTTCCCAGGGATAATTTTTTCGGTTTCAAGGCGTGACGTAAATGTCAGCCCTGTAATTTATTTGTTTTCAACATGTTCTGTAAGTTGTTGATATCACTCGACTTACATGTAGTGCCCAAATGTTGTGCAAATTGTTGTATGTGCAACAAATACAAAAACATAACGGCTGAAGATAGGGGTTATATCCACACGATTTCCACATTTTTTGTGCAAAACTTTTCCTGCCTGGGATCACCCCAGAGTGAGGCCCGAGGATCGGCTGGCCGGGCCGGCCAAAGAGAAGTTTCGGCGTGGTATTTTTCCTGATTATCATGGCAGCGGCAGCACTTAGAAGAGCGGGCGCAGGAGGTCCAGCAGGCTGGTTCCTATGATGGGGGCGGGTATGAACGAGAGCACAAAGATACCCAGGGTCAGGTAGGCGATGAGACGCCGCCGCGGGTCGAGCGGGACGTGCTCATCCTGGACTGGCGGATGCCGGAGCCCCAGGATCCCGATGAGGAGGGCCCATATGAACCACCCGGCAAAAAAGAAAACCCCCATGAACATAAAGGCGGCGATCACAAAGGGGGCCAATTTGCGCGTGCGGGAGCCGAACAGGGCATACATGGTGTGGCCGCCATCCAGTTGACCAATTGGGAAAAGATTCAGGGCGGTGACCAGGGCCCCGACCCAGCCGGCGAAGCCCACCGGGTGCAGCACAATGTCGTGGCCCGGGGGGATGTTTCCCAGGAACAGGGGCGCGAGCAGCTTGAAGAGCAGCGGCTCGCCAAAGAGGATGCTCTCCTCGATCGGAAGGGCAGGCACCACCTTGGCATGTGCGAGTCCATAGGCTACGGCCGGGATCGTCAGGATGAATCCGGCCAGCGGTCCGGCCACTCCCACGTCGAAGAGCTGATGCTTGCGCGTTATGGGAGAGCGGATCCGGATGAATGCCCCCATGGTGCCGATCAGGTTGGGCAGGGGGATAAAGAAGGGCAGAGTGGCATTCAGGCCGTAGTAACGGCAGGTCAGGTAGTGCCCCATCTCATGGGCCAGGAGGATCCCGCAGAGCACAATCATGTACATGAGGGCCAACGTGACCACCTGGGGGTCCCAGAGCATCTCGATGCTGATCTCGAGGAGCTCCCCTGCCTCGAGTGCATTGGCGTACACATAGCTGAGGCTCCAGGTAGTGACCCCCATGGCATAGGTGGAAATGAGGGTCAGGACAAAGAGCAGCACGTTGAGCCAGACGCGGTCCTTGTCAAAGAAGGAGGGCTTGCGCCGCATGTAGTGGAAACCAGGCGGTGGAGGTTGCGGCGGCTGGGGAGGTTGTAGAGGCTGGAAATGGGGCGGAATCAGAGGATCAGACGGAGGAGCGGGCGGCTGCGGGGGCGATGAGGATGACGGCGGAGCAGGCGGAGGCGCGGGCGGATTCGAAGAGGGGGTGTCTTGCGGCATATCAGCCAAAAAAATAGGAGTGATACACATCACTCCTATTTCGTTCCGACAAGAAACTAAGCTGAGCTAGTTTCTTATGTGCTTAGCCGTGGATGCCTTTGTACTTGGCTTCGAGTTCTATGTGGGTCTCTTTGTGGTCGGGATCAGGAACACAGGCGTCGGTCGGGCAGACAGCAACACACTGCTGCTCGTTGAACACAGGCACGCACTCGGTACACTTGGCGGCTTCGATCTCATAGATCTCGTCGCCGGCGGTGATAGCATCGTTGGGGCATTCCGGCTCGCAGGCACCGCAGCTGATGCACTCTTCATTGATCAATAAGGCCATTGAATTCCTCCTGAAAAAATTAAGACACTATTATAATCGTTTTCGGGATATTTGCAAGAACAGAGGCTACTTTTTTTGTTCCAGTTTCATGATCTCAGTGGGGGCCTGGGAGCCGAAGTATGAGCCGGGGAATTCCTGCTGCAGTCTGGTGTAAGCTTCGATGGCCAGGTCGATGTCGTTGCGGGCGGCCAGGACCTGGGCCTTGCGATAGAGGACGATGTCCATGGCATACGCCTTAGGGCTGTCGCGCTCCATCTCCTCGAATATGGCCAGGGCATCGTCGTATTTTTTCTGCAGGAAGTAGATCTGTCCCAGGAGGTCCCGGGACTGGTAGTAGATCAGATCTTTTTTCGAGGCGGGGATCTGCTGCAGGGCATCGATGGCCCTCTCAGTGTCGCCCGTCTCGAAGTTGTAGGTGGCGGCCTTCAGATAGGCCAGGCGGCCGTATTTGCTGCTGGAGCCGAGCTGTTCCAGCTCGCCCAGCTTGGACGAGTCGGTCTTGAGCTCTTCCTCAAGAATGAGGATCTGGCCCAGGAGGGCGCTCTGCTTGTTGGCCTGGATTCCCTGAACGGTCTTGATGCTGACAAAGGCCAGCGTAAGCACTGCTATGGCTATGGCGCCGATCAGCAGCTCCCGCCGGTATGTTGTAAACAGCTCGATCAGTTTCTTTATGAGATTGACGAACTCGTCTGTTTTGATCCGCTTTTTTAGCTTCTTCTTCATCCGATACTCCTCTGAGCCCCCTTTTTAGCACAATCCTTCCAAAACCGCAATATCAGCAAATAAAGGGGAGTGGTCCATTTAAGGTGCGCAAAGGGGAGTGGTCCAATTAGGAGTGTTAAATGGACCACTCCCCTATTCTATTAGAATTCGAGGGAGACGTCTTTGAAGACAAAGTTGTCTTCGCGGAACACGCGCAGACAGGCGTCAACCACGGCCGGATCATAAAGCACGCCCTTATTCTGCTCGATCTCCTGGAGGGCCGCGTCCACCCCCAGGGCCGGCCGGTAGGGCCGGTGCGAGGCCATGGCCTCCACCACATCGGCTACCCCCAGGATCTTGGCCTCCAGCATGATCTCGTCCCCGTGGAGGTTGTGGGGATAGCCGGACCCATCGATCCGCTCGTGGTGCTGCAGGATGATCTTGGCCACAGGCCAGGGAAAATCGATGGCTTTCAGCACATCATAGCCCACCTGTGAGTGGGTCTTGATCAGGTTGAACTCGATGGGGGAAAGCCGGCGGGGCTTGGACAGGATCTCGGCCGGCACATAGATCTTGCCGATGTCGTGGATGATGCCGGCGATGCGGATGCCGTCGATGCGGTCCTCCCCCAGCCCCATGGTCTCAGCAATGGCGCGCGCCAGGTCGGCCACCCGCCTCTGATGTCCGGCTGTGTAGGGATCGCGGATCTCGACCGTCTGCTCCAGAACCTGGATGATGGCGCCCAGTGCTTTGCGCAGCTTGTCCAGGCTGGTCTTGGCCTCAGACTCAGCCCGGTAGCGCTCGGTGCGCGTGTGGAGGGCCATGACCCCATACACCAGGTTGTCCGCCACCTCCATCAGAAGCGCGAGCTCGTCGTCGTTGAAGATCTCGGGCTCGTTCGAATATATGGACAGCGCACCGAAAGTGCCTGACTTGCTGAAGAGCGGGAGGGCCGCTACCGAGGCAAACCCGTACTTCAGGGCCTCGCCCCTCCAGGGCATCACATCTTCTTGGCTCAGGATGTTCTTGACCACAAAGGGCTTGCCCTCGACGATGGCCCTTCCGGCCGGGCACATGCCGTTGCGGCTCTCAGCCCATGATGTCTTGATGGAATCCAGGTAATTTATATCGATACCGGCGGCCCCGAGCGCCTGGATGCTCTTGTTGCGGTCCTGGCGAGCGATGCCGGCCCAGGCCATGCCATAGCCGCCTACATCCACGATCACCCGGCAGATCTCCTGGAACAGCTCGGCCTTGTCTTTGGACTGGA
>JAUWTO010000141.1 GCA_030614685.1 Candidatus Aminicenantota bacterium
GAGACCGATAGACTTTCCTGTGGATGTGGCCATGTTATACCTCCTCGACCATGCCCCAAGGCTCGGGGGACATGCCGCTCGATTCATTCGTTATTTTGTGATATTCAGGTTCAGGATGCATGCGCATTTCCGTTTTTCCATGTCGACTGTGATCCCTTCCGTCGCAGTGCCCGGATCAATATGGGTGCAGACACCAGCATGGCTGCGTTCTGGAGAAGCAGCGCGATAAAAGTGGAAGCCAGAAAGGAGCTGGTCTTGTTCAGGACATCCTGCAGGCCTGAGGCCATGATCAGGGATGTGAGTACGACCAGGACCGGGATGGCCGCCCAGATGTACCGGGGTATGGGGAACGACCCCAAGCGGGATGGCAGAGGCGTGGCCGGACTGCGGCGTCCTGCGTCGGCATTCTGGAGGAGCGTCCGGACTTGGTGGTCGATCCTATCCGAGGGAGCAGGCCGTGGCAGGTCTTCCACGCCTTGACGGATGGCCTCAACACTTTCCTGGAAACGGGCACACCTCTCGCAGCGGACGATGTGCTCATTCATTTGTCGACGTACATCCGGCGCAATCTCGTGTCCGGCGTCGTCGATGACCCGGTGTCGAATGTCTTTACAGCGCATTGTTGACTCCCTCGATCACGGTCTGCGGCTGATAGGCCGCCAGTTCCTTCTGAAGGCGGCGGACGGCACGGTACATCAGGGACTTGACCGTGCCTATGGGTATTCCCAAGATGTCGCAGATTTCCACCTGCTTGAAGCCTGATACTTCTTTGAGCACAAAAACCTGCCGCTGCCTCTCCGGCAGTTGGTCGATGGCCCGGTCAAGGTCGCGGCCCAGGTCCGACCTGTAGCCGGCGTCCCGCATGCCCGATGCGCCTTCTTCGATGTCGCCTTCCGCCTCGATCTCTGTTTCTTTGTGTCTGTGGAGGAGAAAGACGCTGCGCACTTTTTTCTTGCGCAGGTTGTCCCGGTGCAGATTGGTGACAATGGTGAAGATCCAGGTCTTCAGGCTCTGCATGTTGACCTTCTCCGGGAGATACCGGATGATCCGCAGCCAGGCCTCCTGGAACAGGTCTTCGGCTTCCCCCCGGTTTCGGGTCAGGTAATAGGCGAAGCTGAAGACCGCCGACCGGTACAGGTCATAAAGCTCTTCGAAACAGGGCGGGGTTTCCCATAGGGGATCAGGGGTTGTCCGGCCGTTGTCTCTCGTCATGCAGGTTTCCGTCGCTCTCCAGAAGTCACTAGCATAAACGTTTCACACACCAAAAGGTTCTAGCGTGGGACGGACGGCTAGCGGCGGAGGCCGCCTTTCTTGGGTGGGGGTTCCCAGGTCTCGTCGATCTCCAGGATGTCCACCTGGTTCAGATTGGAGGTGCCCAGCCCCAGCTGTTCGGCATTGTCCAGCGTGGGCCGGATGGTTTCAGGATCGAATCCGGTGTCGTGCAGCTTGAGGATCCTCTGGGCACAGTAGGCATCCAGGGCCACCACGTCCCCGCACAGGATCATCCGGTTGATCCCGGTCTTGATCTCGGCGCCCGGAGCGGTGAGGAGAGGCCCGTTTCCGATCATGATGTGCCGGGCATCCACGATGGTGAGTTCCGGCTTGATGAGTGCTGCTACATAGGGGAGCTCTCGCACAAAAGCCTCGGACAGGTTGGGATTGCGGTGCAGCCAGCCCCGGGTGCCGACATTCCACCGTCCCTCCATGGCGCCGAAGTTGTTTTTGATGGCGCAGGTCATGAAGGCACTGGAGTGGCGCTTCAGGTTGCACAGGCTGACGACGACCGGAGCCTCATACACCGCCCGGTAGATCTCGAAGTCCGGGATCGATTCGTCCCACTCCGGGAGCCGGGCGTGATGATGAGGGTTCGCCATCTGCTCGAAATTCAAAAGCTCCGCACCGGCGCCGTTCACGGCATTGGCCAAGTCTAAGGCCTCGTAGATCAGCTCCTGGTCCTCGCCTCCCTGGTCACCGACCTGGACCTGTGAGGTGTGCTCGCGCAAAAGATAGATCAGCTCTGTGATGCACTTCGGATCGGACATGGTGGGGAATAGAGGCGCATTGGTGTCGCTCTCTCTCAGCACCAGGTTGGGCTTGATCAGAACCCTATCGCCGGAGTTGACGAGGCGGCCCAGGCCTCCCAGAGCCCGCAGCCCCTTCCTCAGCATGGTCGGGAGATCGCTGCCCTGGATGCAAACCAGCCGCGGCCGGCCCGTGTCATCGATGAATGGATTGGAGCGCGACACACGGGGCCCGTGTTGGGACGCTCGTGAGGACAGCCTCCGCAGCAAAGATGGAGGTATCCTGAAGGTCAGGCCTCCGGTGCCGAAGGCGAGTGATTTCAGGAAAGACCGCCGAGTTGTCATCGTCTTGTTTTATTGTATCAGAATCGCAAAAAAGGGGACACCCAAAAAGGTGCCCGGTACATGTAGAGGCCTAAATGTACCTGGCACCTTTGTTATTTCTCTTCGAGGGCCTTGATAGCGGTGTCTGCCGAACGACGTATGATGTTCCTCGGAGATGTCATCTCCCGCACCTTCCTGAGGAACGGGATGTGGACGGGATCCCCACAGCGCCCCAGAGAGTTCAGGGCTTCGGCCTGGGCCGCATAGCTGTCGTCCTGCTCGAATCGATCCATAAAAAACCTTGCCAGGGCCGGATCCTCATAGCCCCCCAGGATGCGCAAAGCCGAGGTCCTCACCCGTGAGTTTTTGTCCGTGCTGCGGCCCTGGAAGAAAGACACCAGGCTGCGGTCCTTCATTCGTCCCAGCGCTTCAATCGCGCCGATACGGACGCTCCAGAAGGGATCGTCCTTGGCGGCGGTCTTAAACGCCGCTCTCACCTCGGGGACTTCGGATTCGTTCGCCAGTTCTGAGGCTGCCCACATGCGCCCGATGACATCGTCATACCTCAGCTGATACAGCAGTTCCTCCTGTCCCTTTTCAAAGGTCCATTCTTTCAGAAGATGATTGCCCTCATCAAATCGGACCATCAGGGGTTTTTGATCACAGTCCAGAGTAAACTCCTCCGCCTCTTTTTCGATCCAAAGCAGGTGGGAGTTGTGGCCTTCAGATGTCGTGATCCCGAAGATAACTGGAGTCCGGTGAATGGGGATTCCCTGGGAGGTGTCCTGAATCTGTTTGATATTAATTTTCACAAGGCCTTGCCCGGCATCCCAGGAGTGGCGGATATCGAACACCGGGTGCCCTGCTTTGAAGACCCACTGATTGAAGAACCAGTCCATGTTTTGGCCGGTGGCTTCCTTGACAGCGGTCATGAGGTCGTACGTGTCCACGACCTGATAGGCGTGCTTGTGGAGGAAATGGGAGAGTGAGCGGAAAAAGGGCTTGTCCCCCATGACGAAGCGCATCATGTTCAGGATGGTCGCGCCCTTGGGATAGGAGTGGGCGTCCATGATCTCCCAGGGGCGGTTGTAGCGGTTGAACACCAGGGGACGCATGTAGCGCGTGCGGGCCTCCCTGAGATAGCTGTCCTTCTTGCGCTTGAGGTTCACCGCGCCCTCGTCCTCCCCTAGATCGTGCCGGGCCCACAGGTATTCCGCAAAGGTGGCGAAGCTCTCGCTGAGCCATACGTGGCTCCAGGTGCGCTCGGTCACCATGTCTCCCCACCACATGTGGGCAAGCTCATGCGCGACCAGGCTTTCGCTTGAGAAATCCTGGTCCGCCCGCTCGTCATGGATGGTACTGTGTCCCAGCACCGTGGCCGAGGTGTTCTCGATCCCGCCTCCGGACCCGGCGACACAGATCTGATCGTACTTGGCCCAGGGGTAGTCGTAGTCGAAGACCGTGCTGAAAAAGTCGATCATGCGCGGCGTCTTTTGAAAGCTGCGCAGTGCGTGAGGTACATCCTTCTCATAGACCCAGTAATTAACAGGAAGATCGGCCAGGCTGTCCTCGATCATCACGTAGGGACCGACCGTCATCGTGATGCAGTAAACCGGGTGGGGCTGCTCCTGGGACCAGTGCCAGGTCCGTGTTCCTCCGGCTTCGCTTGTGGTCACGCTCACGAGGCGCCCGTTGGACAGCATCTTATCGCTGCTGCGCACGGTTGCGATGATCTCATTGGTGACCTTGTCGTTGGGAAAGTCATAACAGGGGAACCAGTGGTGGTTGTTCTCCGGCCAGCCGTAGGTGTTGATCTGTTCCGGATGAGTCTCGGCAGCGTCCATGAACTTGATGCCGGTCCGGCCGTGCTGCCCCTTGAAATCAACCGAGAATGTGACCTCCTCAGGGTAGGGGATCGGTTGGGCCCAGCTGACGATGAGTTGGCGGTCGATCTGTTCGAAATTCAGCGGTCTGCCCTCCGCATCCCTGGCTGCGGTCACGGTGTGGCTCTCGGAGTCCAGCACGCATTGTCTGAAATCGTCGCTAAGCGGCTTCAGGGTGATGGTGTTGGTCCCCCAGTACACCTTGCGCTCCCGGTCGAACCGGAACTCCAGCCGGTAATGCAGCGCATCGTAATCCCGGCTCCGTTCGAACTGTTCCGGCCGGGAATAGATGTCGACCTTCTGAGCGAAGATCGTCAGAATGGCGAAAAGTACAGCCAGCACAAGGGAGGGGATTTTTTTCATCTCTATCTCCATACTAGAGGAACATTCTCGAGCAATTAGTCAACCTTCCGCGATGTTGTGAACACGTACCAGAGGCCTGATTTGCGGGACGAGCGCCGGATGCCTGTTGTGCCTGCGCCTGTTTCAGGATCAAGGTCTAGGATTTGAGCGTCATCTGGGCTGCTCGCAGGGTGTTGAGCAGGAGGCCGGCAATGGTCATGGGGCCCACGCCGCCCGGAGAGGGCGAAATTGCACCGGCCACTTCCTTGACCTCCTCGAAATCCACGTCCCCCACCCAGCGGTAGCCCTTGTCTGTGGAGGGATCGTCGATCCGGTTGCTGCCCACATCGATGACGAAGGCGCCCGGCTTGACCCAGTCGGCCTTGACCATCTTGGCGCGCCCCACGGCCGCCACCAGGATGTCAGCCTTGCGACACACGCCCGGCAGGTCCTTTGTGCGGCTGTGGCACACGGTCACCGTGGCATTGCGGTGGATCAGCAGCATGGCCGCAGGCATGCCCACGATGTTGCTGCGGCCCAGGACCACGGCCTCTGCGCCATCGAACTCCGCACCCGCCTCTTCCAGGAGTGTGATGACGCCTGCTGGCGTGCAGGGAATAAACAGCGGCTTCCGGCCCTTCATGGCCAGGCGGCCAATGTTCACGGGATGGAAACCGTCCACGTCCTTGCTCAGGGGGATGGTGTTCAGGACCGCCTCTTCATCCAGGTGGTCGGGCAGGGGCAGCTGCACCAGAATGCCGTGTACCTTGGGATCGTCGCCCAGCCGGCGCACCAGGCCTTCCACCTCTTCCTGTGTGGATTGGGCCGGCAGTTCGTGTCCGAAAGATTCGATGCCCACTTTTTTGCTGCGGTTCCGCTTCATGCGGACATACTGCGCGGATGCGGGATCGTCGCCCACGATGACCGTGGCCAGGCCCGGCCTCATGCCGTGTGTCGCGTTCATTTCCTCAACAGCCGCCTTGATCTCTTCTCGGATGCGGGTCGCCACTGCTTCGCCGTCAATGATCTTTGCACTCACCGTAACGCCTCCTTTGTGAGGTTGCCTGTAGCATACTCAAACCTCCCTCCCCCGTCAACTTCTTGGGGACAGGCGTTTTTTCTTGTAGTTTCCGCCCTGTTGACAGAAAGTGTATTTTTCCTAACAATGTACTCTTCCTTCTGGAAAGGATTCACGACCATGATACGCATGTTCTCGAAGATTCCGAAGACGACCGCAGTCGCCGTCGCGATCGCTCTCGCAGCAGCACTTTTGTGTGTACCTTCCTGCAAAAAATCAATTCGATCCCACAACATCATCCTCATCACGCTCGATACCCAACGAGCCGATCATCTTAGCTGCTATGATCCATCCCATACCAGCACTCCCAACCTGGATGCCTTGGCCGAATCCGGACTCCTGTTTGAAAACTGTTATTCCCTGATTCCCATCACGCTGCCTGCCCATGCCGCGATCTTCTATTCCAGGCAGCCGCATGACCTCCA
>JAUWTO010000327.1 GCA_030614685.1 Candidatus Aminicenantota bacterium
AAGCGGGATCCCGGCCTCCTCCAGGATCGCGGCCAGGAGACCGGTCTGAAAGGCGATCCATTCGGCTTGTAGGTCGTCGGTCATCTCTCCGAGGCCGACGGCGACCGCCTCCATGGTCCGGCCCGCCATCCCACCGTAGGTGTGCAGGCCTTCAAAGACGACGACCTCGTTCTGGTGCTTCTCATGCTCCCCGGCATCGTTGGTGGCCAGGAATCCGCCCACATTGCTCATGGCATCCTGGCCAGCGTCGAACACGATGGTATGGGCCAGAGCAGAGACCTGTTTGATGATATCGGCCACATTTTTCCCTTGGAAGGACGCCTCGTTCTTGATCAGATGGTGGGCGTATTGGGCGACACAGGAGGTGTCGATGACGAGCAGGGTTCCCGTCGAGTCTGCAGCCTCCCTGAGCGCGGTCAAGGCTGCGAATGCGATCGGTAGACAACCCCCGCTGTAGAGATCGATATAGATAAAGGCGACCTTTCCTGAATTCTCTGCCAGGAATTTCGCGGTCTTTTCCATATCGATCGATCCGGGGGACTCCCCTGCTTCGTCCTGAGAGAACTGCTCATAGGTCCCGCGAAAGTATTCGACCACGCCTCTGGGTGAAGGGGAATTCCCCCCGACGATTACGCCCGGTGCGACCTTGATCGAGCACAACAGCTTCAGCCCGCCGTACAGGTTGTGGAGCGGACAGATAAATTCCAGCCCGAATACTTCCTGGACGCGCCGGCTCAGGGTGACGAAATTGCGGGCCCCGGCATAGGCCTCGTCACCCAAAAACAGGGCACCCACCTGCTCCTGGCTCATGGCCGAGCTTCCCTGGGATACCATGTCAAAAGTGACTAGGGACGAGGGCAGGCTGCCCACGTTAAAGTCGACATTTCTCAGGTATTTCAACCTGTCCGAAAGGGAAAAATATGTCAGGTTCCTGATGGATTTGATCTTATGCGGTTCGTGTTTTGCCATTTTGTCTCCTCCTTCCATGATAAAAGTGTGGCATATTATTTCATCGATAAGGCCGGTGATATCCGGAGAACAGGTGGGTCTTAGGTGAATTTTTTAGGCTTTTTTCTCCACAGAATCCTGTAGGAGATCTCCGTAAAGATGCTCTTGTGGAGATTATATCCGCTCACATTCATTGTGCGATGCTGGAATCAAACGATCAAATGTATGGTATCCTGAAAATTGAGATTTCGCAATCTTTTCTTTTACCAATCTCATCTCTTTCACCAATGTCATCGCTAGTATATTCATGTCATCACGAGCGTATTTTGTGTCATCACGAGCACATTTTATGTCATCACGAGTGAAGCGAAGTGATCTCAAGCCATATCGTGCCCCATGATTTTTGCGATCGAGTATGATACATTGAGTTCAAATCTCATTTGACAGGGAGGATCGATATGACAAAGCTTCTTTCCAAAAACGACGTGATGCAGGTCCTGGATATGAAGGACCAGATTGAAATACTCAACCAGGCGTTCGAAGACCTGGCCGAGGACCGGGCGGTCATGCCTCAGCGTACGCCCATCACATCTCCGGACTTTGGTGGGCTGGCCCTCTTCATGCCCGCCTACCTCAAGGGAATGGGTGCCCTGGGCGCCAAGGTCGTCACGGTCTACAAGGACAACCCGACCAAATACAACGTCCCGACCGTGCTCGGCACCATCATCCTGCTCGATCAGAAGACCGGGGCCCCGATCGCCCTGATGGACGGAGGCTACCTGACCGCCATGCGGACCGGGGGTGTGGCAGGCCTGGCCACCAAAGTACTCGCCCGGGAAGATGCCAAGGTGCATGCCCTGTTCGGCACAGGGGGGATGGCCCGCACGAATGCCTGGGCAGTCGACTGCGCACGAGACATCGAGAAGCTCATCCTTTTTTCGCTGGACCCTGTCGAGAAACAGGAAGCCTTTCGGGATTCACTCAAGGAGATCATAAACTGCGAGATCGTGATCTCCAGCGATCCCGCCCAAGCGGTGGGCAACGCGGACATCGTCACCTTGATCACGAGCGCCAAGGAACCCATTGTGCAGGGAGACTGGTTCCGGCCCGGCACACACATCAACGGTGTTGGATCCCATGCCCCGGCCATGCGTGAGCTCGATGCTGCAACACTGACAAAATCCAAAGTGGTGTGCGACCTGGTCGAGGCCTGCAAAGCCGAGGCCGGAGATTTCATCATCCCGGTGAATGAAGGAGAGTGGAGCTGGGACAAGGCCCACGGTTCTTTGGGGGATGTCATCGCAGGCAAGATCGCCGCACGCGAGAACGACCAGGAGATCACCCTGTTCAAGAGTGTGGGGCTCGCCATCCAAGATATCTCCACCGCCTTCCACGTATACAACAAGGCGGAAGAACTCGGGGTTGGCACGGACTTCATCTTCTGATCGGCACGACCGTCTGACTACGAATCAGAAGGTCGGCAGTTCGAATCTGTCCGGGCGTACCAGGCGTACCTCTGGAAAATCAGCACATTCCTTGTTTTGGTCTTTTATACTATTTTATAGTAATTTCAGCAGGTTTATACTTTTTTTGTCACACCGGTGGCACACGGGAATTAGTCTATTCCCTTCATTCTTCCAACATTTTTTGCCCATTTATGTCTGGATGTAAAGAAAGTCC
>JAUWTO010000386.1 GCA_030614685.1 Candidatus Aminicenantota bacterium
GCCTTCCAGAAAAAATGTGCGCTTCTCCGGGTAAAGCCGGGGGAAGCGCGTGAGATTGATCCGGCGGGAGTCGACCTCGGTCTCGGCGAAATCGGTGTTGAGGCTGAGCAGGCCGCTCACATTGCCCCCGAAATTCTTCTTGATATCCAGGCCGGCCGTCGCGGCGTTGACATGGGGCGATCCGTATTCTTCCATGGTCCGATCGCCGCGGACATAGGGCCGCACCGTGAGCCCCAGCCCCTGTTCAAACTCGGGGACGGGTTCGAGGACCCCGGCGCGGCTGACATGGGTGACCTTGTAGTTGAGGAGAGGCGCGGCCCAGCGGTCGGTCTCGAGCAGGCGCTCGATGCGGCGCTCGACATTGAAGCCCCATCGGTCGAGCCCTTGGGCGAAGCGGAGGGTCTTCACCGGGATGTAGATCTCGGCGCTCCAGCCCTGCGGGGAGCGGTGGACGGCCGCCTCCCAGATCCCGTCCCACTGCTTATTCTCGCGTTCGCCCTCCTTTTCGATCAGGGCATCATAGCGGGCACCGTTGGGATTGACCGCAAAAATGTAGCCGGTCCGGCCGTTGAGGAACGTGTCGAACACGAGCTTGATGTGATCCTCCCCCCGCAGTTCCGCATCCCGCTGCATGGTATGGCTGACGATGCGGTCGGGGGCGCTGTCATAACACATGATGCCGATGTAGAGGGCCGAAACGCTGGCAGACACACGGACCTCGGTCCGCTCGCTGGGGACGGCCCCCTCATCGGGCTCCACCATGGTGAGGTCTCCGATGGGACGCGTCTTGCCCCAAAACGGCTCATCCAGGATTCCGTCCAGCTCGACCTGGTCAGCCGTCCCTATTTGCAGGAGAGGGGCCATAGGCTTTGCGAGGTCGTCCCTGGCCGGAATAGCGGGAAGCGCTAAAAGATCAAGAACCAGGAAGGCGAGCGGGATGGAAGACAGAAGACGCAGGGAGAGGCGCTGCCATTTTATCATCAGAAGGCGGTAGTTTTAACACAAGCTTCCTCGGCGGTCAATTATTTTGCCGGAGCGCAGCCTGTCGGTTACCCCGATTCCCGGTCTAAAGACGAACGTTCCCTCCATGAAAGAATCAGCCTTTTGAGAAAGACCCAGGCAGCCAGGACCGTCCACGCCACCAGGCCAACTGTGGCGAGTCCAAGCACATCCACTCCCTCCGGTCCATGAACCATGATCTCGAAGGGGTAGTTCCAGGCCAGCCAGAGCAGAATAAGGATCACACCGTTCTTGACCAGAATGACGGAATGGGAATTATGGAAAAGACGCACCGTATAGGCAGCAGCCTCCGATCCGAACACGGCCAGAAGGATCACGGAGAAATAGAGACTGGCCCGGGGATCGAACAGGGGCTGTGGGTCCTTTAGATCGATGGTGGCAAAAAACACCGTGTGAAAGACAAAAAACACCGCGGTGACCACTCCGAATCCCATCAACAGCGAGAGAAGGCCGGCCATGCCAGGCTTGGGCGGGGAGGGCGGTTTGTCGGCACCTTTCCAGAACCGGGGCCAGGGAAGTCGCGCCTCTCCCTTGTTCTGAGTCACAAGATAAAGGATAAAGGCCGTCAGCCCGAAATCATAGATCAGCGCCATGGGAAGATAGAAGAGGCTTTGTACACCGCTGAACCTGGGAACATAAAAGAAGGGCAGGATCAGCATGTCTGTTCCAAAAAGCCAGGCCGTAATGGTCAAGGCGGCATGCAGGA
>JAUWTO010000339.1 GCA_030614685.1 Candidatus Aminicenantota bacterium
CGTATTCCGAACCCTGGCCGATGCTTGCCTCCTCGTCCTCACGGTCGCACGAGAACACGCCGAAGGCCTCTGCAGGGGAGCCCATGTCGTAGATGTCGAGCGAGAGTTCCTCATCCTCACCCCGTCGGAACCGGCGTACAAAGACCTCACGAAAATCAAAGGCGAGGTAGACCTCGGCCCCGCCGTTCATGTAGTCAAACAGCGTGGCCCGGTCGTAGCGCGCATCTTCCCCTGTGGCTGTCCATTCCTGGATCCGGTTGGGCAAGGATTGGTAGATGTCCGTCACTGTCTCTCCCCCACATGATAGAATCAGTCCCAGACTGATAAATAGCAGGCACAGCTTTTGCATGCCCTCATCCTAATCGAATTCCAGGCATGATGCAATTCAGAGCGCTGTCTGATCCGAAAATGATGTGACGAGAACACCCGGGAATGTTGACAAAAGGCACACAATGCCCTAACTTTGTCATATGAAGTTCTACGACTGGAGCGTTGGGAAGAATGAAGAACTGAGAAAGGAACGAAATGTCGGTTTTGAGGATGTTATTTTCAGCATAATCCAAGGGCGATTATTGGACATCGTAGAGCATCCCAACAAGGATAAATATCCTAATCAGAGAGTCTTCATTGTCGACATTGAAAATTATGTTTATTTGGTTCCCTTTGTGGAAGATGAAGAGGTGATCTTCTTGAAAACGATTATCCCAAGCCGAAAAATGACAAGAAAGTATTTGGGAGATATAGTCAATGAAAATTAGAAGAGGAGAAAAGGAACTTCTTGACTCTGTAGAGAGGGGAGAATGGGTGACCGTCCCTGACGTAAAAGAGGAGGCGAAGCGGTATAGAGAATATGCCCAGGCATCTTTTCGCAAGGATAAAAGAGTGAACATTAGAATCTCAGAAAGGGACCTGGCAAAACTGCAAAGAAGGGCTCTCCGGGAAGGGCTCCCATATCAAACCTTGATATCAAGTATTTTGCATAAATTTGTAACGGGACAACTTGAAGAAAAGCCCTCTTGAGATATCAGACACCGCGAAAGAAAAGAGAGGCCAGTCAATCCTCAGACACTGAGGCTGTCCCATACCCTAAGTCCGGGGACAGCGGTAAAATGTGCGTCATAAGTGACGAGGATGGCGCCGGCTTCGAGTGTATGGGCGGCGATCGAGGGACTTATTACGCGTCCAGGTAGGTCTTGAGGTAACGGCCGGTGTGGGATGCCTTGACGCGGGCGCAGTCTTCGGGCGTGCCCTGGACCACGATCTTGCCTCCCCGGTCACCACCCTCCGGGCCCAGGTCGATGATGTGGTCTGCGCACTTGATCATGTCCAGGTTGTGTTCGATGACCACCACGGTGTGGCCCCCGGCTACCAGCGCCTGGAAGCTCTCCAGGAGAACCGCCACGTCATGGGGGTGGAGGCCGATGGTCGGCTCGTCGAACAGGTACAGGATGTGCTTTTTGCGCTGGTGGACCAGGTTGTGCGCCAGCTTGATTCTCTGCAGCTCTCCACCGGAAAGGGTGGTGGTGGGCTGACCCAGTCTGAGGTATCCCAGTCCCACCTCGGTCAGGGGGGACAGCTTCTTGACGATCCGGGGCTGATCCCGGAAAAACTCGAGGGCCTCCTCAATGCTCATCCTGAGGACATCATCGATATTCCGGTCGTTGTATTGGACCTCCAGGATCTCTTGCTTGAAGCGCCTTCCCTTGCAGGCCTCGCAGCGCAGGACCACGTCGGACAGGAACTGCATCTCCACGACCTGCTGGCCCGCCCCTTTGCAGTGCTCGCAGCGGCCCCCTGAGGTGTTGAAGGAAAAGAAGCCCGGCCGATAGCCCTGGGCCCTGGCCTCCCGTGTCTGGCTGAACAGGGTGCGGATCTCGTCCATGGCCTTGGTGTAGGTGGCCGGGATGGAGCGGGGGGAGGTGGAAAGTGGCGACTGGTCCACCATGATCACAGCGTCCACCCGGTCTTTCCCTTTTATGGCCTGGAACCCATTGTCCGACTTGCCTGACCATCCCTTGTATAGGACATAGAAGAGCAGCGAGCTCTTGCCTGAACCGGACACTCCTGTCACGCAGGTGAAGATGTGCAGGGGGATCTTGACATCGATGTCCTTGAGGTTGTGTTTGTGTGCGCCGCTGATGGACACGAAGCCTTGGGGTTTGCGGCGCTTTTTCGGGACCGGGATCGATTGATCTCCCCGAATGTAGCGGGCGGTCAAAGAGTCCGCTGCTTTGAGAAAATCCTGCATGGGTCCGCTGAACACGACCTCCCCGCCGTGCTCGCCGGCCCAGGGCCCCAGGTCGATCAGGTATTCGGCCGAACGGATGATCTCCGGGTCGTGCTCCACTATCAGGACCGTGTTGCCGACGTCCTTGAGCGACCGGAGGATCTCGATCAGGCGATGGTTGTCCCGGGCGTGCAGGCCGATGCTGGGCTCGTCCAGCACGAACAGCGTCCCCACCAGAGA
>JAUWTO010000387.1 GCA_030614685.1 Candidatus Aminicenantota bacterium
ATCTTGGTCAAAGAGAGCCCCGAGCCCTTACACACCTTGCGCACCATGGGTGCCAGCTTCTTCTCTTCATAGTATTCCCGGATGTAATGGATGACGGCCCAATGTTCGGCGTTCAGGGAGTCCAATCCTTCTTCAGCTTTGGCCAGCGCAAGGGCAACCTCCTCGCTCCACTCCTCCGGATTCTGCATGAAACCCTCTTCATTGAGCTGGATTGTTTGTCCTTTAGCTTCAATCTCAGGCATGATCGGCTCCTTCGCAAAATCAACCCGGGATTATAGCATACCTGTCAGGGAGGATACAACGGCATCAGGTCTCGCTGAAGTCGCGGGTTTCGCAGTGGTGTTTGATGCTCTTCCCTTTGACGAGATAGATCACGTCCTCGGAGATGTTGGTGGAATGGTCGGCGACCCGCTCCAGGTGACGCCCCACCAGGATGAGATCCACGGCGCGCTCGATGTTCCTGGGATCCTGCATCATGTAGGTGAGGAGCTCCCGGAAGATCTGATTGTTGAGGGTATCCACCTCGTCATCCCGCTTGCAGATCTCGCGGGCCAGGTTGTCGTCGCGGTTGACAAAGGCGTTTATGGAGTCCCGGACCATGTCCTGGGCCAGTCCGGCCAGGCGGGGCAGGTCGATCAGGGGCTTGAGGGCCGGGAACTTCAGGATCTCCAGCGCCCGCTGGGCGATGTTGACCGCCTGGTCCCCTATCCGTTCCAGTTCTCTCCCAATCCGGTCGGCGGATACGATCAGCCTGAGGTCTCTGGCCATGGGTTGTTTAAGGGCAAGCAGCTCGAAGCATTTCTGATCGATCTCTATATCCAGGCGGTTGATCTGCTCTTCCACTTCGAAGACCTTGTGCGCCAGCCCTTCGTTCCGGTCCATGAGCCCGGATACAGCATAGTTGATGGATTCCTCGGCCAGGGCGGCCATGCGCAGGAGCTTTTCCTTCAGGGCCCTCAGTTCTTCATCAAACTGTCTTTCCATTGTCTTCTCTCCTCCTGTAGGGACCGGACGATCAACCGAAACGGCCGGTGATGTAATCTTCCGTCAGTTTGTTCTTGGGATTGGTAAAGATCTGGGAGGTTTCCCCATACTCGATGAGCTCGCCCAGCATCATGAAAGCCGTATAATCGGAAACCCGCGCGGCCTGCTGCATGTTGTGCGTCACGATCACGACCGTGTAGTGCTCCCGCATCTTGTGGATCAGGTCCTCGATCTTGGCCGTGGCGATGGGGTCGATGGCGGAACAGGGCTCGTCGAACAGGATGACCTCGGGTTCCACGGCCAGCATGCGGGCGATGCACAGCCGCTGCTGCTGCCCGCCGGACAGCCCGAAGGCGTTGTCCTTGAGGCGGTCCTTGGCCTCCTCCCAGAGCGCCGCCTCCTTCAGGCTCTTTTCCACGATCTCCTCGATCTTCTTGTTGTGCCGCATCCCGTTGATACGCAGGCCGTAGGCGATGTTGTCGAAGATGGATTTGGGAAAGGGATTGGGCTTCTGGAAGACCATGCCCACCAGCTTGCGCAGCCCCACCACATCCACCCTGGGGCCGAGGATGCTCTCTCCGTCCAGCGTGATCTCCCCCTCCACTCGAGTCGTGGGAATCACATCATTCATGCGGTTCAGCGTGCGGATGAAGGTGGATTTCCCGCAGCCGGAGGGCCCGATCAGGGCCGTGACCTTTTTATCGCGGCAGCCCA
>JAUWTO010000149.1 GCA_030614685.1 Candidatus Aminicenantota bacterium
GGTCGGTGCTCGGAGGAGACGTCTGGAAATTCCTTGGTAATGAGGGGTATGATGCACGGCTCATGCAAGGTTTTTGGAAACCGGGGATGCCTTTGGGATTCTGGAAACTCGACACTCCCATGGGTGTAGATCACCCGCCGCTTGCATCCTGGGACAAAAATTTGCCTCTGTACTGGCAGGCATTGCGTCCTGAGGCGTCATTGAACAGGGTGATGCTGGATACCCCTCCCCAACCGTATGGTCTCTTCGCCCGTATGCCCATTCCAGAGCACTTCAAGACACCCGGCGTGTTCCTTCAGAAAAACCGGGTCGTGGGCTGGACCTTTGGTTCTGGATTGGATTTCGCCTTCCTGTGGACCGGATCCGATACGGCCGGGCTTGATCCCAATATCCGCATTTCAGATCTGGTGGGAGTGGCCTTTGCAGATTCCCAGGAGGGACGCGTCTCCCAAGCCCTGGGAATGAACGAAACGAACAATCGCCTCCCCAAGCTTAAGGCGCTTACCGAGGGGCTCACGCTCCCCCCTGAGCTTCCGCCCGAAGATAAGCCCTCTCAGATGCAGCTCCCATCTATCAACAGACAGGTACTGCAGCTGGCTAACAAGCTCATGCAAGCCAACCAAGCGCAGGATGTGGCTTCGCTGCTGGATGAGCAGGTGATCCGGGCTTCCCAAGATGTCGAAATTCTGAAGATCGCAACTCAGGCCCGCCTAGCCGCTTATGATCACAGGAGGGCTCTCCGATTTTTCGAGGGCCTGAAGGACGATTTCTCTCCTGATCCGGGAATCCATCGGTCCAATCTGGACAGGTTCCACCTCGGCCTTTACAAGGACTGGGTGCAGAATGACATCGAACAGGAACTCATATCTAGAGCTTGGGAGGCCTTCGAGGCTGGAAGAAGGGCCTTCCCGGATGACACCGAGCTCCACCTTCTGGGCGTGGAACTGGCCATCGCAGGCAAGGAATGGGGCCAAGCCGAGGATCTCCTCAGGATGCGGAGCTTCCCGGCCGCATTTAAAAGCCGCGCCAGCAACCTTGAGGTCATTATCCTTGAGCGCAAGAGCGAGGATGGTAAGGTGGTCATCCGTTTCCCTCAAGGAGCACAGGAGATCCCCATCGATATCCTCCTCAACAAGCGCATACTCCAGAGATTCGTTATCGACACCGGTGCCAGTGTCGTGACGATTCCTTCTGATGCATTGGAGGCGCTCGGCATCACGATCGACAACAACACGCCGGTACGCAGGGTTTCGACGGTTTCAGGCTACACATTGGCCTATGAGGTTTCTCTCAATCAGATGGAAATCAAAGGACAGCGCATCAACAATATACCAGCCCTGGTCATCGACATCCCGGGACAGCAAGGCATCGGCCTGCTGGGACAGAGCTTTCTCAGGCATTTCGAAGTCGAGATAGACGGCAAGAAAGGCATCCTCCGCCTAAAAAAGAAATGACACAATCTTCCCATCCCCTACAATACGGGAAAATGAACCATCGGGCTGTTTCATCCCCGGGGAAAGCTTGCAGGCTCTTTTCCCAATCCCTCTTCCTATAACTGATGGACAGCCGATGAATCCTCGTCGGCAACCGCGAAGCCCTCAATGAAGATCATGACCGTGGGAATTACGAGGAAAAGGATGTCTTCTGTTTAAGAATTACAAAAAACTACTTGACTATATCAATATATCTTGATATAAAGATTTACATGGCTCCGGTGTCCTTGTTCAAGGCTCTGTCCGACGAGACACGTCTGCGCCTTCTGAACCTCTCCCTGCATCATGAGCTGAACGTTAACGAGATCGTCCGGGTTCTGGCGATGGGGCAGTCGCGTGTCTCCCACCACCTGAAGATCCTTACCGACAGTGGACTACTCACCCACCGCCGTGACGGACTCTGGATATTTTATTCCGCTGTCAGTGACGGCCCGGGATCGGATTTTATTCGGTCCGTCCGATATCTTTTTGAGAGCGACAGGCACTTTCACCAAGACCTGGCCGCAGCGGCCCTCTTGATAGCGGAACGATCCAAGCGGACAACCCGGTTCTTCGATTCTGTGGCAGGCAGCTGGGAGAGGCTCAAGAAGGAGCTGCTGGGGGATGTGGACATAAACCGGAAGATCCTCGATGCACTTCCCGATAGAGGCACCATGGTCGACCTCGGCTGCGGTACCGGCGACCTGCTCCCGGTCCTGAAACAGAAGGCGGACATGGTCATAGGAGTCGAGAGGTCCGCCAAGATGCTGGAAGAAGCGCGGAAGAACTTTGTGTCCGAACCGGACCGCGTCGATATACGCGTAGGAGAACTCGAACACCTCCCCTTGCGGGACGGCGAGGCGGATGCCGCCATCACCAATATGGTGCTGCATCATCTGCCTGATCCCCGCATGGCGATCCAGGAGGTTCGACGGATCCTGAGAAAGAGCGGGACGTTCGTGATCGTAGACCTGATCCAGCACGAAGACGAGAGCATGCGTGAGGCGTTCGGCGACCACTGGCTTGGTTTTTCGCCCGAAGTCCTGGAGAAATGGCTCAACGAGTGCGGCTTCAGCACCACCAGAATCGAGCGCTTCGCCCTCAAAACAGGACTCGAAGGCTTTATTCTGCTATCTCATAAAAATAGACATGAAGGAGACTGATATGAACACTTTGAAGCTCGATCCAACACTGAAATATAAGGTCAAGGATCTGTCCCTGGCTAAATGGGGGCTGGAAGAGATGAGGCTTTCTGAGAACGAGATGCCTGGCCTCATGGCCGTTCGAGAGAAATACGGGCCGCAAAAACCCCTGCAAGGGCTGAAGATCACCGGCAGTCTCCACATGACCATCCAGACGGCCATGCTGATCGAAACCCTGGCCGAACTGGGCGCAGACATCCGCTGGGCCTCCTGCAACATCTTCTCCACCCAGGACCACGCAGCCGCCGCCATTGCCAAGAACGGCACGGCCGCGGTTTTTGCTTGGAAGGGGGAAACTCTGGAGGAGTACTGGTGGTGCCTGGAACAGGCTCTTGTCTGGCCGGACGGCACAGGGCCCGACCTGATCGTGGACGACGGAGGGGATGCGACTCTTATGGTCCACGAGGGCGTGAAGGTGGAGAACGATCCCTCCCTGGTGGAGAAAGACTACCCGGTCAGAGAGTTCCAGATCCTGATCGATCGCTTCAGGGACAGCCGGCAGAGGGACCTCAAGTTCTGGACCAAGATCGCCTCTAAAATCAGGGGTGTCTCCGAGGAGACAACCACCGGAGTTCACCGGTTGTATCAACTTGCCGAAGAAAAGCAGCTGCTGTTCCCGGCCATCAACGTCAATGATTCGGTCACCAAATCAAAGTTCGACAACCTGTACGGCTGCCGCGAGTCCCTGGTTGACGGGATCAAGCGCGCGACAGACATCATGCTGGCCGGAAAAAAGGTCGTGATCCTGGGCTATGGCGACGTCGGTAAGGGCAGCGTCCAGTCTATGAAGGGCTTTGGAGCCCGAATCTATGTGACCGAGATCGATCCCATCTGCGCCATGCAGGCTGCCATGGAGGGCTATTCCGTGGTCACTCTGGAAGATATCGTGGAGGAGGCGGACCTTTTCGTCACAGCCACCGGCAACTACTACGTCATCACCGGCGCACACATGGAGCGCATGAAAGACGGGGCCATACTCTGCAATATCGGACACTTCGACAATGAGATCGAGATGGTCTACCTGGAAAACAATCCCAAGTGTGTCAAGACCACCATCAAACCTCAAGTGGATAAATGGACCCTGGAGTCCGGCCGCTCCATCCTCGTACTGGCCGAAGGCCGCCTGGTTAACCTGGGATGTGCCACCGGGCATCCCAGCTTTGTGATGAGCAACAGCTTCACCAACCAGTGCCTGGCCCAGATCGAGCTGGCCACCAAGGAACACGAGCTGCAGGTCTACACTCTACCCAAGATCCTGGATGAAGAGGTCGCCCGGCTCCATCTCGGCAAGCTGAACGCCCGTCTCACTCGGATGACCCAGGAACAGGTTGACTACCTGGGGGTTCCGGTGGAAGGCCCTTACAAGCCGGACCACTACCGGTATTAATTAGTATTAATTAGGGACGGACCATGGTAATTTATTGATAACACTGCATTTAGACTATTTAAGGCTCGATATTACTGTCTTAGAGCATTACTTTCGGGCCCTTTATTGCCCACCTAAGGAAAATCCTTAACGCCGTCTGAGTATGATCCAAATAGTGCTGCATCCCCTGAAGCCAAATTTGAGCAGCATCAGGCTTGACTCGGTCCATCAATTGGAATACATATAGGCCTTTCATCTAATCAATATGGAGGTTGCGCAATGAGACGTCATTTTATCGTAATAATGATCGTTTTCGGACTGTTGATCTCTTCAGCATTTGCGCAAACAGATCCTGTCGTCAAGAAGATCATTGAAATAGGCACAACGGATAATCACGTGATGGGCCATCTCGATATATTGAGCAACCGGATAGGCGGTCGCTTGATAGGTTCCGGCGCCTACGAAGATGCGGAAAAATGGACTGCAAGCGAATTTCAAAAATGGGGCCTGGAAGTGGATATGGACGAAACCGGGGAACTCCCCGTCGGCTTCAATCGCGGGCCTTGGTTCGGAAGTATGTTGGCAGAAGACGGCATGACATTACATTTTGTGACCCCCTCATACACCGCTGGGACCAAAGGTGTGCAGCGCGGCCCCGTTCTCATGGAACCCCGGACACAGCGGGAGTTCAATAATATGAAAGGTGCCATGAAGGGCGCATGGATCTTAATCTCAGGTTCCGCTGCAAATGGCAAGCCCATAGACACGTTGCCAGAGGCAGATGAGAAAAGAGCCAAGATCATTGAAGAAAATTTAGAGATCGAGAAAAAAAATGCCGTGATACGCCAGGAAAACCGGGCGAATCGGGATAAGCCGGAGGCACAAAAGGAGCTTCTCCCTCTAAAAGAGGAGCCGGCTCTCTTCTATAAGCAGATGAAGGAAGCAGAAATTCTCGGGATCATCCAGTCGGCCCCAGTCCCCTTGCGGGCCACTCGCAGTACGGATGCCATCCTCAATATGACCTGGGAAACTCTGCCCACAGTTCCAGATATAAAACTGGAGGCGAGCCAGTATGAAATAGTCAAGAAGAAAGTCGAGGAGCGCAGGTATTTTCTGCTGGAATTTGATATTCGCAACCACTTTAGAATGGGTCCTGTGAAATATCACAATGTGATCGGGATCATCCGAGGAACCGAATTCCCTGATGAATATGTCATCGTATCCGGACACCTGGATGCGTATGACGTCGCGACCGGCGGAGTCGACTGCGGTGTGGGTGTGACGAACGCGATGGAGGCGGCTGGCTTGATCATGGAAGCCGGCGGCAAGCCCAGGCGCACGATGCTGTTTTTTCTTTTTGCGGGAGAAGAATTTGGTCTCTTCGGCTCAAAAAGCTGGGTGAAGCGGAACGAAGACAAGCTGGATAAGATCTCGAACATGTTCAATCGGGATGGTGGTCCTTCCTGCCCGACTGGAATTCGCGTGACCAAAGCCATGAGAGAGGATATGGAAAAAATCTGTGCCTCCATAAACAGCATAAATCCTGAATTCCCATTTGAAATACTTGATCGAGAGCCCAGGCCGCTTCCAGAAAGAGCCGGGGGCACAGATAGCGGCCCTTATGCCGTCAAGGGTATCCCCACCATGGGCATAGAGGGCGGGTATCCGAGGGGAGACAATTTCAGCTATGGTGAGATCTGGCATACCGAGCGTGA
>JAUWTO010000379.1 GCA_030614685.1 Candidatus Aminicenantota bacterium
AAAGCGATCTTGAAATAATTCCTGAACATGGTCACACTCCAGTACATTCGATTTCGAACAAAGGAGGGGAGGGAGATGAGGATGAGCTTCCAGTACCAGAGGAGGGCATGGGTATCCCCCCGGGATTCGGCCGTGGCAGAGAATTCCTCCTCCAGATCGCCGAGGATAGCGAGGTTGGCCCTCCGGTCGACCAGGCAGGCGAGGAGCCTCTCGGCAGATCGCGGCGGTTTCTTACCCTGTTTCGTCATGTGCTCTCAGCTCTTGCTCAATGCCATCTCGGTGTCCGGATCCCACAGCAGCCGCTTCAGCTCCATAGCGGCCCTCAGCGCTTCGATGCCCTGACCCGTGATGTGATAAAAGTATTTCCTGCGGCCCCCGCGTTCCGGGCTGGGATCCCCGGTAGATCTTATCAGAAAGCCTTTCCGGGCCAGCTTATCCAGGGCGCTGTACAGGGTGCCGTAGGGATAGGTCCGGCCGGTCTCTTCGGAAACATGCTGGCGGATGGTCACGCCGTAGGCGTCATCCTTGAGCTTCCATACCGCCAGCAAAAACATCTCTTCGGTCAGTGTGAGATCTTTCATAGGGCCTCCCGTCACTCATATGTACGAAAAATAGGATAAATAGTTTGACCTGTCAAGAATATTTTTACGATTATTCGGAGAAATAAGCTATTTGACCCGAAAGCCCTCTACTTCGATCCCCATGGCCGGGATGTTGACCACACAGATGGTGTACTTCCCGTCCGCGTCTTTCTTGAATGCGAACTGATATTCGGCCCCTTCGGGTGAGTATCCCAAAAATGTCGTTTCCTTGTCTGCCATGGGCTCCAAGGTATCCGGGGTTTCGTTTTCTGGGGCCCCCATCAGGTTCCCTTCTTCCACCGTGAACACGAACACCATGAACTGCCCCTGGTATTCGAACTCGTAGTCGCCGGCGATCTGCTCCAGCACCTTGGGATCGACCTTTTTTCCCTGCGGCGTATTCAGATCGAAAGCTGTAGTGCTCAGAACCATCCCTACGCACATCAGTCCTGCCACCACCGTTTTCAATAAATATCTTCTGCCGTTTGTCATGTCGGCCTCCTTTACCTTCCTATACGTAATGCTGCTTGAAAAGATCCGCTCCTGCTCAGCGAATTTGTCTTGGATTTTTCCTTAGAGAGTTGATCTAGTGGCATATTCCAGCTTCTAAGCTTGCTTTTTCCGAAGATTTGCTGGGTATCTTGTTATATATCAACATATTTCATGGTCTGTCCCCGAATGTGCAGGCTAAAAGAACTCGAGGCCGGCGAAGAGCAGCGGATAGGTGTTGCCCGTGTCGATGTTGGCGCCGGCGTCGAAGCTGTGGCCGAGACCCGAGCCCACGAACAGCGCCATCCGCTCCGAGAGCGGGGCCCTCAGCGACAGACGGAACTCCAGGATGTGCTGGTCGGGCCGGTCTTTTGGGTTGCTGAAAAGTGGTGTGTTGTCCCGGTAGCGGTAGCCTACGTCCGGATTGAGGCTCAGCTTGCCCGCGGGAAACATAAGCCCGTAGTGCATCCCATAGGACAGGGATTCGCTGATCTTGTCCTCGACGTTGTACAAGCCCAGGGACACGATGGAGTAATAGCGGCCGACCTCGAACTTGACCCCTCCTGTAACGGCCACTCCGTTTCCTCCCCAGGCGATGCCCTTGATGCGTCCGTTGCGTGCAATATTCACGGCTCCGATGGGAACGCCGTTGTTGTCCTCTTTGCAGTAGTTCACAAGTCCGAACTGGACACCATGGTTGTTTTCACTGTCATTGCCCACGCCGACCTGCAGGCCTTTCTGGTGTACAGCGATGTTGAAGGACCCGACCTGCAGCCCC
>JAUWTO010000240.1 GCA_030614685.1 Candidatus Aminicenantota bacterium
TACCGAGAGGAGCTGCCATGCAGGAACTGACCCGGAATGAGGAGCTGATCCTGCTTTCCATCTGGAAGCTCAAGGACGCCGCATACGGAGTAACGATCAGGGAAAACTTCCGCCGGATCACCGGCAGAACCCTGAATTACGGCTCCCTCTACAACACCCTTTACCTCCTGGTCCGGAAAGGATTTGTCGCCCAGCAGGAGAGCGAACCCCTCTTGAAAAAAGGAGGGCGGCGCAAGATCCTCTACTCGCTGACGCCCGGAGGGCAGGAAGCCCTGCAGGAGGCCCGGAGGATAAACAAGCTGGCCTGGAGCGAGGTCCCGGATTTTGCCCTCGGGAAAAAGAAGTGAAAGTCTCAACCGGCCCTCTGCCCAAGTTCTTCCGCTGGATCCTCAGCCGTTTGTCGATCTACGAAGACATGTTCGGTGTTTCCAGGGAATTCGAGATCGAATACCTGCAGACAGCCTGAGCTGTGAGTGATCGGGCCGAGCCTGGTCTACCCCTGTACAAAAATACCAAAACATGATAAATATCCGGGTAGCATATACGACTAAATCATAGAGTTGGAAGTGTATGGGAATCGGGGAAGGTGTGCGAGGTTTGAAAACAGATGAAACAAGACCTGAGCGAGCAGGACCTGCAGGCCCTGGTTTACGCCGACGAGCTGACCCGCATCCACAACCTGCGCTATTTCCGGGAACAGATCCCCCTCTTCCTGCGTGAGGCCGGCGAAAAGGGCATAGACGTCGCCCTCCTCATGATCGACATTGATGATTTCAAGAAAATAAACGACCGCTACGGGCATCCCGTCGGGGACCAGGCGCTCACGCATTTCACGGAGATCTTCTCCCAGAAGATGACAGATGACGGCAAAGCCATTCGTTATGCGGGAGATGAATTCGTCCTTGTCATTCCCGAAGTGGACAAGCAGCGGGCAGGCAAGATCGGGGAAGAGATCCAGCAGAGCATGGATGAGACCCCCCTCAAGGTCGACAACCAGGAACTCGTCCTCAGATGCAGCATCGGGATCGCCGTGTACCCCCACGACGGGGACAACCTGAAGACCCTGTTCGAGAAGGCCGACGAGGCCCTCTACGTGGCCAAGGAGCAGGGGAAAAGCAGGATCGTCATCACCCCAGATTCGGGCAGGCTCCTCACCCCGTCAAAGCTCAACTCCATCCTGGATGCCCCCTACATCGTCGGCCGCGACAGCCTGATCGAATTCCTGGAAGACCATCTCTCCCAGGAGGGGAATTCTTTCGTGTTTCCCGTGCTCATCGGCGGCGAAGGCACGGGTAAGACGCGCCTCATGAAGTTTGCCCGTGAGACTGCGCACAAAAAACTGGCGTTCACTCTCCACTCCAAGGGGTACCCGTTCTGGCAGAGCGAGCTCTACGGCGCGGTGTTCTCCGCCTTGGAGACCTTGTTCGATCAGCAGCGTTCACTCTCCGACCTCGTCTTTTCCAAGCTGGACGACCAATACAAACAAAACCTCAAGCCCCATCTGCCGGCCTGGCAGTTCAAAGAAGTCCAGTCCTCAGAAACATACCCGGAATCGGACAGTATGATCCTTTTCGAAGCCTTGACCCAGACCTTCTTCATCCTGCGCGAAACAGGAGACGGGGCCGTGCTGCTCGATGACATCGACAAGATCGATGCGCCATCCCTCCAGTTCTTCAGCTCCCAGTTCGGAGCAAGCGAAGGCGGCAAGCTGCATTTTCTGTCTTCGATCCGCAGCCAGGACCTGACCATGAGCGAGGAAAAGCTGCTCTCTCTCATGGAAGCCATGCCTGAATTGACGACGGGCAACAAGGTCCAGAAACTGGAGCTCAAACCACTCCAGTCTGAGCACATCCACCAGCTAACGGCCAAACTGTTCGAGGGAAAAACCCTGCCTGAATCATCCGCCAAGGCCCTGCTGGCCAAATCTTCAGGCAGCCCGCTGTTCATCGTAGAGGCCCTGTCGACCCTCCTCCTTAGAGGGCGGATCCATGCCAAGGACGACGAATGGGACCTTTCCGATGTTAAGCCCAGGGACATCCCTTCCGGACTGAATGACATGTTCAAGGAACGCCTGACAAACATGAGCGTGGAATCCTTGAACATCCTCAAAATGGCCGCCGTCCTGGGGGAGAAGATCAATGCCCAGCAGCTCGCCCGGATGTCGAAGCTCAGGGTGCATCAGATCTTGAATGCGATCAGCAATGCCCAGAGGGCCTTGATTATCGAGGAGGGGCCGAATCCCGACGAATATGTGTTCACCCACCGGATAAGCCGTGCCGTCCTCTATTCGCTCATCGACGAGGAGGAACGCCGGCAGTATCACATGCGTGCAGCGGAACTGGAGCAGGAGTACGGCACACATGCTCCCGAGCGAATCGTGGGAAGGCTGGCATACCATTTCCACAACGCCGGCAAGCTGGAGAGCGCGGCGGAGATGTTTTCGGCCCTGAAGCACCAGATGGAGTCCGTGCATATCTCGAAGGGGACACGCAAGATGCTCCAGAGACGGATCCACTCTGTCGCCCTGGCGAAAGAGTCCCCGCTCGAGACCGAGGATCTTTCGACCGCCCTCATGATCGCTCGATCGTTCCGGTCCTGCATGCAGAACCTGCGTCTCTACCCCAGGGAGAACGAGAACGTCAAAAACTCCCTGGATCAGTTCATGAACCACCTGGTGCCCTGCCTGGCCGAGAAGACGGAAGCCCTGGCCATGTCCCTGACACAGGAGACTATCCTGTTCAACGGGGAGCCGCTCCCCCCCTATCTCGAGGACGTGAGGCTGACCCAGGACTTCTACATAATCCTGAACAGCTACGGCCTGCAGGGGATCCTGTTCCTGCGAGGGATCACCCAGGACGAGGTCGTCGCATTCCTGGAGATATTCAAGCGGCACCCCGAGGATGTCATCGGCCAATGGGACGATCTGCTCGACAAACTCAACATAACGCACATCTTCCCTGACCGGAAAGTCTTTGTGGCCGTCAGTGAACGAAGGGTCATCCTCGGCAACCCGAACATCCATCTCCATGCCGGTACAGATGTGGGAGAAGCCTCACCAGCTCCTGCCGCCCCGGCCGGACCTCCCCTCTCCCCGGAACACATCGAGGAGCTGCGGATGCTGCTGGATGAGTTCACCGCGGAAAAACAGGAGCTGCTGGTAGGGCTGAAATCGAGCGGTATCAATGAACAGCAGCTCCAGAGGCTGGTGGAAATGCTGAATCAGACCGACACCAGCAGCCTGGCCGACGCCATCGGAGTAACCCCGTCGCCTCCTCCAATGCCACAAGAACCTCCTCCGCGGGCCCAGGGGTCCCTTCCGCCCGAGGAAAGATACGCCAGTGTGGAACCCGATCTGGACCTGGTGCAGGGCATCGACAATGACCTATCCCTCGCTTTCGAAGACCTCACCTTGGAAAACATCAAGGTACAGGCCAAGGCCGCGGCCTGGCTGGCCCAGCAGGATCCCGCAAAGGTGGCGGAAACCGGCTTCAGTGTCATCACGTCCGATATCCCGCTCAGGTTCCGCAAGCTGGCCGCCGGGGTCATAAAGAAGGCCGGGGCAGAGGCGGAAAGCTCGTTCTTGAATAGGCTGCATGTGGGGATGAATATGGTCCCGCTCACTCGGTCTCTCAGAGTGTGTGACGTCTTCGTCGACCACCCGGATCTGCTGCAGGTGCTGCGCGAGATCGGCCGCAAGGGACCCATCGAAACCATCCCCCCGATCGTGAATGTCCTGAAACAGATCGAAGGTGAGGAAGCTGACACCATCCTGCTCGAGATCTTCATGCGGGCGTCGGGCAAGACGCAGTGGGATATCATCCCCCTGTTTGCCGAGCGGAAGATGGTCGATGCCGTCA
>JAUWTO010000334.1 GCA_030614685.1 Candidatus Aminicenantota bacterium
ATCGCTCCTGATCGCACAGTTTACAGTGGGATTTCAATCACTCAGGGCGGCCCGCTCCAATCCGGTGGACTCGCTGCGTTATGAATAGGTGCGGATCAAAAACGGGCCGGGTTGAGGCGGGGGATCCACTCATAAGACGCGATGAAGTTATAAGAAACAAAGACGAAGGATGCTTTCCATGGATGGCGCCGCGTGCGGCACCAGAAAGCTTAGGCATTCGGTATTGCCCCTGTTTTCCTATGGCTAAGGCAATTTAAACGGCAGTTTTACCTCCTAACCACAACCATAGCAATACATTTCATGGTCTGACCCCAATAGTGCTCAATAGTAGACCCCAATAGTACTAATCCGACCAGGTGACGCGGTAGCGTTTGACTGTGACGAAGCCCGTTTCCTCATCGGTGTGCAGGCGGTACATCTTCCCATGGACGAAGATCCCGGGGCGGATGGCGAGCCAGAGGCGGCAGGTGTAGTGCCCGTCAGGATTGAAGATGTCCCAGGCACGACGGGGCCCCTCCCCGCTCTCGCCCAGCTCGTTGGTCGCCACCCACAGGTTGCCCCGATTATCGACCAGCATGCTCTCGGCGACGGTCTTGACTTTGGGGAGTTCCACCTCTCTCGCCAGATCGGAAAACTGTTTGTTCCCTCTCCTGTCCATACCGGCGTAGTACTCCTCGGCATCCTCCTGCGTGAAGGGTACCGGCTGGTAGGGGCGATCGATCTTGCGGACCAGCTTTCCCGGCGGCTCGTACACCTCGATGAGATAGGTGTCGTTGAGGCAGTGATACAGCCGCTTCCGGGCCGGGTCGCCGGCAAAGATCGAACGCGGCGTGTGGGGGGTGCTGATCGATAGCATGGAATCACCGATCCGCTTAACTTGAAATCCCACGGGTGTGAATTCTCCCCAGTTCTCCAGCTCGTTTCCCTGGAAATCGAACTTGTTCACCAGGACTTTGGAATCCTCTCCGTACACGTTCTCATCGCAGAGATAACCGGCGTCATCGACAAACAGTATCTGGAAATGCGGATTACGCCAAGGATGGCTCTCTATGAATTGGCCGGCCTGGTCGAAGAGGCTCGAACGCCTCGCCCTGTAATCGAGCACGAGCAGGCGGCCATCGTCGAGGAATTTCATGTCCGACAGGCTCTGGAACTCACCCGGGCCCTCCCCTTTCCTACCGATGGTCCGGACATATCTGCCATCCTGATCATAGACCTTGATCACGGCATCCCGATAGTCGCTGACATGGATAAAACCCCGGGCATCGACCAGGATGTCGCGGGGTTGATAGAGCATAGCCTCTTCATCGGTTTCATCGCCGCCGAAGCCCAGCTCCTCCACAAACTCGACGCTTCGATCCGGGTGGAGCGGCAGGGCCGGATTGTGCACAAAGACCAGGTCCCCGATCGTCTCCACGTCCGGTCCGGCTGCTTTGGGTGTACACGAAACAGAGACCAGCAGCAGAAATACCAGAAATCCCATGCACGCATGTTTCATGAATCGCTCCTCGCTCGAATTTCTCTCGTTCTCAGTCTCCAATTATAACCTGAAAGACACCTGAAAGGTTACCCGGGAGGAAATTGCAGCGGAGAAACGGTCGGAGTCGAACGGGCGCGTCCGGATAAAAAACTTACGCAGGACCCGGTGGCAAATGAACCCTGGCGGCTGAGGGACGTATATGGATTCAGATATATCCGAGGAGGACCCCTATGAAACGCAGAGAATTCCTGGAGAAAGCCGGCTGCGGCGCCGCCGGCCTGGCGGCGGCGCCCATCACCCAGGCGACCGAGGAGTCAAAGGAGGCCATGGTCATCAGGAGATTCGGACTGGAGATCGAAGTCTATGAGGTCGGGCCCGAGACCCGCTGTCACGATAAGGGCGAGAAATTCCTCTGGCCGAGGGATATGGGCAAGATCTGCCACTGGCTGGCGAGCGCGCTGGATCCCGTGTGTACCTCACTGGCCGCAGGCGCCATCTATCCCTGGAAATACGCAGACACGCCCTACGAGAAGGTCATCGACCTGGAGGGCGTGACCACTGAGTACATCCGCTGCCCGGATCCCAGCAAGGCGGGCATCGTGGTCAAGATCACCCGCACCTTCAAGGGCAAGAGGGCCTTTCAGGGCTGATCGGTCCAAAAATAAAACAGCCCCTGAGGCCCAGGGGCTGTCTCTACCTGCTGATATCTTCAGGCTGACGCAAGCTGAGCCGGATCAAGCGGTTCAGTTGCCGTCACAGTCCCGCGTCAATTCTTCCGTGATCTCCGTGGCGGAGATGATGATCTTGGCGTGGAAGTCGCTCCCGCGCTGGAACTCGTAGCTCGTATTTCCCCAGCCCTTCATCTCGGGCTGGCCGTCATACCAGGCCAGGACCTTGAAATAGATGCCCGTGTCCTCGAATATGCCCTCGAAGCGCAGCTCGAAATGCAGGTCGCCGGAATCGTCCCATGTGAAGAAGTTGTGCGCCGTGATGTCTCGCGCCCTGAGCTGGCCCTTGTTCAGCCAGGGGCCGCTGGAGTTCAGGGTC
>JAUWTO010000331.1 GCA_030614685.1 Candidatus Aminicenantota bacterium
GAGTTTGGTTGAGGCCGGCTTAAAGTTTCTGGTCCTGGACGCCAACGCCAAGAGCGTGCGCCGGATCCGGATCCTGATGAAATAGCTGGCTGGTGGACAGATCTTCCCCGGGATTAAGCATAGAAAGAAGGAGGGAATATGAAACCCAAGTTCATCATCATCCTTATCTTGGTGCTGCTGGCGGTCATCTTTGTCATCCAGAATTCAGCCATGGTGACCATCAAGCTGTTTTTCTGGAGCATCAGCATGAACCAGATCATCATGATCTGCGGTCTCCTGCTGGTGGGATTCCTCATCGGTTTTCTGGTGACCAGGAAATAGCCTATTTCTCCGGCTCTTTTCCGAGCGTTCCGGCATCCGGCCTCCCAGAGAAATTTCCCTGAGAAGGGCGCGGAGCGCTGGGCACGGTCCTGGATCAGAGCGGCCGGAAGACCTGGACCAGCCAGGTGAGGATCCGGCATGTGTTGATCCTGATTGGTGTCTCCTTACCTTATCACAGAAATTCCCGGAGCCGTACTGGATTTTCTTTGACCTGGAGAATCGGGTGTGGTATTACCAAATGAGCATTATTCGCACGGAGCACTGCTCCCCATAAAGAGTCGGAGGACGTCATGAAGAAAACCCTGAGTTTGAGCGCGATCGGATTGGGTCTGCTCATTGCCGGCACAGTTTTACTGGCACAGCACACGCCCTGGATGATCTGGACCCTGCTTCCCCAGGCCCAGATGGACGAGATCGTCGGTGAGGCATCCGGAGAGACCGCTTTCAACACCATCATGGAGACAGGTGGGTACAACAAGGACCGCCAGGCGGAAGAGTATGCCGGGACCTTCTATGAGTCCCAGTACATCTACGACCAGCTCAAACTCTACGGGCTGCCGGGGACGGATTTCGCCCGGTTCCCAGGCAGGACTGTATGGGATGGGATCAAGGGCGAGCTCTGGGAGATCAAGCCCCGGCGCCAGAAATTGGCTTCCTACCAGGACATGACCGCCATGCTGGCCAGCGGCAGCAGTACGGCCGATGTTAAGGCTGAACTGGTGTGGGTGGGCCGTGGCACGGCCAGAGAGATGAAGGACATGGAGCTGGCCGGCAAGATAGTGGTCACCGAAGGCAGCGCGAGCAACGTGCATTCCCTGGCCTGCTTAAAGATGGGAGCCGAGGGAGTCATCGGCATCAGCACCTCGCGTGAGCATTTTGATCCCCTCCAGATTCCCTGGCGGGGGATCTCCAGCCGCGGCGGGCAGGACACCCCTTCCAAATTCGCCTTCTATCTGCCGGCAAGGGAAGGGGCCATCCTCAAGCAGCGCCTGCTGCGCAACGAAAATATCCTGGTCCATGCCCAGGTCGAATCCACGCAGGAACCGTACGACCTCCAGAATGTGGTGTGCCACATCCCGGGTACTGATCCGACGGCCGGGGAGGTCATCCTGTCGGCACATCTGTTCGAGGGGTATGTCAAGCAGGGCGCCAACGACAACAAATCCGGCAGTGCCGGCATCCTGGAAGTAGCCCGCGTCCTGCATACGCTGATCGAGGAAGGGCGCCTGCCCAGACCCAAACGGACCATCCGCTTCCTGTGGGGACCCGAATTTTCCGGGACCGGACCGTGGGTCAAGGCCAACAAAGACCTTATGGAAAAAACCCTCTGCAACATCAACATGGACATGGTCGGAGAATGGCTGAGTCTGAACAAGGCGTTCTTATGCCTGATGCGCACATCCTACGGAAATCCACACTACATCAATGACGTTATGGAGAACTTCTACCGCTACGTGGGAGAGGGCAGTCGAGAGCGGATCCAGAACCGTAGCGGGGTGATGCGCCGCATCGTAGCGCCCTCGGGAGCGGACGAGCCGTTCTACTACAGCATCGAAACTCATTACGGTGCCTCGGACCATGAGGTGTTCAATGATTGGGGCGTCCAGGTTCCCGGGATCATGATGATCGTCTGGCCGGACCAGTGGTATCACACGTCCGGCGACCGGGTGGATAAGTCCGATCCCACGCAGATGAAGCGGGTGGCCGTGATCGGAGCGGCGGCCGCCTACACCGTGGCCAATGCCAATGATGAAATGGCCATTAAGATCGCCAGCGAGACCGCCAGCAACGGTGCTCGGCGTCTGGGCCATCAGCTGGTCCGAGGGCTGGAGGCCCTGAATCAGGCGGCTGCTGATGATTTGGCGGAGGCCTATAAGACGGCCCGCATGTACATCGAGGTGGCGTCCCTGAATGAGGCTGCCACCCTGGACACGGTGATCGAACTGGCCGCTGACACAAGTCGGGTGGCCGAGCATGTGGCGGCTCTCAAAAAGAGCGTGGAGTCCCTGAGTGCTGCCCATATTGCCGCCATTGACGCCCACATGCGGCAGAGGGCGGCATTTTGGAGGGCCGCTCCAGTCAAGATCGAGTGGTCGGAGCTGGAACAGAAGGCCGCCAAGATCGTCCCCCGGCCCACAGCCAGGGTGAAGGAGAACGGCTACCGTGGGTACAGCGAGTTCATCGATGCTGTCCCTGATGAGAAAAAAAAGGAGTTCCCCTACA
>JAUWTO010000286.1 GCA_030614685.1 Candidatus Aminicenantota bacterium
ATCTCGTCCAGCAGGATCGTGCCGGAGTGGGCGGCCTCGAATTTCCCCTGCCGGGTCTTGACCGCCCCGGTGAAGGCGCCCTTCTCGTGGCCGAAAAGCTCGCTCTCGATCAGATCCTTGGGGATGGCCGCGCAGTTGACGGCCAGGAAGGGGGAATCCGCCCGGGGAGAGAGGGCGTGGATGGCCCGCGCTACCAGCTCCTTCCCGGTCCCGGTCTCTCCGCCGATCAGGACCGTGACCTCCGTGGGGGCCACCTTGCGCATGGTCGAAAAGACCGCCTCCATGCCCTCGGAGTCGCCGATGATCTGGAATTGGGGCTTTATGGCCTTTTTGAGGCGGACGTTCTCCTGGATCACCTGGCGGTGCAGGGACGCGTTGCCCAGGGCAATCCCGGCCTGATGACACATGGCCATCAGGAACCTGAGATCGTCCTTGCAGAAGATCCCTTCCGCGGCCCGGTTGTCCAAGTAGACCACTCCCAGCACCCGGTCCCGGAAAAGGAGGGGTGCGCACACTGCGGAGCGGATGTTGTACTGTTTGACACTCTGGGCCTCTTCGAGGTCGACGTCCTCGAGCGCGTTGTATGTCAGGAGCGACACCCCTTCCTTGAAGACCTTGTGGACGATGGTCTTGCTGATCCCGAGCTCCTGAGGCGGGTGTGTGCTGGTGCTGTCCCGGACCAGTTCATAGGTGAGGTCGCCGGATTTCTCGTCGGCCAGGGCGACAAAGCCTCTCTCGGCTTCGAGAATCTGGAAGGCGGCGTTCATGAACTCTTCCAGAAGCAGGCTCGGATTCTCCAGGCAGGAGCTCATGGTCTGGCCGAACTCGTAGAGCAGCATGAGCCGCTGGTGGTCCTTCTGCAGGACGGACAGTTCCTTCTCTTCCAGATCTTCCAAGCGGAAGAGTGCTGTCTTTTTGGCGTCCAGGGCAGCTACCTCCACCTCTTCGCCCGCTAGGCCTGCATCGGCCAGGGAATGGACAAAGGAGGAGGTGTCGGGTTCCTCCAGCTTGAAGACCATGATGGAACGACCCAGGACGATGCGGTCGCCGTCCTCAAGGCGCTGCCGGGATATGATCCTGCCGTTGACCTTGAGGGGCTGCTGGCCTCCCAGATCCTGGATCTCATACCCCCCGTCTTCGAGGGCCGTGAGGCGGGCATGTTCGCGGGAGACGAAGCGGTCGGGGACGACCACGTCGCTGGCAGGGCTCCTCCCGATGGTCAAGACCGGTTTCGTGATCTCGTAGCTTTTCGCCTGGGAATCTTCCAGGATCAGCACCAGGTAGGGCACGTATTCCTCCCTCTCAAGCCTGCCCGCGGACCTCCTCCAGGACTTTCAGCTTGGCATCGATCAGGTCCTCGTGACGAAGGCGGAGAAGCCGGGCCAGTTTATGGACGAAGTGATCCTCGTAGCGGTTGAGCTCCTTGTCCGCGTAGATGATCCTCCAGGCGAGCTCGACGATACGGATCTTTTCGGGCAGAGAATAGTTTTCGTTGATGAGGCCGGTGAACTCGTAGAGGTCGACGCTCTCCTCGCGCCTGGAATGGGCCACTTCCAGGAGGGCCTCGACGGCCCCCTCTGGTATCCGGAACTCCTTCTGGAGCACTGCGGACAGCGTGGCCTTTTCCAGCGAACAGAACGCATCGTCGGATCTGGCCACTTCCAGGAGCACGACACAGGTCGCGATTTGGAGGCGTTCGAGGGTATCGGAGGCGGAGCTCTCCAGATAGGGGATGTCGTTGTCGGTGAGTTTCAAAATTCGGTTTTTCAGATTAAACATTCGGGTCCGCTCAAGGGTCATATTAGTCGGCATCCGGGCTGGAGTCAAGGCCGGGCCATGCACTTAGAGCCCGGAACAAAAAAAAAATAAAATATTTTTGAAAACATGCTTGACATACGGCGGCTATGAGCGCTATTATAGTAATGGCTTTGCTTGGCCGGCTGGGTAGAGCCCCCACCTTTTTGGTTCCCATCATCAACCCCCCTTTTGCTGACATCAGCCGGCACCTTCCCCCCCTCCTAACTAACATCATTCTAAAGAGATAACCCCATGTTTCCCCTGGGGAGAGCCCGGAAATGGGAGCTTTTCAGGAACCTGAGCGCGTGAATCACAAAAAGGGCAAATGGGTATATAATAGGTATATTTTATACCCATTATTGGAGGCTGCGCAGGAAGACGGCCAGGTTGACGTCCTGGTTGGTCAATTTCAATTTTCCCCTTATATTCTTGCGGTGCCGCTCCACGGTCGCCCGGGAGATCTTCAGGAGTTCCGCGATGTCTTTTGAGGGCAAGCCTCCCTTGATCATGTTGCAGATCTCGACCTCTCTGGGAGTCAGGTGGGCGGTCTTCTCCGTGATCCTGGATCCGTAGGTCGAGGTCAGGCCATCCAGGTGGTGCCTGAACACATCCAGCAAGGGCTTTGGATCGGAGGCCTGATCCAATTTATCCAGGATGGGGAAGAGCACGCGCCGGACATTGAGCGTGATGTTTTCATTCATCTTCTGCTTTTCGACCTCGACCTGCGCGATGATCTCCCCCAGGGCGATATTTTTCTGTTCCAGGGCCTTTTTCTGATCGCGCAGCTCGGCCTGCGACCTGAGCAGAGCCTGTTCCGAGGCCTTTCGTTCGCTGATGTCCTTGGTTACCACCACGAAACCGCTGAACTCCCCTTTCGCGCCCTTGATGACGCCGGCCGATGTTTCGGCGTCGAACACGCTGCCGTCCCGGCGCAGGACCTCGTACTCGATGTTCTGCATGGTGCCCTTGCGGATGACCTCCTCGATGTTGCGCATGGCCCTGGCCTGGTCTTTTTCGGAGACAAGATCGAAGGAGTTCCTCTGGAACATCTCCTGTTTCGACCTGAACCGGAACTGCCGGAGTGCGGTCTGATTGCATTCGACAAAATTCCCGCTGCGGTCGATCACAGTGATGGAATCCGGGGAGGAATCCAGGATGGAGCGGAGCATCTCCTCACTGGCCTTGAGAGCGGTTTCGGCCCTGATGCGCTCATCGATCTCGAGCTGCTTGCGTTGGTTGGCGAGGGTCAATTCCGCTGTGCGCTCCTGAACCCGAAGTTCCAGCTCGTCGTGGGCCTTCTTGAGGGCCTCTTCCGCTTTTTTCCGCTGGGTGATGTCGGTGACGATCCCCAGTATGGCGGTTTCGTTTTCAAAGGAAAACAGCCTGGTTGAGACCAGTCCTTCCAGGCGCTCTCCGGCTTTGGTCACGAACGAGTATTCC
>JAUWTO010000276.1 GCA_030614685.1 Candidatus Aminicenantota bacterium
CGAGGGATTCGAGCTGCTGGCCTTTTTCGATGTTGATCTGATCTCCAATACCGAGGTCGCGCTGCGCCTGGACTATGCCGGGGACCGCCTGCGCCTCACGGCGGATGGGCACGTGGTCTTCGATCTGGATGACGGCCGCTATCCCAGCGGACAGTTCGGGCTGGGGGCCTCCAGCCAACAGGGCTCCAAGGTCATGTTCGGGCCCGTGGTTGTGAGGTCTGTGGATCCTACTGCTCTGCCTCCCCGGGAACTCCAGGACCTGCTTTCTTTACAGCGGGGTGCCGAGGTTGTTTCCGAGGCTGAGAAGAGCGCTGCCAAATGCCTGATCGATCATGGCTTCAAGATGGACACAAAAGAATTCGATCATGGTGTCTACATGTCCCTGACGCTCGGAAGGGTCCCCCTCCCCTTCGAGGTTGTGTATGCCTTCCCGCAGGGGAAGTCTGTCGAGATCCACAGCATCGGAATCGAATTGTCCGGCTCGTATTTCCCCAAGGATGTGGAATTCCAGGTGGCCCAGGAAAACCAGGATGGCGCCTTTCAGTCCGCTGGTACCTTCCAGTGCAAACCGGAGGGAAACAGCTATCAGGAATTCGAGCTCGGCAAGGTCAAGGCCAGATATCTTAAGGTCCGGTTTCTCTCGGCGGACAAGGAAGCGTATCTGCAGTTGAATGAGGTGCTGGTTAAGGGGTACCGTGAGGGGGCAGGGCCGACCTCGGGTGCTGCCAGGGGAGATCCGGCCGCGGGGACAGGAGAGGTCCTGTTCGAGGATGATTTTTCCAGCGGCACGGTCGATAAATGGCAGGTCTGGAATGATCCCGGTGCCAATAAAAAGGAGAGTCAGTGGAAGATCGTTCTCTCCGAGTACTCGAATATCTACAATTACCTGGACCATCCGGCGACCTTTCTGCTGGCGGGTGAGCAGAACTGGGCCGACTATTCTGTTCAGGCCCGTCTGTTTGCGGTGCAGAGCGACGGCAACCTGTCCGGTCTCGTGTTCGGATTTCAGGGCACGGATGATTATTATATCGCAGGCTACAATTTTCAGAAAAACCAATTCGAATTGGGGATGCGGACTCCTTTGGGTTTCGAGGTCCTGGCGCGGGCCAAGGTTGATTATCCACGCAGCGAGTGGCTGCCCATGCAGGTGGGTGTCCGAGGCAGCCGGATTCAGTTCGTGTTCGATGGGCAGGTGATATTCGATCTGGATGACGGCAGACCCATCTCGGGTCGGGTCGGGATCGGGACATCGGCCCTGGATTCCGGAGCTGTAAACTTCGAAGGTTTCGAAGTGAACTCCACATCCGAGACCGGCCTGATCGAGAAGGAAATGCAGGACCTCCTGGCCTACCATAGGGGGGCGGCCGTCATCTATCGAGAAATTCCTTCTGTGGGTGAAAAGATTGTCGACATGCTCGATCATCACCTGCTTGAGGATCACTTCGGCAGCACATACAATCCGGACCTGTCCCAGGACAAGCTTCCCCTGGAAGCGGTGTTCTGTTTTCCGCAGGGCCGGTTTGTCGAGATCCACCGGATCGGCTTCAGGTTCGGCAGAGAGAATCAGCCCAAGGAAATGAAGTTCTGGGTGTCTGACCAGACGCCGAGGACGGGATTCTCGCCGCTGACAACGATCACGATCCAGCCGGGATCCGAGCGAGACCAGGATTTCCCGGTGCCGCCGACCCGGGCAAAATATCTCAAGATGCAGATTTCACAGGGTACCGGCAGTAAAAATGTTGAAATCACCGAGATGTATGTCAAAGGCTATTTTTTGGAGAGGGCCGACCGGCAGCCCGGAGAAGAGACGCTGGGTGAGGTGCAGCTCCGAGAGAAGGAGCCGAACGACACACCCGGGCAGGCGCAGGCCCTCCCGCTGGGCACCTATCTGGGAGGGGCAGTCGCCCAGGACGAAGTCGACTATTACAAGCTGGCGCTCAAGGACAAGCCGGGGAACACGCTGACCGTTTACATCAACAACCTGGGCGTGCTGCGCCCGGGATATGTGTTATCGACACTGGACGGCGCCGTGATCGAGCCTGTAGGAGAGGCGGTGCTCGGAAATATGATCAAGGCGACCTATCATGTGGGACCCGAGGATCATCTGCTCCGGATCTACCGCCCGGAGTCGTTTATGACCATCGTGTTCGACGACAGCGGCAGCATGGGGCCCAGTGTGGATATCGTGAAGAAGATCCTGGGGGGATATCTGGACAATCTGGGCGAGGGCTTGAGTCTTAAGCTCATGAAGTATGAGGATGACCCCACGCACCTGTCTGATTTCACACATGATGCCGCCATGCTGAAGCAGGCCATGGAGAAAGAGGTCCAGGGAGGAGGGGGGACCGACACGTTCAAGGGTTTGCTCGAAGCGGTGGAGAGTGTGAGCCTTAAGGATGGGAATCGGGCGGTGCTGGCGATCTTTGATGTCCTGGACTGCTCAGGAAGTAAGTGTATGCAGAACTATACGGATCTATGGAACAGCATCCTGGAGTCCGGCATCAGTCTTTCCACCATCGCTGTCCAGAAGGGGTGGGAGTCGGAGACATCGTATTACACCAATTCCCGGCAGCGGATATTCAGGGAGATCGCCTACGCGAGTCAGGGGGAGTTCTATTATTCGCCCTCGCCGGAAAAGATCGAGGAGAGCGCGGACCGGATCTTCAAGCAGTTGACATCGCCCGTGGAATATCGGCTGAAGGCGGAATTGAGCCAGACAGAGCAGAAGCCGGGGGCCGTGGAGGTGCGGTTCGAGGAGGGGGCGGAGAAGAAGGCCGCCAAGAATGTGGAGCTGATCCTGGATGCGTCCAACTCCATGTGGGGGCAGATCCAGGGCGAGGCCAAGATCACTATCGCCAAGGAAGTCCTGAAACAGATAATCGGGGGGCTTCCGGATGAGATGAACGTGGGGCTGCGGCTTTATGGGCATCGCTATGGTTTGAACGACAGCAAGGCCTGTCAGGATACGGAGCTGGTGGCACCGATCGGTTTGATCAATAAGGCACAGCTGACGGATGCAGTGGAGGCCATTACGCCCCGGGGGAAGACCCCCCTGGTGTATTCTGTGCTGGAGGGGATCAAGGATTTTAATGAGATCGGGAGCGGTACTATTGTGCTGATTAGCGATGGGGTGGAAAGCTGCGATGGGGACATCGAGGCGATCGCACCGGCGTTGGAGGCGGCTGGTCTGGACCTCCAGGTCAACATCGTGGGATTTGACATCAAGGAGGTGGAGGCGCGGAAGCAGTTGCAAGCCATTGCCGCCTCGACCGGGGGGATCTACCTGGATGCCAAGGATTCGGAGCAGCTGCTGGATTCGCTGGAGCAGACGCTGCGGGTCGAGTTCGTGCTGCTGGACGACC
>JAUWTO010000130.1 GCA_030614685.1 Candidatus Aminicenantota bacterium
CAGCATGTTCGAGGTCTCACCGGACCGGAGGGTCCAGGCCGTGATCATCGCCTTCCTCTTTGGCTCGTTTATCGAGGCAGCCGCCGGCTTCGGAACCCCGGCCGCTGTAGCCGCCCCCCTGCTGGTGGCCATCGGATTCCCGGCCATGGCGGCGGTCATGGTGTCCCTGATCATCCAGAGCACCTGTGTTTCCTTCGGGGCCATCGGCACCCCCATCCTGATCGGGATAAACGGGGGATTGGCCGGACAGCCGGAAGTGACAGCTTATCTTGGACAGCATGGCATGGAATATGCTCTCTATCTCAAGACCATCGGGGCCAAGGTGGCGATCATCCACGGCCTGGCCGGCACCCTGATCCCCCTGATCATGATCATGATGATGACACGGTACTTCGGGAAGAAGCGCAGCTGGAAAGAGGGCCTGATGGCAGCACCTTTCGCTCTTTTCGCAGGGCTCTGTTTCACCATCCCCTACACACTCACTGGTGTGCTGTGGGGGCCGGAGTTCCCTTCCCTGGTCGGCTCCCTGTTCGGGCTGACCGTAGTGATCCTGGCGGCACGCAGGGGATTCCTTACTCCCAAGAATGCTTGGGACTTCCCCGCCCGCTCGGATTGGCCGGGAGAATGGTCAGGAGACCTTTCACAGGAAGATGCAGCCCGCAGCCATGGCCCCTCCGTTGCCGTGGCCTGGCTCCCCTACCTTCTGGTCGCCCTGACTCTCCTGGCCAGCCGCTTGTGGCCGGCCCTGCAGGCCCGCCTCTCCGGCATTCAGTGGCAATGGACCGGGATCCTGGGGAGCGGAATCTCCACGGCCTTCCAACCCTTCTATCTGCCGGGCTTCTTCTTCGTGCTCGCCTCCTGCCTGGCGGTTCTTATTTACCGGATGGCCGGGCGTCAGGCGGCCCGGGCTGCAGTCCGCACCCTGCGCAGCCTTACAGGGCCCGCGGTGGCACTCGGGTTTGCTGTTCCAATGGTCAAGGTCTTCATCAACAGCGGCACACCCGATGGCCTGGACCAGATGCCCATCCTCCTGGCGGGAGGTGCTGCAACGGTGTTGGGAGCGGCCTGGCCGGCCTTTGCAGCCGTGATCGGGGCCATGGGCGCTTTCATAGCGGGCAGCAACACCTTCAGTAACATGATGTTCTCGCTTTTTCAGTTCGCAACGGCACTCAAGACGGGCTTGACTCCCGGCGTGATCGTGGCGCTGCAGGCTGTGGGTGGGGCCGCAGGAAACATGATCTGCGTGCACAATGTGGTGGCTGCATCCGCCGTGGTGGGCCTGCTGGGAAAGGAAGGCCTCCTGATCCGCAGGACCATCATCCCCATGACCTACTACCTGATCGTGTCAGGGGCCTTGGGATTCCTGCTGCTCTGGTGGTTCCGGATATAACAGATCAACCAGGATTACTCACGGATAGGACGGATTCTCGGAATAGGATGAAGATTGGCATTGAGAAAAAACTGGCCAGGTAAGGAGGATACCATGAAAAACATCGGCCTGATCGTATTATTGGTTATTTTGGTTCAAGGGAGCATGGTCTCTGCCTCTTCTGACTCCGATTCCTCAGGTGAGATCCTCAGCCTCCTCAAAGCCCAAGTCGAAGCCTGGAACCGGGGAGATTTCGAGGGATTCATGGCCTACTACTGGGAGTCCCCTGACATGACCTTCCAGTCCGGGAATCAAAGGCTGTCGGGTTGGGATACCCTGTTGAAGCGGTATCAGACGAAATACGCGGGCACCCAAAGAGGAGTGCTGACCTTTAAGGACCTGGAGACCGAGAT
The DNA here is from genome assembly GCA_030614685.1 of Candidatus Aminicenantota bacterium. Classification (GTDB taxonomy): domain Bacteria; phylum Acidobacteriota; class Aminicenantia; order Aminicenantales; family Aminicenantaceae; genus JAUXEH01. Next base: position 1,783 of record JAUWTO010000130.1, read on the forward strand.
CCTTTCGGAAGACATCGCTTACGTGCTGGGACGCTACCACCTGGAGTATCCGGATGCCGTGCGCGAAGGCCTGTTCACCATCATTTTCAAGCGGTTTTCCCAAGGGTGGCGTATCATCCACGACCACTCCTCCTCAGGCCCCACGGAATGAAATCCAGCCCCGCATGATCCGGCCTGGAGATTTGGCATCTATCCAGCCGGTTTAAAGATAAATATCAGGCGTGATCAGTCCAGGATCTTGAAGTCCCGATATTCTTCCTGGACTTGCATGCGGATGCTCTTTACCACCAGCCCCACATGGATCCGCATGAGTAAACGCTCCATCACCAGGTAGCCTTCCGGCAGCACCCGAAACCAGGCTTCCATCTCGAAGCGCTTCAGCATCTTGGGATTCTTTGCGAATCGGATCTCGGCCTTAAGCACATCAAAGGTCTGCTTGTCGATGTAATACAGCCCCTCCACCCACTCGTCCGACCGGGTCTTGGCCTTAGTCTCAAGGACATAGGCCGGCCTCTTCCCGACATAGGAGTCGCCCTTCCGGTTGAAGTCATATCCCTGACGCCGATCTTCACCGAACGGGAACATCTGTTCCCGGGTCATCTCCCCGCGCCCGCTTTTTTCTTCCTTGTCCCCCTCCCCTTTTTTGGCGCGTCTTTTCCGGGCTTTTTCCTCCTGTTTACGGGCGTCTTTGGCCATCTCGGCGGTCACGTCTTGAGTGCGCCCCTTATGCGTCTCCTGGGCGCTCAGGATCTCCTCACTCCTGAGCCCATCGGTCATGCGGATCAGCTTGTCGACCAGAGTTGTTTTTTTAGGCTTCCATCTTTTGTCCATCGCCTGGAGCGTGGATGCGACCCGAGCTTCCATGTTTTTCAACTCAGGATACGCCGCCACACGTTCCATGACCCGGTCCAGGATCTCTTCGTCTGTGATGCCCTGAGCGGGCGTGATCCAGGCTGTGACCAAACACAGGCCCAGCCCCACACACACCATATACACCCTGGATCCGCGCATTCCGGTTCTCTTTGCTTCACTCGTATGGATCATTTATTCCCTTCGGCTCCATTTATTTATTTTAGCCTAATATGCCTGTCCCGTAAACCACTCATGCCCCTTGACTCCTATGGGGGCGAGGTATATGGTAAGCACCATCCCATTCAGGAAAAAGAACCATGTCCAGATTGTCACTCAAGGAACTGGAAGAACGCATCGGGCAGGAGATCGGGCTCTCTCCCTGGCTGGAGATGACACAGGACCGGATCAATGCCTTTGCCGAATGTACCGAGGACCGGCAGTGGATTCATGTGGACGAAGAGCAAGCTCGCAAAAGCCCGCTCCGATCGACAGTCGCACACGGATACCTGCTGGTCTCGCTTCTCGCCCACTTCAACCTTCAGAATGAGATATTCCAACAGAAATTCCGCATGGCCATCAATTACGGGCTGGACCGCGTCCGGTTCCTGCATCCGGTGCGCCCCGGCGACCGCATCCGAAGCCGGTCCCTGCTCAAGAGGGTTGAGAAGCGGGGATTGCGCAAGGTATTGATCGCGGTGGAAAACACCCTGGAGGTCGAGGGCGCGGACAAACCCGCCCTGATCGCGGAGGCCCTGGCCCTGATCTATCTCTAGCCGCCTGTCAACGCCGGCGGCTCTTCTCGATGTGCTTTCCGATGAGTTTGAGGAGATCCACCCCATAAGGGCCCCAGCAGTGGGGCTTACCTTCGCCGTATTCGATCACGCCTCTGTAATAGGGATTCTCGGTCTTTTCCAGGAAACGCTCCAGCAGGACGACAGCATTATTGAGATAGTATGTGTCCATGTCCCCGGTGTAGATATGGATCTTGCCCTCCAGCAAAGGGCCGATTCTTGCCCAGTCCCTCTCGAGAATATGGCGAAGATCGAAATGCTCCCTCCAATAGTCGGCCACCTCCGGATCGATATCGCCGGTCCGGGGATCGAAGAGAGGCTTGACATATCCATCCTCTCCAATGGGGCCGTAAGCCGCCTCGAAGATGTCAACCTGTTCTCCGGAGCGCCCCCGGGTTCCCAGCACCAGCTCGTATTGGTTGCGCTGTTTTGAGGTCAGCAGGGTGATTCCGAAGGTATCGCGGTCGGAGGCAGTCGGGACCTGCCTCCAACCGAAATCCTTGAAATAGGCGTTGTTATCCCCGTAGATATCGATACATTGAAAATACCGAAAATCAACCGGATCCGGACAGAGGGAAAAGGTGCCGCCAAAGAACTCGGGATAGAAGATCTGCAGCGCCAGCGCGATCCATCCCCCCGTGGAACCCCCCGAGAGCACCCGTGCGTACGGTTCCTGAATGATCCGGAAACTCTCTTCTATGTGAGGGATCAGTTCCTGCATGATGGCATCCCCATAAGGCCCCACGTTGGGAGAGTTCACGGCATAGGAGTCGTCATAGTAGGGACAGGGATGCTGTAAGGTCACGGCCAGCATGCGGGGGCATTCGTCAGAGAGCCAGTACTCCGTAAAACCTGCCCCCCGGCCGCTGCGTTGGGATCCGGACCCAGAGTCAGGATCGACAAATCCGTAGGGTGTGCGCAGAGAAAAATGCCCTTGGATGTAGTTCACCGGATAGGACCGGTCCGGAGAGTCGTCATACCCTTCGGGCAGCAGTACCACCGCGCCCAGATACATGGGCTGGCCCCAGAACTCAGTCAGGACAGCGCTCTGAAACTTGATGCGCTTGACCATCGGAGTATCCGGTGGGACAGTGACCGGAGGGACGACGCTGGCGCACTCCAGTTTGATGGTCTGTTTTTCCCGGGGATCTATGTGTACGGCGACGACATCGCTGTACAGGTTTCCGGGGGACCGGTTCCAGCGCTGTCCCTCCCACTGGTCCTTGTGCATCCACAGGGTGTGGCCGTCGGACCGTTGGAATTCGGTGTAGATGTTGACGAATCCCTGCACAAAATAGTCTCCGGCCGGGAGGTCGGCCATGTGCTCAAGGGGATAGCCCGGCTCTACTCCCTTGAACATAGCTGCCTCTCCCGGAGCCAGCCGCTCGATGTCGGCTCCGAAAAACGGGACCCCATTGGTACTGACCTGGAAGCGGGGCTCCCTCCGGTCGGAATCTGCAAAAACCACATACACCCGGCCCGTGATGGGATTGCCATGAGCTTCAGGGGAAAATGACACCAAAACCTGCAACGCGGTATCCGGTTTCTCCTGAGACCCGCATCCCAGGAGGCTTCCCAGGCAGACGAACAGGATCACGATACAGGACGATCGCAGGACGTTTTTCATGTTTCCTCCACGCGTTCAAGGGGAAATTGCGTCCATCTTATGAGAAGAGGACACATTCGTCAAACCGTCATCCAGTTCGGCGCTCAATCAGCCCAGAAAGCCTTGTCCTAACCCTGATATTCATTATTTCCTCCTGCCATCATTATGCAGATCCTGTCCCCTTGCTGCGCCGGGCGAGGAAGGTGCTTAAACCTGATGGGAGGCTGGCGATCATGGAATGGCAGCCCTGGAGCGAGAGCGACCAGGAGGGAACTGAGCCGGAGGTTGTGGAATCCCAAATGTGGGGGGCCGGTTACAGTCTTGAGCGCACAGAAAATTTACAGACGACAAACCTTTGAATGTCTATATTTTCTGGCCGGCCGATATTCTATTCCCTTTTGATCCGACGGCTTTTTGTCTTTAATTGAAGATCTTTTCTGTGTTCTGGTAGGCGGTATGAACTTTCTCCACGGCAGCTTTGATTTCATCCCTATTATCTCGTGTGATGATTTCAGCCAGTTCGCTGCAGGCAGCCTCCAAGTCCTGAACTGCCGCTTGGAAATCCGCTTGACGATCTGAAAGACGGGAGGGGAGTGTCGCCTCTTTGAGTGCAGCCAGTTTTTCCTGCATTACCGGAACCACGACATGGATCTTTTCCAAATCATATTCCGGTGTGTAGTAGTGGTAGAGTTTGTACAGTTCCTGGTGAAAAGCCTCCAGCTCCGTTACCACCGGCCGGATGGTGCGCACCATCTTTTCATACGCCGAGTGAAAAGCTTCGGTCTGTTCGAGCATTCCCGCCTGATTATCGGCCTCGACTGCGGTTTTCAAATTTTGCAGAGTGGTTTTCAGGTTTTCTATGCCGGAATCCCAGTCCGCTTGTTTGTCGCGCAGAATTCCCGGTAGAGCCGCTCCATAGACCTTGGCAGCCAATTCTTCTACTTGAGGAAGGAGCTCCTTGATCATGGCATAATCTTTTTCCGGGTAAGCCGTATGCCACAGAGGATAGACGACTTCATGCAGACCGTTGAGCTCCGGTACGGCCGCAGAAAGCTCTTCATGGCTTATCTCCGCTTTGGCCTCCGGCTCGGCTGCTGCCTGGTCATCTTCTGTCATACTCTGACAGGAAACCGATAATACAGCCGCCAGGGCTGTAAACAGAATCAAAAACAAATAAGGGCGCTTGTTCATATTTCCTCCTGCGATTATTAAACCATCCGATTTTATTCAGAATTATATATCACCAACGCACTCCTGGTGTCAAACTTATCTTATGATTCATAGCTGAAGCAGGTGTGAGACAGATTGAAGCCGTTCGGTTGGAAAACAGCAGCTTTCGGATCCCGTTTTGTGCTCAAAAATATTCCGGCTCATGACCAATGCATGTCTCCAGAATTTGATGGCAATCTTGCTGGCCGTGGCCATGCCCTTCCCGTGATCAAGGGCTTAGAGAGGTTAAATCCACCACCAATCCTTGATCATCAGCTCAACCGCTTCAATCCATAATTATTGGGCGAATCCCTGCCGCTAAACGGGTTGACGAATCCGAAGTCCTGTGATAAAAGCAGTATTCCTGACGTTGTATCGTTTGACGATTCGACAGGCCCTATGCACGAGACACAGACCGATATATTTTTTACTTTCTCCCATTTATTTTTTACTCTCACCCATTCACATACATATCATTTAACCAATCAAAAGGAGGAATGTTGATGTC
>JAUWTO010000121.1 GCA_030614685.1 Candidatus Aminicenantota bacterium
TATGGATCGGATCCCGAGATCACACGCCTGCTGGACAATTTCACGTTCTATTTCAGGCCCAAGAACAACCCGGACGGAAGCCTGCTCTATTTAATGACGGCCCAGACACTGAGAAGCACGGTGCGCCCCTATGACAACGACCTGGACGGCCTCCTGGACGAGGACCCGGCCGAAGACCTGGACGGGGACGGCTGGAGCCGGCAGATGCGCATCAAGGTCGAGAAGGGCAAGGGCACCTTCCTCCTCGATCCTCGGGATCCCCAGGGCCGCCTGATGAAACTGGCGCCCAAGGGAGAAGGGATCTACAACGTGATGTCCGAAGGCATAGACAACGACGGGGACGGCAGGGTCAACGAGGACGGGATCGGCGGCCTCGACCTGCACCGCAACTATCCCGAGAACTGGCGGCCCATGGCCGAGAACGAGAAGACAGGCCGGGGCTTCACTCAGCGCGGGGCCGGAGCCTATCCCCTGTCCGAAGTGGAGACGCGCTCTCTCGTGGTCTTCCTGCTCGAACACCCGAACATCTCCGTCATGAACACCATGGATACCACAGTCCCCATGCACCTGCGGCCCCCGTCTACCTCCCCCAGCGAAGAACGCATGTACCCCGAAGATCTTGAGCTCTACAAATATTTTGATAAAAAAGGAAAGGAACTGTCCGGATACACGAGAGCCGGTGACGTGTACCAGGACTACGGCCGGGGCAGGCCGCTCTTCGGACACAGCCCGGATTTCGGTTACTGGTACTACGGCGCCATCTGGTATGGCGACGAGCTCTGGAACGGCGGGCGTGTCGGTGACTACGACGGCGACGGCACTACAGACGAATGGGACCGGCTGCAGTTCAACGACAAGGAACTGAAAGTCAGCCGCTTCCAAGAGTGGACCAAGGCTGTGCACCCGGTCTACGGCGAGGTCGAGGTCGGAGGCTGGGACGGAAAATTTTACCGTCAGAATCCTCCGCCCGAACTGCTCGAAGAATGGATCATTAAAGAGGCGCGTTTCAACCTCATGCTGGGCGCGAGCCTACCCCGGGTGGTGATGGCAGAGCCCAGGATCAGCCAACAGGGCGGTGAATACATTATCGAGGTCGAGGTCGAGAACCAGGGATTTCTGCCTACGGCACTGAAGCAGGCCCAACTGGTCAAGATGGTCATGCCGGACCGGATCACACTGGAGTTTCCCGAGGGCATGCTCCCGAGGCGCATGGAGAGAGGGAGATTTGGCGGAATGTACGGATACAGACGAGAGCAGCAGCCCCAGGAGCCTCAGGAAGAAGCCAAGGTCCGGATCACAGAACCCAGGGGAAACCGGCCCTATGTCGAGATCGGCCGCATCCCTGGTAATGACAAGGCTAAAGTTACATTCAAGATCAAATTCAAAGGAATCGCCGGCACGGAATGCACTGTCAAGTACACCTCTACACGTGGAGGTGTCATATCCAAAAAGATAAAAATCGGGGGTTGATCGAAAAACGTCACTGTTAATGAAAACGACTTTAAAGGAGGTAAGAATGAGAACCAATTTTAACCGACTCGCTATTTTCCTGCTGGCAGTACTATTAGCCATCTCTGGCTGCGCTCAGAAGACGGAGACTGCCGGGGAATTCAAGATCGACTACTCAAAGTATACCCTGGACAATGGGCTGGAGGTCATTCTGCATGAGGATCGATCCGATCCCATCGTGGCTGTGGCGCTCCAGTTTCATGTCGGCTCCAATCGTGAGGTTCTGGGCCGCACCGGATTCGCTCACCTGTTCGAGCACATGATGTTCCAGGAATCTCAGCATGTGGGACAGGACCAGTTCTTCAAGAAGATCCAGGCGGCTGGGGGCACCCTGAATGGAGGAACCAGCAGGGACGGTACCATCTATTTCGAAGTCCTGCCGAAGAATGCCTTGGAACTGGCGCTCTGGCTGGAATCGGACCGTTTGGGTTATCTACGCAGCTCCATCACGCAGGAAGCCTTCGCCAACCAACAGGGTGTCGTGAAAAATGAAAAACGCCAGGGTGTGGACAACAGACCCTATGGCTATACGAGCTACATCATAGGTAAATTGCTCTACCCGGAGGGCCATCCCTACAGCTGGCAGGTGATCGGCTCCATGGAGGACCTGAACAATGCCACTCTGAGAGACGTCCATGGGTTCCATGAGAAATGGTATCGGCCCAACAACTGCACCCTGGTCGTAGCTGGCGATTTTGATGTAACCGAGACCAAGGCCCTGATCGAGAAATACTTCGGGGAGATTCCGGGAGGCAGCAAGCTCGAGGCGTCCAAACCGATGCCCGTCACCCTGGAGGCTTCTAAGCTGGCATTCCATGAGGATAACTTCGCACGCTCCCCGGAGATCAGCATGGTGTTCCCCACCGTGGAAGAGTACCACGCTGATTCTTATCCTTTGAGTTTCCTGGGCCAGCTTTTATCCTTCAGCAAGAAGGCCCCCATGTACCAGGTCATTGTGGAAGAAAAGAAACTGGCACCCCGGGCATCCGGATATCAGAGGAGCAGTGAGATCGCCGGAGAATTCCAGATCAGGATCCGTGCGTTTCCAAAAGTCAATCTCAACGATGTCAAATCCGCCATTGCCGAGACATTCGAAAGATTCGAGGCCGAATCCTTCTCCGAACAGGATGTGGAACGGATCAAGGCCGGAATAGAGACCGGCTTCTACAACAGGCTCTCCGGTATCCTCATGAAATCATTTCAGCTGGCCAGTTACAACGAATATGCCGGCTCCCCTGATTATCTCGTCACAGACCTGGAAAAGATCCAGGCCGTGACCAAAGAGGACATCCTGCGTGTCTATGAAAAATACATCAAGGACAAGCCCTACGTCATGACCTGTTTTGTCCCCAAAGGCCAGACAGACTTAGTGGTCGAAGGTGCAGAGAGATTCCCCATCGCAGAAGAAAGCATCACGGCCGAAGAAACCACGGCTTCGCGGGTTGAAGAATTCACGGTAGAACCAAGTCCCTCCTCATTCGACCGCAGCAAGGAACCCTTCGTGGGATCCGATCCGGAGATAATCCTCCCGACGGTGTGGCAGGAAACTCTAAGCAACGGCTTGAGGCTTTACGGCATCGAACAGCATGAGCTTCCCCTTATCCAATTCTCTATGACTTTAAAAGGCGGTCAGTTATTAGATGATTTTGAGAAAGTCGGCGTAGCTAACCTGGTAAGCGACCTTCTCATGGAAGGCACACAGAACAAAACCCCAATAGAGCTGGAAGAGGCCATCGATGATCTGGGGGCCAGCATCACGATGTATACGGGGCGGGAGTCTATAACCATCCGCGCCAACTGTCTATCCTCCAAATTTGCCGATGTCTACGCACTTGTCGAGGAGATCCTGCTGGAGCCCCGTTGGGACGCCAAGGAATTCGAGCGCGTGAAGAGAGAAACCCTGGAGTCCATAAACCGCAACAAGGCCAATCCCAATGCCATCTCCGCCAACGTATTCAATGATCTCGTATACGGGGAGAAACACATCTTCCGCTATCCCGTAATCGGCACCATGGAATTCGTTGAAGCCATCACTCTGGATGACCTCAAATCCTATTACGAAAAACACTTCTCTCCTTCCGTGACTCACGTGGCCATTGCGGGAAATATCTCTCGGGCGGAAGCTGTACGGACCTTCAAGCCACTGGAGGCCAAATGGGAGGCCAAGGATATGGCCTTTCCTGGGTATCCGCTTCCCAAGCCGAGGGAGAGGGCCGTGTTATGTTTCGTGGACGTTCCTGATGCCAAACAGTCCGTCATCCGGATCGGCAACCTGAGTCTGGCATACACGGATGCGGACTATTACCCGGCCAATGTCATGAACTACAAACTCGGAGGCAGCTTTAACAGCATCGTCAACATGATCCTCCGAGAGGAGAAGGGCTATACCTACGGCGCCCGTTCCGGTTTCAGCGGCTCCAGCATTAGTGGACTATTTTCAGCCTCGTCTTCCGTGCAGTCTCGGGTCACGTTGGAGTCGGTCCAGATCTTCAAGGATTCGATGTCGGATTACCGGGATGGGATCTCGGCCGAGGATCTGGAGTTCACCAAGGGCGCCCTGGTCAAGTCCAATGCCCGCCGCTTCGAGACGCTGGGAGCCTTGATCGGCATGCTGAATACCATGGGCAATTATGGTTTCCCAGCCGACTACATCAAGAAACAGGAAGACATAGTCAGGAACATGACCCTGGACCGGCACAAAGAGCTGGCACAGAGATACATCGAGCCGGACAAGATGATCTACCTGGTGGTGGGTGATGCCGCCACCCAGATGAATGGGCTGGAACAACTGGGTCTGGGAAAACCCGTACTGATCGAGAATAAATAATTTGTGGCCGCTGCGGCGCTTCTCACTCGTACCGCAGGCTGTCCGCCGGATTGGCCGTGGCCGCCCTGACCACTTGGAAGCCTACGGTCAGCAGGGCGATCAAAAGCGAGGCGCAGCCTGCACGAACAAGAGGATCAGCAGGCAGCAGGCCATGCCGATGGCCAGGCCGCTCAGGTTGATGACGGAATAGCCTTTCTGTTTGCGTATGTTCCGCCAAGCCGTTTTCAAATAGTTCAGCAGCATGTTCGTATATACGGAAAACTGCAGCTCCGGTTAACCGGCCCCGTGTGGCGGACAGAGGTGTCTGCTTTTTGAAACCATTGCTGGCCCATAATCGTATGAAGGATTATAATCGTATGCTATACGAAGAGTTTTTCCATAGGAGATTAGTATGAAACGCACAATCCTGTCCCTTTATATCCTGGTAGCGGTCCTGTCCCCGACAGCCCTGGCTGCGGATGGGCCTATCCTGGCCCAGATGCCGGCTCTCAGCCGGGAGCACGTGGTCTTTGTCTATGCCGGAGACCTGTGGCGTGTCCCTCGCCAAGGAGGGAAGGCCGACAGGTTGACCTCAGGTCCGGGAATCGAGACCAATCCCGTCTTTTCTCCCGACGGCGAGTCTCTCGCCTTCACAGGAGAGTACGACGGCAACATCGATGTCTATGTGATACCGTCGGAGGGAGGTGAGCCTCGTCGCCTGACCTGGCATCCATCGTCCGACTCCGTCCTGGGATGGACTCCGGACGGCAGAGGGATCCTGTTCGCATCCGGCAGGACCGCATACTCCCGGTTTGCGGAGCTTTTCACCGTGAACCTGGACGGCGGGCTGCCGAAAAAACTGCCGCTGCCCATGGGATTCGAGGGCAGTTTTTCTCCCGACGGCAGCCGGATTGCCTATGTCCCCCTGTCTCGAGCCTTCCGGGTATGGAAGCGTTATCGGGGTGGGCTGGCCACCCCCATATGGATCGCCGATCTCAATGATTCCAGCATCGCGAAGGTGCCGCGCACGGATTCCAATGATTTCAACCCTATGTGGATCGGAGATAAAGTCTATTTCCTCTCAGACAGGGAGGGACCGGTCTCTCTGTTTGCCTATGATGTGGGGACCGGTCAGGTAGCCCGCATGATCGACAACAACGGCCTGGACCTCAAGTCGGCCTCGGCCGGCCCCGACGGCGCCATCATCTACGAGCGGTTCGGCTCGCTCCACCTGTTCGACACGGCTTCGGGCCGGTCACAGGCTCTATCCGTAACCGTGGCTGGAGACATGACGGGCGCCCGGGACAAATTCGTCAACGTAGGCAGCCGGCTCTCCTCCCCCAGTTTGTCTCCCAACGCCGCACGGGCGGTATTTGGGGCCCGGGGCGAGATACTGTCTATCCCGGCGGAAAAAGGAGATTTTCGCAACCTCACCCACTCCCCGGGAGTCATGGAGAGGTATCCGGCCTGGTCCCCCGATGGGCAGAACATCGCCTATCTCTCGGACGAATCGGGCGAATACGCGCTCCACATCCGGGATCAGAAGGGAACCGGGGACGTGACGCGCATCTCCCTGGGCAGGGATCCTTCCTTCTACTATGTCCCCCGCTGGTCCCCTGACAGCAGGAAGATCGCCTATGTGGACTGTCACCTGACCCTCTGGTATGTTGATCTGGAGGCAAAGAAACCTGTCAGTGTGGACAAGGGCCGGTTCTACGGGGATACGGGGGGCCTGATCCCCAACTGGTCGCCGGATTCCCAATGGCTGGCCTACACGAAGCGGCTGACCAACTACTTGGGAGCGGTCTTCCTGTACTCGCTGGAAGCCGGAAGGAGCACGCGGATCACAGACGGTATGAGCGATGCCAGCATGCCCGTATTCGACCCTGGGGGGAAATACCTCTATTTCACGGCCAGCACGGATTCCGGGGCCTCTCTTCAGCCCGACATCCACAGCGGCTTCCGGACCCTGACACGTTCGGTCTACATAGCGGTGCTGTCCAAGGCCGACCCGTCCCCATTCGCCCCAGAGAGCGATGAGGAAAAGATCGAAGAGCAGCCGTCTGAAAAACCGGAAAAGGAATCTAAAAAGGAAGCCGATGAAAAGGAGGACACCAAGGAGGTTGAGGTCAAAATCGATCTGGATGGCATCCTGCAGCGGATCCTGGCCGTTCCTTTACCGGCCAGGCGTTATGTTGATCTCCAGACCGGAAATAAAGGTGTGCTCCTGGCGGTAGAAGCCGTCGCCCCGGTACCAGGGACATTCTTCTCCCCAGGGAACACGGTGCACCGCTATGATCTCGAGCAGCGCCGGGCTGATGTGGTCATCAGCGGTATCAATTCCTTCGAGATGGCGCGGAACGGGAAAAAATACCTGTACAGCCAGCGCAGCCGCTGGCTTATCGGAGACCTGCGCCCCATGCCCCCGGCCGGAGCTCCCTCCCCTCCTGCTTCCGCATCCAAGCCCGGTAAGGCCCTGGCCACCGAGAACATCCAGATCAGGGTTAAGCCTCGTGAAGAGTGGAAACAGATGTACAACGAGATCTGGCGCATCCAGCGGGAGTTCTTCTACGATCCCGCCCTCCACGGCATGGACCTGGACAAGACCCGGAAGAAATACGCGCCCTATGTCAATGCCGTGGCTTCCCGTCAGGACCTGAATTACCTGTTCGCCGA
>JAUWTO010000383.1 GCA_030614685.1 Candidatus Aminicenantota bacterium
ACGAAGGGCGGCTCTATGTCATGACACACGAAAAGGGTGAGAACCCGAACGAGGCCGTATACGATGTCTTCAACTCCGAGGGGATCTTCATCGCGAGGGCCAGCATCGGAAACAAGGGAGCACAGAATCCCCTCCCCGCCAAGATGAAGGGAAGGCGCCTCTACTGCATGACGGAGAAAGGAGGCGGGCACAGGGAACTGGTCATCTATGAGATGACCTGGCGCTAGCCTGCGCCTTCCCTCCGGGTCGAAGCATCCGGGCTATTCAGACCGCAGTTCATCCACCGGTTTCTTGACGGCCGCCTTCAGCGACTGATAGCTGATGGTGAGAAACGCCGCAGCTATGCTTCCCACAAAGGCCAGCACAAAAGCCCCCACACCGATCGACATCCGGAAGGCAAAGGTGCCCAGCCACTTGTGGATCACATAAATGGCTATGGGAGCAGCGATCAGGTTTGCGGCGACGATCAGGGTCAGCATCTCCCGGGAGATCAGGCCCAGGATGCTCGAGGTGGACGCGCCGAGCACTTTCCGGATCCCGATCTCCTTGGCCTTCTGCTGGGCCGTATAGGCCGAGAGGCTGAACAGGCCAAGCAGAGCGATGGCAATCGCCAGGAGGGAAAAATACTGGAAGATCCGTTCGAAACGCTCCTCGGATTTATACAACCTGTCAAAGGCGTCATCCAGGAAAAAATACTCGAAGGGGATCCCGGGCGAGAATGTCTTGTAGACCGCCTCGATGGAATCCAGAGTACCCCGGATGTCGCCTCCGCTGATCTTGACGGACATGGCATACAGCTGGCTGCTGTTCGGGGCATAGGAGATGAGCAGGGGCGCGATCTCTTGGTGGAGGTTCGCGAACTTGAAGTCCCTTACCACTCCGATCACCTCTTTCTGCTCATTCCTGTAAATGGTCTTGCCAATAGGATCTTCCCATGTCAACTGCCGGGCCAGCACCTCGTTCATGAGATAAGCCATACGGTCTGAGGCGAGTTCCTGGGAAAAATTCCTCCCCTTAACGACTTCGATGCCGTAGGTGTCGAGAAAGTGCTCGTCGATGACCAGGGCATGGAACATGAGGGATTGAGTATAGCCTTCGGGTATGTAGCCGTTGGAGGTGAAACCGCCATACGGGACACCGGAGGAGGCCGCGGCCTGGATAACGCCCGGGACCGCCAGCAGCTCGGATCGCAGCTCCCCGGTCTTGGTCCGCAAACTCTGTTCGGCTAGGGGGAAGACGACCATGTTTTCCTTATCATAACCGAGGTCCATCCGTTTGATAAAAGCGAGCTGATCGCGGATGAGCAGCGTCGAGACGATGAGCGCGACGGAGACAGCGAACTGAAACACCACCAGCGCGTTGCGGAACCTGCGTTTTCCACCACCGGAAGCCAACTGTCCCTTGAGGGTCTTGACCGGCTGAAAAGACGACAGATAAAAGGCCGGATAGATCCCGGAGGCGAGGCCGACAACAAGGATCAATCCCAGTAAACCCAGTCAACTGAGGGGAGTGAACAGTCCCAGCAGGCTCATCTCCTTGTCCAGCAGCTGGCTGTAGGTAGGTGCCAGCAGCCACGCGAACACGATCCCCGTGAGAAACGCCAGACTCGTCATAAGCAGGGACTCGCCCAGGAACTGCCGGACCAGGTTGCTGCGGTGAGCGCCGATCACCTTGCGCATCCCAACCTCCCGAGCGCGCCGGGCCGCCCGAGCTGTCGTGAGATTTATAAAGTTGATACATGCGATCAGCAGGA
>JAUWTO010000271.1 GCA_030614685.1 Candidatus Aminicenantota bacterium
GGCCAGCTGAAAGACCGGCCGATAGGCATTGGGCGCCTCTTTATCCGAATATTCGGCCGGGGAATCCAGGAATTCCCGCCACTGTGCCACCGTCGTTTTATACACTGCGCGGTTGAGGGAGCGGGTTACGGCCCTGCGCTTATTTTTTCGTTCTGCCGCCAGATCCTCGAAGAGTGCATCCAGGCCCGGGGCGAGGCGATCCGGGAGCAGGGCCCGGTACTGTTCTTTCTTGAGCAGGTAGACATCCAAGTCTCTGAGTGTGTTGGTCGACTGCCCCAGTCGGGTGAAGGCCTCCCGGAAGCGGGCGGTCTCTTCCGGGGGGAAGACGCCTTTGATCTGTCCCAGGGCGGACCGGATGCGCCGTACGGAGACCCGGTAATCGTGCAGGAATTCCGTGTCCGTATCGGCCTTGACCCCCTCTTCGTTCAAAATCATGACACCGATGAGATGCCTGAGGATCCTGCGGACGGCTTCGCCGGAGGGGAGTCCCGGATCCAGGGAGAGGAGGAATCGGGAGGAGTATCCACCCGGCTCCAGGCCCAGGTGGCGCATCAGCGCGACATTGACGCTTTCCCTGTCCACGGCTATGTCCATGTCGGCGAGATGCCGCTTGAATTCCTCGAGCTCGCGTCTGTAGCCCAGGACAGACTGAAGCTCGAGGCGTAAGTCCCTTCGCTGTGCCCCGGATAGGGCTTCGGCATCGTAGGTGCAGAAAAAGAGCTTGAGCACTGTCTTTTGGTCCTGGTTCAGAATCCGCAGCCCGCGCCGCTGCCTGGTCACGGACATGAGCGGCAGCAGTGCCCTGACATCGAGCAGCGCCTGAAGCCGGCTGCGCAGATCGCCTTCCGGGAGATCCCACCAGAACCTCGGCGGCCTCTGCTTCGTCCACTCAGCCTGTGAAGATGGATGCGTCAGTTCGAGGTCTGTGAGACCGATCAGGTCTCTGTCCCGTACCAGGGTCTGTTGTTTTCTGTAAAGGCGCCAGTCGAAGGTGTCGTAGAGAGTGTATGCAGAATCGGATACTTTTTCTCGATGGAGGGTATGGCTTCGGGAAATCTCTTTCTGAATCTGCCGAAAATTCAGGGATTCTGGCAGAATGTATCGTGTGTTTGCTTTCCCTGAGCCAACCATGAGAATTCCCGAGAGTCGTAATGGCCAGAAGTCGTTGGCAACATCATACACACCATCCCGCGCCGGGTCAAACTCTTGTACTCGTTCAGTACATTAGCAATCACCTTTCCATAATATGGCTATTCATACCTCAGAGACTCCACGGGATCGGAATTAGCGGCCTTGAGCGACAGGATCACCACGGGAAGAGCCGCGGCCAGGAGCGATAGGAGCCCGGCCAGGAGGAACAGATGAAAGCTCAGGCCGGTCCGGTAGGCGAAATCCTGCAGCCATGTGTGCATGGCATAGTAGGCCAGGGGCCAGGCGATGACATTCGCCAGCAGCACCCAGCGGGCGAACTGCCTGGACAGCAGGACCACGATCCCGGACGCGGACGAGCCGAGGACCTTGCGTATGCCGACCTCTTTGGTGCGCTGCTCGGCCGTGAAGGCGGAGAGCCCCAGTATCCCCAGGCAGGAGATGAAGATGGCCAGGAACGCGAAGTAGATGAAGATCTTCCCCAGCCTCTGCTCGGCATCGTACATGGCGGCCACCCCCTGGTCCAGGAAGGTGTAATCGAAGGGATACTCCGGGGCCAGCTCAAGGGATGCCGCCTCCATGTGCTTGATGGTGTCAGGAATATTTTCCGGGGCGATCTTGACGAACACATACTTGATCCAGTCGGAGTAGAATCGGGGATTGATGCTGAAAACGTGCGGCATTATCTCGCGGTGGAGGGAGACATGGTGGAAATCCTTGACCACACCGACGATCTGTCCCTCTGTGCCCCAGAAGGTCAGCCGCTGTCCCACGGGTGCGTCCATGCCCATGTACTCGGCGGCCTTCTGGTTGATGATGTAATTGGTGCGGTCACCGGGAAATTCCTGTGCGAAGCTGCGGCCTTCGACCACCTCGATCCCGAAGGTTTCGATGAAGTCGAAATCCGTGATGGAGTACCTGACATAGGTATTCATCCCCGGATCCTTGCCGTCCCACTCCAGTCCTCCGGTCTTGTAGTCCTCGTCGTAGGGCACGGCCTGGCCCCGCGTCACGCTGGAGATGCGGGGATCGCTGAGCAGCTCCTTCTTGAAGCTGCTGAATCTGCGCAGCAAGGATGGATTGCTTCGGATCTTCAGGACCTGGTCCGTGTTGAGGCCCAGGGGCCTGTTCCGAACATACTGCATCTGCTTGAAGACCACCAGAGTACTGGCGATGAGCATTACCGAGATCGTGAACTGCCCCACGACCGAGACCACGCGGAACACCGACCGGCGGGACCTGAAATTGAGGGCCGCCCGCAGGGTGTCTATGGGTTTGCTGGAAGTGAGGAAGAGAGCCGGATAGCTGCCGGCCAGGATCCCCACGACGAGGACCAGTCCGAGCAGAAAGGCATATAGAGAGGGATTCGCGCCCCTGAACAGGGAAAGATGCTTGGCCGTCAGGCCGTTGAGCACGGGAAGGGAGAGATTGACCAGGATCAGTGAGAGTGCGAAGGCCAGGGCAGACATGAGTATGGATTCTCCCAGGAACTGATGGACCAGCTGGCCGCGACCGGCTCCCACCACCTTGCGCAGCCCCACCTCGCGGGCCCGGCTGCCGGAGCTGGCCGTGGACAGGTTCATGTAATTGATGCAGGCGATGAGGAGGATGAAGATGGCGATGACGGAGAAGATGTACACGTAGGTCATGCTCCCGAAGCCGAGGTGGACCTTTTCCATGGGCAGGATGCCCACCTTCAAGGTGTCGGCGAAGGCGTACGGTGCGTTCCCATCCAGAGATGCCGCGACTTTTTCCCTGAATCCTTCGAGATTAGTCTGAGGGTCCAGCAGTACGTAGGATGGATCCCGCCAGTTCCAGTCGTCTGCCAGGTCGTTTTGCAGGGGGGAGATGAAGTCCAGCCGGAGATGGGAATTGGGGGGCATGCGAACGACCCCGGTCACGATCAGGTCCTGGCGGCCGTTGAAGGTCAGTTTTTTGCCGAGGGGATTTTCATCTCCAAAATACTTTTTGGCGACCTCCTCTCTTATCACCAGCGAGTTGGGGTTCTCCAGAGCAGACGCAGGATCACCGTGCACAAACGTATAGGAGAACATGATGAAAAAGGAGCTATCGACGAGGTTCATGGAGTCTTCGTAAAACATCAGGCGCTGCCCGCCTTCCGGCTGATAGGAAAAGGAGCAGGTTGTCTGCCCCAGCTCATAGATGCGGGTGTAATCCCGGACCTCGGGATAGGCTGCGGCCAGCAGCGGGGCCAGGGCATAGGGAACGTTGGGATCGAGGACATCGTCGGGATGTTCTATGGTGA
>JAUWTO010000120.1 GCA_030614685.1 Candidatus Aminicenantota bacterium
GGATGCCACCAGGAATCCCAGCTGGGCCAGGGCCTGGCTGCGGCCGTTGATGACATAGCGGTTTACAGCCTGCCTGGCCCCAGGTCCTCCGTAGACGGACATGATCAAGGGATACGACTGTTTGGGATCGAAATGAGCCGGAAAGTACAGGATGCCGTCCAGGTCGTGCTTGCCGTCGGCGGATTTATAGGTGAAGTGTTCGGGCTCGATAAGCTTAAGGTCTTGGAATTTCTGACTGACTGTGGATTTGCCCAACTCCCGGATGAGCGTGCCGTCGGCCCGGTGCAGAGTGACCCGGCGCATGGTTTCGAAGGAAGAAAAGGAGTCTGTGAAGAACTTTGCGCTGGGAGAGAGGTTTATGGAGTGCGAACCCGTCTCCTTGGTCAGGCGGGCAAAGCCTGTTCCGTCGAGTTTGACCCGATACAGATGGCTCTCCAGCCCACGGGTTTCATAACCGGAGAGATAGATCCAACCGCCCTCCTCGTCCACGCCTAGGATGCGGCCGATGGGAAGCCTGGCATCCGTGAGCTGTCTGAGCAGCTTCCCTTCCATATCGTAGAGGTAGACCTCGTTCCAGCCGCTGCGCTCCGAGGTCCAGAGGAACCCCCCTCCTTTAAGCCAGATGAGCTGTCCCCCCTCATCGATATAGCAGGGGTCTGAGTCTTTGAGCAGCAGCTTGGACTTCCCGGTCTCCGGGTCTGAAAGGAACACCTCCACCTGATTCTGCCAACGGTTGAGCCGTCGCCAGGTAAAATATTTTCCGTCCGGTGTCCAGTTCCCACGATAGAGATAGACGTTGGTATCCATGCCGGTCTCGATCCGGGTGATCTCTCTGCTCTTCACATCCACGACGAACAGACGGACGATGGGATTGTTGGCACCGGCCTTGGGATAACTCTGCAGTTCCAGCTCAGGTTCGGGGCTGACATCATGGACGATGGGGTATTTGGTCACGGGGTATTCGTCGAACTGCATGTATGCGATCTTGCGTGAGTCGGGCGACCACCAGAAGACATCGTACT
This sequence comes from Candidatus Aminicenantota bacterium, assembly GCA_030614685.1. Taxonomy (GTDB): domain Bacteria; phylum Acidobacteriota; class Aminicenantia; order Aminicenantales; family Aminicenantaceae; genus JAUXEH01. The sequence continues at coordinate 1,023 of JAUWTO010000120.1, forward strand.
GGCCCAGTTCCTCCGGATAGACCCAGTCCGGAAAGGCGTTGCGCAGGTCCGAGTGACCGCCGCTGGTCATGGCCTTCTCGCTCTCCTTCCGGTCCTTTACATACAGGTCAAAATCCCGCGTGTAGGCCCGGTACTGGAGATCGGGAGAGAAGACCTCCGAATATCTCCGGCCGCGCACACCGACGACCTCTCTCTCTGGGACATAGGTGTAGATCGAATGTGTGGCCCGCTCATAGATAACGGCTCGGTTTTCGGCAAGGAACTGGATTTTTTGGCACCCGCTGAGGAAAGTGAACCTGCGAAAGGGGAGGGCTGTGACTTCAGCTCCGGATATGGAGTTGTAGGCCTCGATCAGGGCTGCATCGTCGAACAGGGGGCTCTCTTCGCCGGTATCGGCATCCACTTCCAGGAAGGTCTTGGACTTTGCGTCATAATAGTAGTAGGCGCTGCCGCATGGGGTCCAGGTGACCCGGGATAATCCCTCGGTTTTGACGAGGGTCCGGTCTGTGGTCAATTTTTCATACAGGGCTTTTCCCCTCAGCTGTGCGCTGCAGGGTGATACCCAAACGGCTGTTAAAACCGCACAAAGCAAAACGATCAGGGCATAACGCGGGGTTTTCGACATGATGACCTCCCAGGATAGTTTAAGGGATTGTGTATACCACACTCCAAAGTCTCCGGTCAAACGTGATACAACAATACCGTACATGAATGACCGGAATGGCTGCACACGGCCTGGGCAAGACCTACAGCATGGGCAAGATCCACGTGACTGTCCTGCACGATGTCGATTTTTCCCTCTCCAACCTCTGGAAGCGGAAGCTTCGCACGTTCCTCACCACCTTCGGTGTGGTCATCGGGATCGGTGCTCTGGTAGCCATGGTTTCATTCGGCAAGGGCATACAGCGCAATGTCATGGAGGGCTTTCGAGCTCTGGAACTCTTCAACTACATCACGGTTTTTTCCGGTTCCTTCGATCAGTTCATCAGCGGCCGGTCCGGCACCGGTGGAATGGCTCAGCCTCAATCGGTCTGTGCCGCTGCCGTCCCCCTCGATGATGCGGCCCTCCTGCAAAATCCCACTCCAATTCAGATGTCACTCGTAACGCAGTGAATCCACCGGGTCTGCGGTGGCGGCTCTGATGGCCTGGAAACTCACCGGAAATTCTGTTCTTTCGTGGGAATGTTGTCCAGGATCGCCTCGATCATCTCCATGATCTCAGGAGTGAGCGCGGTCAGGTCATCCAGCGCCTGCATGTTTTCTTTCACCTGTTCCGGCTTCGAAGCGCCGGTGATGACAGTGCTCACATAAGGATTCCTGAGGCACCAGGCGATGGCCAGCCGGGGGAGGGATATCCCCAGATCTGCTGCCACATCTCCGAGTTTTTTAACCTTTTCGATCTGCAGTTGTCCCTCAGGGCTCTCGAAACGTCGGCGGATCCAGCGATACGTGGGCAGGGAGGCCCGGCTTTTAGGGGGTATACCCTCGCTGTATTTCCCGGTGAGCAGGCCGCTGGCCAAGGGGCTCCAGATTGTGGTCCCAAGGCCCATTTCGGTATAGAGCGGCAGGTATTCCTTTTCCACACGGTCTCTGTGAAACATGTTGTACTGAGGCTGTTCCATGGTCGGCGGTACAAGGTGCTCGCGCCGGGCAATGTCGTGGGCTGCCCGGATCTGCTCGCTGCTCCACTCGCTCGTGCCCCAGTAGAAAGCCTGGCCCTGGTCCACGATGTGGGCCATGGCCCTGACGGTCTCTTCGATGGGCGTATCCAGGTCGGGTCTGTGGCAAAAGATGAGGTCCACGTATTCCACCTGGAGCCTATCCAGGGACGCGTCCGCGCCTTCGATGATGTGTTTGCGCGAAAGTCCCTTGTCGTTAGGCCCGCTGCCTCCCCAGTAGATCTTGGTTGAAAGGACCAGGTCGGAGCGCTTCCAGCCTACCTTCTTTATGATGTTGCCCATCATGGTCTCTGCGCGGCCCCCGGCATAGACTTCGGCGTTGTCGAAGAAGTTGACGCCAGCGTCGTAGGCTGTTCGCATGCAGTCCGCTGCAATGTCTTCGTCGATCTGGTCGCCAAAGGTGACCCAGGCCCCGTACGAAAGGGCCGAAACCTTTAGCCCGGAGGATCCCAAAAAACGGTATTCCATCGCTCTTTTCTCCTTGTGGTAAAATATTATTATGTCAGAGGCATAAGACCCCGTCAAATGTGAGGCTTGCCGTTTCTGTCCGAGCCGAAGACCCACCCAACCACCCCATGGGCTCGAATAGAATGGCAAGGCATCATGGCAACTGTGGGGAAAAAGCTCTGTTCTAATCCGACCCCATCCTCCGTCCAACCTGCCCCCCATTTTGCATCCTTAAGGGAAGGGATCGTATTATGGTTGCGACAATGTGAAGTTCGCTTTATAATGCTGGATTGTTATTGAGAGAGGAGAAACATCATGCTGAAGCGGATCGTTGTCATCGGCGTCAGGCTCGGGATCGCCGCTCTGCTGATCCTGCTAGGGAACGCACAGTTCGCGCAGAAGAAGGAAATCACCATCCGCAACATCACCGATGAGACGGTGCAGTACAGGATAAAGGCCGTCCGGTCTACGGCCGAGCCGAAAAAACACTCGATCAAGGTCGATGTCATCGACCGGCTTCCCGGGGAGGAGCCCTTGACCATATTTTTCGAACGCCCGGATGGGACCCAGTCTTACGTCCTGGGTCCCGGGCTGCCGTACTCCTTCCGCTACGACGAGAACGGAGATCTGGAGCTGTATGAAGGATCGCACGGACGCAACGATGCCGTCGATCTGGCACCTTTCGTGGCCACCCCTCCTGCCGTTGTGGAGAAAATGCTGGAGATGGCCAAAGTTGGTAAAGAGGATGTGGTCTATGACCTGGGCTGCGGCGACGGACGCATCGTGATCATGGCAGCGGTCAAGTACGGGGCCAGCGGGCTTGGGATCGACCTCGATCCCAAGCGGATCGAGGAATCCAACATCAACGCCAAAGGCGCCGGCGTGGAGAAGCTCGTCAAGTTCCGAGTGGAAGATGTCACCAAATCTGACATATCCAAGGCCACGGTCGTGACCATGTATCTCCTAACAGAATCCAACGAGCTGATGCGCCCCCAGCTGGAAAAGCAGCTTAAAAAGGGTGTATACGTGGTCACCCACAACTACCGCATACCCGGATGGGAGCTCAAACTGGTTGAGGAGGCCGAAATAAAGGGCGAAGACGGAGGCCTGCACAACATCTATGCCTACCGGCGCTGACATCGCTCGTTGCCCCTAAGCCCTAATAATGATACGCGGTTCCTTAACAACCTGGATCAAGCGGAAATCAAGAATTGGCCGCAGTAGGGGCAAAGATTGAAGTCCGGCTGCACAGTACGGCCGCACTTTGGGCAGTTTTCCGCGGGCGCAAGAATTCCCTGCTCCGGCGGAGATCTGTCCTCAGAATAGCGGGCGTAGCACTTTTCGCATTCCAGGTAGGGGGCTCCCTTCTGGACCGGAAAAAGCGGTATGAAAAACAGGCTCAGGTAGTGGTCTGTCCTCTTAAGCCGCAGCGATGGGTGGCCGCAGCTTCGGCAGGCGCGGGGATATGAGTCCAGCTTGACCGTGCGCGGCTGCACGCCTCCGATAAGAAAAAACATCATCTTATATTCTACACTAAAGGCCTATTCATTCGATAGAGAAAGTCATGGATGCCATGTGAACTTATCGATAAGCGCAAACACCAATGTATCGAATACCAGCAGGAGAGCTGCGGCCGATATTTTAACAAACCACGGGCGGGCCCAAGTGCGGTTTTTCATATATAAAAAAAGCCCGTATATCGCCATGACTTCCAGAGCGAATGGGATGAAGCCTAAATATCCCAGGATCGGCATCTGAAAGATACGGCCGAATTCGAAATAGGGAAGTGAATATTCCCAATGCGACCCGGCCCAGAAGTTGAAGAACTCCCAGATGAAGCCCGCGGCCAGTCCCGCTGCAGCCCAGCTCCAAAACCGGGTTCCGTCTTTTTGTTCCAGGTCGGAGAGGAGTGAGGAATTTCCGAGGCGGAAATTGAGCGGCTCCAGGAGGAAGATGAAACATAACCAGACACAGGGGAAAAAAAGCCGGGGGCAAATGAACGTGAGGGCGAGCAGCATGACTCCGAGTAAGGCGCTGAGGCGGAGGAGGGGAGGAGATGATTTGAGCCTTGGGAAAGGCATTCTCCGCAGGATCGGACTCTGACGGAAAAATTCGGCCAAGACCACCAGTGCAGGAATAACCGAGGCGAAGGCTGTAAAATAGCCCAGCCATCTTTGCCAGAGTGGATGGGGAAGTTCGTGGTAACTCCAATTCCGCAATCTCAGGTTGAAGAGCTCAAAGACCAGCCAGACGGAAACCGATACATAAGCCATTAAAAGGGCATCCCGTTCCGGCCGTGTGAACAGTGATGCTCCCCCCCTTCGGAAGTTGATGCTGTCCATGATGAGGATGAACGGCCACCAGGCAAACAGGTAGAACCAGGTAAACATGAAGGTATTGCCGGAAACGAGCAGCAGTACCGCCCCGCTAAGGACCGCAGTCCCCAAGAACAGGTTTGCTTTGATGATTTTATCGCGCATTTTCGTGCGTTCAAGATAAAGCAATCAAGGCCCAGAAAGCTACAGGTGGAAAAAAAATACTCGGGAAGGGGCCGAAGGATCGCATTCAGCGGATGGCCTTCGCCATGGCGCGGATGTAATCCGGATCGGTTCCGCAGCACCCGCCCACGATGTTGGCGCCGTTCGCGACAATATCCGGAATGTACTTGACATAGTCTTCCAACGGTTGGGAATACACAACACTTCCGTTCTCAGTGATCTCGGGTTGGCCGGCATTGGCCTGGATGACGAGGGGCAGGGAAGTGTTCGCACGGAGTTCCTTGACAAGCCCCACCATCTGTCCGCTGTCCAGGGTGCAGTTGGCGCCTACGCCCCGGACCGAGTGTTTCTCCATCTCTTCTACGAATTGGGCGATGCTGTTGCCCATAATGGTGAAATAGCCCCGTGGCGTCAGGTTGAAGGTCATGGTGATGAAGACAGGCTGCCCCGAGGCTTTTCGAACGCCCTTCAAGGCGCTGAGCGCCTCCTGAAGATCGTAGTGGGTCTCGAGCAGGAAGATGTCCACCCCGCCGTCCGCCAGGCCGCGGGCCTGCTCGTAGAAGCTTTCTTCGAATTGTTCCGGAGTGTACTCACCTTGCGGTTGTAAAAACTTACCTGTGGGGCCCATGCTGCCCACAACGAATTTCCCCTCCGGGCGGACCGCGCAGGCCAGCTCGGCTGAGGCCCGGTTGAATTCATAGCAGCGGTCTTTCTGGCCGTAGGCCGCCAGTTTTATGGCGCTTCCGCCGAAACTGTTGGTGGATACTGCATCTGATCCGGCGTCAAAATAGTTTTGATATATCTCCTTAACCACATCCGCCAGCACCAGATTCCAGGACTCCGGGCAGGCCCCTGGCTTGAAACCCCGCTTGATGAGCTCGGTGCCGATTCCTCCGTCCAGAAGCACCACTCTCTCTCCCAAGAGGTCCATGAATGTTGCGGACATCGCTCTCTCCTTCTACCCTGAACTATGCATGAAAATGTCGATACTTTTGATGAATAATACAGGTTAAAATATATACCAATAATATCCTCGCCCCATGCCATTGTCAAAGCCGAACCGGACTCTACTCCCTGATCAGTGGCTAGAGGCCAAAAGAAATTCAGTCATACTAAGATTATTGCTGACCGAACAGAGTGATATCTGAGGCTTCCAGCCATATGAACTGCGGATGAGGGAACCCGTAGGGGCGGCTGAAAATTTTGAACGCGATATGGGCTGGAATACGCATCTTTCTTTGCCTGGGTAATAGTCCAAACGTGGAGGATGACAGAACAAAGTTCGGAAGCCGGCCCATCAAAACCATCCCTGTTCTATCGGGTTGACATGGATTACAAGCTCCATGTATGTTTAGGGTCATTACAAGGAGATAAGGGGATGAGCCTGTATCCGGATCTCAAGGATAAACGGATTATGATCACGGGCGCGGCCAGCGGCATCGGTCTGGCTATTGCTCAGAGATTTATCGACGAAGA
>JAUWTO010000139.1 GCA_030614685.1 Candidatus Aminicenantota bacterium
CGGGCGGTCTCTTCCGGGGGGAAAATGCCTTTGATCTGACCCAGGGCGGACCGGATGCGCCGAATGGCGACCCGGTAATCGTGCAGAAATTCTGTGTCTGTATCGGCCTTGACACCCTCTTCGTTCAAAATCATGACACCGATGAGATGCCCGAGTATCCTGCGCAAGGCTTCACCGGAGGGGAGCTCCGGGTCCAGGCTAAGCAGGAATTTGGAGGTATATCCACCCGGATTGAGCCCCAACTGCCTCATCAGCTCGATAGAGACGCTTTCCATGTCTGCGGCTATGTCCATACCGCTTAGGTGACGCTTGAAATCCTCGAGCTCGCGCTCATAGCCCAGGACAGGCTGAAGTTCGACGCGACGGGCCGTGTACTGTGACCCGAATACGGCTTTGGCATCATAGGTGGAGAAATAGAGCTTGAGCACCGTCTTTTGGTCCTGGTTCAGGATTCGCAGCCCGCGCTTCTGCCTAGTCACGGACATGAGCCGCAGCAGTGCCCTGACATCGAGCTCTGCTTGAAGCCGGTGACGCAGGTCGCCTTCCGGGAGATCCCACCAGAACCTTGGCGGCCTCTGCTTGATCCACTCAGTCTGCGAAGAGGGATGCTTCAGTTCGAGGTCCGTAAGGGCGATCAGGTCTTTGTCCCGGACCAGGGTCTGCTCATTTCTGTAAAGGCGCCAATCAAAGGTGTCGAAAAGGGTGTATGCTGCATCGGGTATTGTTTCCCGGCGCACAAGGAAGCTTCGGGAAATCTCTCGCTGAAGCCGCTGAAAATTCAGGGATTCAGGCAGAACGAATTTTTTATGTGTTTTCCCTGCACCAAGCATGAGCTACCCGAGAATTCCTATGGCCAGAAGTCGTTGGCAACATCATACACTCCATCTTTCCCCGGGTCAAACTATGAGAACCTCATATATACGTAACCAAAATCGAATTGAGTATTAAATAAGCCAGGCCGGCTGACGTTTCAGCTTGCCTGGTGAATCCAAGGGATTTTATAGAGTCCGTGATCTATTCGTAACGCAGCGACTCCACGGGATCTCGGTTGGCGGCTTTGAGTGACAGGATAACAACCGGGAGGGCTGCGGTCAGGAGCGACAGGATCCCGGCCAGTAAAAACAGGTAAAAGCTCAAGCCGGTCCGGTAGGCGAAATCCTGCAGCCACTTGTGCATGGCGTAATAGGCGAGGGGCCAGGCAATGACATTCGCCAGCAGCACCCAGCGGGCGAATTGCCTGGACAGCAGGACCACGATCCCTGAAGACGATGAGCCGAGGATCTTGCGGATGCCGATCTCCTTGGTGCGCTGCTCGGCTGTGAAGGCCGAGAGTCCCAGGATACCCAGACAGGAGATGAAGATGGCCAGGAACGCGAAATAGATGAAGATCTTTCCCAGCCTCTGTTCGGCTTCGTACATGGCGGCCACTCCCTGGTCCAGGAAGGAGTAATCAAAGGGATACTCCGGTGCCAGCTCAAGGGATGCCGCCTCTATATGCCTGATGGTGTCCGGAATATTTTCAGCCGCAATCTTGACGAACACATACTTGATCCAGTTGGAGTAGAATCGGGGATTGATGCAGAAAACATGGGGCATGATCTCCCGGTGGAGGGACACGTGATGGAAGTTCTTGACCACGCCGATGATCTGCCCCTCGATTCCCCAGAACGTGATGCGCTGCCCTACGGGGGTGGTCAGGCCCATGTACTCGGCAGCCTTTTGATTGATGATGAAATTGCTGCGGTCCCCGGTGTAGTCCTGTGAGAAGCTGCGGCCTTCGATTATCTCGATCCCGAAGGTTTCGATGAAGTCAAAATCCGTGATGGAGTACCGGACCATGGTATTCATCTCCGGTTCTTTCCCGTCCCACTCCAGGCCTCCGGTCTTGTAGTCCTCGTCGTAGGGCACGGCCTGGCCCCGCGTCACGCTGGAGATACGGGGATCGCTGAGCAGTTCCTGCTTGAAGCTGTTGAATCGGCGCAGCAGGGAGGGATTGCTTCGGATCTTCAGGACCTGGTCCGTGTTAAGGCCCAGAGGCCTGTTCCGAACATACTGCATCTGCTTGAAGACCACCAGTGTGCCCGCGATGAGCATTACCGAGATCGTGAACTGCCCCACCACCGAGGCCACCCGGAAAACGGACCGGTTGGACCTGAAATTGAGGGCCGCCCGCAGGGTGTCAATGGGCTTACTTGAAGTGAGGAGGAGGGCAGGATAGCTGCCGGCCAGGATCCCCACCACGAGGATCAATCCGAGCAGAAAGGCATACAGGGAGGGATTCGCGCCGCTGAACAGGGAAAGATGCTTGACCGTCAGGCTGTTGAGCACGGGAAGAGAGAGCTTGACCAGGAAAAGAGAGAATGCGAAGGCCAGGGCAGACATGAGGATGGATTCTCCCAGGAACTGATGGATCAGCTGGCCGCGACCGGCCCCTACCACCTTGCGCAGCCCCACCTCGCGGGCGCGTTTTCCGGAGCTGGCCGTAGCCAGGTTCATGTAGTTGATGCAGGCGATGAGCAGGATGAAGACGGCGATGACGGAGAAGAGGTAGACGTAGGTCATGCGTCCGAATCCGAGGTGGACCTTTTCCATGGGCAGGATACCGACCTTGAAGGTGTCGTTCAACGCGTAAGGTGCGTTCTCATTCAGGGAAGACGCGATCTTATCCCTGAAACCCTCGAGAGAAGTCTTCGGATCCAGCAAGATGTAGGAGGGATCCCGCCAGTTCCAGTCCTCCGCCAAGTCGTTATTAAGGGGGGCGATAAAGTCCAGTTGGAGGTGGGAATTGGGGGGCATGCGAACGACGCCGGTCACGATCAGGTCCTGGCGGTCGTTGAAGGTCAGCTTCTTGCCGAGGGGATTATCATCTCCAAAATATTTATTGGCGACCTCCTCTCTTATCACCAGCGAGTTGGGATTCTCCAGAGCGGATGCGGGATCGCCGTGCACGAACGGAAAGGAGAACATGGTGAAAAAGGAGCGGTCGACGAGGTTCATGGAGTCTTCGTAAAACATCAGGCGCTGCCCGTCTTCCGGTTGATAGGCAAAGGAACAGGTTGTCTGTCCCAGCGCATAGATGCGGGTGTAATCCCGGATCTCGGGATATTCAGCGGCCAGCACGGGAGTCAGGGCATAGGGGACATTGGGATCGAGCGTTCCGTTGGGATGTTCTATGGTGAGCAGGAAGAGCTGGTCCTTGTTGGCATGGAACCCATCGAAGCTCAACTCGTCCTGCACCCACAGGGAGATAAGGATGAAACAGGCCATACCTACGGCCAGCCCCAGGAGGTTTAGTACCGCGAACAGCCTGTTCCTGTGGATGTTCCTGAAAGCGATCTTGAAATAATTCCTGAACATGGTCACACTCCAGTACATTCGATTTCGAACAAAGGAGGGGAGGGAGATGAGGATGAGCTTCCAGTACCAGAGGAGGGCATGGGTATCCCCCCTGGATTCGGCCGTGGCGGAGAATTCCTCCTCCAGATCGCCGAGGATAGCGGGATTGGCCCTCCGGTCGACCAGTAAGGTGAGGAGAGTCTCGGCGAATCGCGGCGGTTTCTTGCCCTGTTTTGTCATGTGCTCTCAGATCTTGCTCAATGCTATTTCGGTGTCCGAATCCCACAGCAGCCGCTTCAGCTCCATAGCAGCCCTCAGCGCTCCGATGCCCTGACCCGTGATGTGATAGTAGTATTTCCTGCGGCCCCCGCGTTCCGGGCTGGGATCCCCGGTAGATCTGGCCAGAAAGCCTTTCCGGGCCAACTTATCCAGGGCGCTGTACAGGGTGCCGTAGGGATAGGTTCGGCCGGTCTCTTCGGAAACATACTGCCGGATGGTCACGCCGTAGGCCTCTTCCTTGAGCTTCCATACCGCCAGCAGGAACATCTCCTCGGTCAGTGTGAGATCTTTCATAGGGCCTCCCGTCATTTATATGTACGAAAAATAGTATAAATAGTTTGACCTGTCTAGAATATTTTTACGATATTTCGGAAAAATAGACTATTTGATCCGGAGGCCCTCGGCTTCTATCCCCATGTCCGGGACATTGACCACACAGATGGTGTATTTCCCGTCCGCGTCTTTTTTGAATGCGAACTGATACTCCATACCGTCGGGTGAATACCCTACGAAGGTTGTTTCCTTGTCCTTCATAGGCTCCAGGATGGCTGCAGTATCGTTTTCAGGGGCTCCCATGAGGTTCCCGTCTTCCACTGTGAATACGAACACCATGAACTGGCCCTGGACCTCGAACTCGTAGTTTCCGGCGATCTGTTCCAGCACCTTGGGATCGACTTTCTTGTCCTGGGTGATGCTTGGATCGAGGGCTGCAGCACTCAGGACCATGCTTAGGCCCATCAGGCCCACCGCTACCGTTGTTAAAAAATATTTTCTGCCGTTTGTCATATCGGCCTCCTTTACCTTTTTATACGAAATAGCGCCTGAAAAGATCCATTACTATCCAGGTCCGTCCCCCCATATGTAACATTTCCAGGGAGAAAGCGTATAATACACCTATTCCAACCGGTGGAAATCCTCGAGGAGGATCATGACTGAAGACAATGGTTTAGTGATCGAGACATCCGGGCTAATAGAACTCGAGGCCGGCGAAGAGCAGGGGATAGGTATTGCCGGTGTCGATGTTCGCGCCGGCGTTGAAACTGTGGCCGAGGCCCGATCCCATGAACAGCGCTATCCGTTCCGAGAGCGGAGCCCTCAGCGACAGGCGAAACTCCAGCATGTGCTGGTCGGGCTGATCTTTGGGATTTCGGAAGAGCGGTGTGTTGTCCCGGTAGCGGTAGCCGATGTCCGGGCTGAGGCTCAGCTTGCCCACGGGAAACATGAGGCCGTAGTGCATCCCATAGGACAGAGACTCGCTGATCTTGTCCTCGACGTTGTACAAACCCAGGGACACGATGGAGTAATAGCGGCCGACCTCGAACTTGACTCCTCCTGTAACGGCCACTCCGTTTCCTCCCCAGGCGATGCCCTTGATGCGTCCGTTGCGCGCGATGTTCACGGCTCCGATGGGAACGCCGTTGTTGTCCTCTTTGCAGTAGTTCACAAGTCCGATCTGGACACCATGGTTGTTTTCGCTGACGTTGCCCACGCCGACCTGCAGGCCTTTCTGGTGTACAGCGATGTTGAAGGACCCGACCTGCAGCCCCCTCAGCTCGTCCCCGACCACATTGAACAGCAGCGCTAACTGGCCGCCCGTGCATCGGTCTCCAGCTACATTGAAAAGGCCTACGGCCTGGATGCCGCTGAACCTTTCACCCACGACATTGAAAAGGCCGCCCACCTGGATCCCCTCGAAGGTTTCTCCCACTACGTTGAAGAGTCCCACGACCTGCAGCCCCGAGCTCGGGCCTCCGCCCACATTGAAGCCGCCGGCGACCTGTACACCGGTGAAGCCTTCTCCCGCCACATTAGCTAGGCCGCAAAGCTGGCCGACCGTACCCCCCTTGCCGACGACGTTGGCCAGGCCAGAGACCTGCAGCACCTGGCCCGTCTCGCCCACGACATTGGCCAGCAGCGAGGCCTGAAGGCCTGTGAAGCTTTCCCCTGCGACCGTGGCCAGCCCGGCGATCTGGATGCCGGAACCGGATTCGCCCACCACTCCGGCCAGCCCGCAGAGCTGGAATCCGTTCAGCCTGTGTTCTATGGCCGAGCCTAAAAGGGCCAGGTCGAATCCGTTGACATAGCCGACATGGCTGTAGACCAGGCCGAGGTTGATGTTGACCTCGTCATGTTTGCTCTGGTTGATGCTGATGGGATAGTATAGGGAAAGGTTGACGACATATTTTTTCCCGACCTCCGGGGCCTCTTCATCCTCCTCGCTCTCTTGAGCCAGAGTCGGGAGGTTCATTGCGAACATCATGAGGACCACCAAGAGTGCGAACCAAGTTTTTCTCATCCAGCGCCTTCCTAAACCAAAAATCTTGTCTTTCTTCTTTATACGAGTTTTATTAGCTCTTGGTTCCCCCTTATTACTTACCCCTCTGCAAATCATGTGTATTAAAGGAATTTAATCCGATTTTAACCCGGCATTAATGATCATCTCCTAAAATATCCCCGTATGTTTGAACTTCCGCAAGGAGATCCCATATGAAAAATGCCCTCTTGCTCTACGCAGCGTTGTTCATGCTCTTCCCCTTTGTTTTCGCTCAGCAGGACCAGCCCTCACGACGGGAAG
>JAUWTO010000143.1 GCA_030614685.1 Candidatus Aminicenantota bacterium
AACATGTCTTCATAGAGGCGGAGGCGGGCCAGGATCTTTGAGAGAAATTTCGGCAGGCGTCTCGATGGCTGGTTCATGTTGTCCTGTTCCCGCATATACCTGAATAATTCATAAAGAATGTCGACAGTTCACGTAACACATGTAATATCACTCGACTCATGAATTATCCAGGATAACTATTTTTAATAAATACATATATAGGGTAATACGCAGATAATACAGAAAAGTTGCATGAAGATCGTGAGAATCCGACCAGGAACTGAGATAAGCAAATGTGGGGCGACAGGCGTACTACCGAATGTGTGGTATGAACTTATATCCGAAAAAGGAGGAAAAGCATGAGGCACACTGCATGGCTGTTGGCCATCCTGTGTATGACGCCTGTAGTGGGCGAAAAAGTCGCTGATCTGCCTGAGCTCAACAGGCCCGGATCCATGGCCGTCGCCGATTCGGTGCTCTACATCTGCGACATGGAAGCCATACATGTCTACTCGATGGATCCGTTCCGGTTTGTCCGGACTATTGGTCGCGGCGGTGAAGGGCCGGGGGAGTTCAACTCCGCGCCCCATCTGGCGGTTCATCCCGATGGTCTGTTCATCAACGCCATGGGAAGGATCATGACTTTTTCCGAGGCCGGGGAATTCCAGGCACAGACAAAGATTCCCTTTGTCTACTGGTACGTCTTTTATCCTTTCATGAAGTCCGGGGATAATTTCGTCGGCCTTCCCCTGAAGAGGATCGACGATGCCTCGAAGGTCATCCACACGGTCAACCTTTACGATCCTCAGCTCAAGCTGATCGCCGAATTCTACCAGGCAGGTCCCCCTGCGCTGCTCCCTCCTCCTCGCCCGGGAGGGAAGATCGTAAAAACCGACTATCAGGTCATCCCGGACTGCCTGGAAGTCTCGGTTCACGGAGGCCGGATCTATGTGGCGGACTCCCGCAAGGGATTCACCATCGCCGTGTTCGACGGCGCGGGAAAACATCTCTTCGATTGGGAAAAAGAATACACGCGCATCAAGGTGTCCGAGGAGTTCAAGAGACAGTTCTGGGAGGAGACACGGGCGTCAGACAACTGGGAACAGCTGAAGCAGCGGTTCAATTATATCATCCGAGATCACTACCCGGCGTTTTTCAGTATGAAGGTCCAGCAGGGGAGGATGTATCTCACGACCCATGCCCAAAAGGACGGCATGCACGAGGTTGTGGTTCTCGATCTGCAGGGCAACATCCTGAAGCGCGCCTTTACCTGCCCGCTCGATCCGGAGGTCAGGCTGCTCCGCGGAATCGCACCCTTCAGTAACGAATACGTGATCCGGGATGACACCTTCTACTATCTCACCCTGAACGAGGACTCGATGCTGTATGAGTTGCACGCCCACGCCATCGACGAATAGCCTCGGTTTCCGACTGAGAGGGGGGATCAGTCACTATCTTTGCCGATGGCAAATAGGTGCCTCCGGCCGCGGATGAAGAGCGTCTTATGGGAGACGGCCGGCGAGGCCATGCAGACCTCATCCATGGTGTTGGTGGCGAGGTGCTGGTACTCCGGCCCGGCCTTCACGATGTGGACGCTGCCGTATTCATCCGTGAGATACAGCCTCCCGTCTGCTGCCACGGGCGAGGCCGAGTAGGAGCCGAGCTCGCCGCCGATCTTTTCCCGATACTTCTCTTCGCCTGTCTCAGCCACGTAGCAGGTGAGGATACCGCCGTTGTCCGCGACGTATAGAAGATCCCCCAGTACGAGAGGCGTGGGCTGGTAGGAGCCGCGCCGGGGATAGAACCAGGGAATGTATGCGTTGGATGTTTCGTTCCTGGCGAGCGAGACATCCCCCTCGGCGTCCAGGCGGATGGCGTAGATGGGGCGCATCCTCCCATGGGCATTGGTGATGAAGACCAGGCCGCGGGACACGACCGGGGTCGGGCAGGGAACGTCACCCCCACCCCTCATCCACCAGATCGCCTTCCCGGTCTCGACGTCGTAGCCCCCAATGTGTTTGTAGCCGTTGACGATCACCTGTGTACGCTCCCCGGACCTGTGGACCGTGGGCGTTCCCCAGGTCGGATTCTCGTCCCTCAGCCTGCGCCAGATGTCTTTCCCGGATCCAAGATCCAGGGCGGTGATGAAGGACTGGTTGTTGACATCGCACAAGACGATGACCTTGTCTTCGTATATGATCGGAGAACTGGCGAAACCCCATTGGACTTCGGGCACGTCGAAGGCGCCGGCATCCAGATAACCCAGGTCCCTGGTCCAGAGCAGTTTCCCTTCGAGGTCATAACAGTAGAGACCCTGGGACCCGAAAAAGACCAGGAGGTGTTTCCCATCCGTGGCCGGCGTGCAGTTGGCGTGGCTGGATTTGATGTGGCGCTTGACCTTGGGCTTTCCCTTGTAAGCCGTCTTTTCCCAGAGGATCTCCCCGCTGTCCCTGTCCAGGCAAAACACCTTGTAATGATGGTCATAGTCCTCGGGGTTGTCCGGGCTCTCTCCGTATCTGCCGACCTTGAGATAGGCCTCCTTCCCTTCTCCCACCGCGGTGGTCACAAAGACCCGGTCTCCCCAGACAACGGGGGAAGAATGCCCGAGGCCCGGGATTGCCGTCTTCCAGCGGATGTTGGTGCCGCTTTTGACATCCCACTTCAAGGGAAGGTCCTGTCCCGCTGCCACACCCGCCGCGTTTGTCCCTCGAAACTGGGGCCAGTTCTGTACTGGATCGCCGGCGCGTGCAGCGGGCACTGATGCGCCTACGCCCAGGAGAAAGGACACAAACACGAAAAACCAAGTCCGTTTCCACCAGGTCTTCTTCATTGGTACACCTCACTTATGGGGATTATACGGTTCCGCCGGAAAAAAGATACAGGTAGGACAGAAATTGGTGATATATTCTGAAAATCAGAAACTATTCTCGCTTCCAGTCGTATATTCCTGTATCCTGGGTGCATCAATCAGAGGGAGAGCCGAATGGACATGCTGACAAAACTGGAGGAACTGGTGCTCATCGCGGTGATGAAGCTGAAGGACCGTGCCTACGGCATCACGATCTACCAATATGTGGTGCAGAAGACCGGGAATAAGGTTGCGGTGAGCAGCGTGTACTTCCCCCTGGAGCGGCTGGTTCGGAAAGGCTATCTGGAGTCTTTCAAGGGCGATCCCACGCCCAAACGCGGCGGGATGCGCAAGAAGTACTATGCGTTGACCCAGGAGGGTGTCAATGTCCTCCAGGCAAACAGAGAACTGAATAGAGCCATCTGGAACGACGTGGATAGGGCCGCCACCAGAGGAGCTAAAGGTTAGCCATGGCTCCTCCTCCCCGGCTGGCCAAGTGGCTCCTGAGGATATTCTCATCACGCGAGAGGGATGAAGGCTTCCTGGGGGATGTCGAGGAGCTCTTCCAAGATCGCTGCGCGCGGGCCCCAGCCAGGCATGGGCGCCTCTGGTACTGGGGAGAGGTCTTGAGGGCACTACCAGGGTTGGTCGGAACGTCGCTGTTGGGGAGGGCCGCCATGGCCGGCAGTTACCTGAAGATCGTCCACCGCAATCTGATCAGGCACAGGACCTATTCCCTGATCAACCTGTTCGGGCTGACGCTGGGGATTACCTGCTGCATATTGATCCTCGCTTATGTGGGATATGAGCTCTCGTACGATGCCTACCACGCCAACGCAGACAACATCTTTCGGATCGCTGCCAGGCGGACCGACATGGGTCAGACAAGGGAAGTGACCTTCTCACCCGCTCCGGTGGGCCCCACCATGGTACAGGATTTCCCTGAGGTGCTGGCCGCGGTCCGATTCATGCCCACGGTCAAGCGCGTGTTCAAGTTCGAAGACAGGGTCTTCTTTCAGGAAAGGGTCTTCTATGCCGACCGGTCGGTCTTCGATGTGTTTTCCTTCGAGCTGATCAAGGGTGATCCGGATACGGCCCTCGAGGTCCCCTTTACCATGGTCTTGACGGAGACAGCGGCCCGGAAGTATTTCGGGGACCAGGATCCGGTCGGCCGTTCCGTAAACTGGGACAACAAATTCGACTATGCCGTCACCGGTGTGGTCAAAGACCCTCCTGCCAACTCCCACTTTACTTTCGAGGTCATGGCCTCCTTCTCCACACTCATCAAGTACGATGCCCGGATCGGATCCTGGAGGAGTGGGAGTTTCGCCACTTATGTGCTGCTGCGGGAGGGCACGGATCCCGCAGTCCTCGAGCACAAGATGGAGGCCTTCGACCGGAAATACCTGGAGCCGCTCCTCACGGATTCCAGCAGCGAGCTTGAATCCTATCTCCAGCCCCTGAAGCGCATCCATCTGCACTCTCGGCTCGAGTTCGAGCTGGGCGCCAACAGCGATATCCGCATCGTTCAGGTCCTGATCGGGATCGCGGTCATCATACTGCTTCTCGCCTGCATCAACTTCATGAACCTGTCCACGGCCCGTTCCGCGCGCAGGTCTAAAGAGGTGGGCATGCGGAAGGTCCTGGGAGCTGTGCGGTCGAGGCTGGTCGCGCAGTTCCTGGGCGAGTCCTTTGTGTACGCTGTGCTGTCTATGGGCTTCGCGCTGCTCCTGGCGCGCCTCCTGCTCCCTTATTTCCGTGTGCTGGCCGCCCGCGAGCTGTCCCTGGACTTCCTGCAGATGCCCTCCCTGCTGGCCGGCCTGGCCGGCGTGGTCGTATTCGTGGGATTCACGGCCGGCAGCTATCCGGCTTTTTTCCTCTCCGCGTTCAAGCCCGTGTCCATCCTCAGAGGGAATCCTGCGCGGGAGGCCAGGGGATCGCGCTTCCGTTCCGTGCTGGTGGTCTTCCAGTTCTCTGTTTCGATCGTCCTCATCATCGGCTCCATCGTGATCTTCCATCAGCAGCAGTACATGGAAAACAAGGACCTGGGTTTTCAGAAGAAGAACCTGTTGGTCATCGCCCTCCAGAATCAAGAGGCCCGATTGGGCCTGGAGTCTTTCAAGCACGAGATGCTGATGATCCCGGCAGTGACGAGTGCGGGTGCCTCCTCCATGGTCCCGGGTGAGATGTACCTGTTCAACGTCGGCACCTATCCCGAGGGTTTTCCCGAAGACCAGAGCGTCTTCATGGACAACTTCCTGGTCGATCACGGCTTCCTGGACACCTTCGGGATCGAGGTCGTGGCCGGGCGCGGCTTTTCCCAAGCGATCTCCACCGATGCCGCCGATGCGGTGATGATCAATGAGACGGCAGTGCGCAGGCTGGGATGGTCCGATCCCGTAGGTAAGACCATCGTGACCCTCACTCCTTTCCGGTCCGAGCCTGTGCAG
Organism: Candidatus Aminicenantota bacterium; assembly: GCA_030614685.1. Lineage (GTDB taxonomy): Bacteria > Acidobacteriota > Aminicenantia > Aminicenantales > Aminicenantaceae > JAUXEH01. Next base: position 5,278 of record JAUWTO010000143.1, read on the forward strand.
AAAACCGTGATCGGAGTGTTCGGGGACATTCACCAGAGATCCCTGTATTCGGTGGTGGCTCCCACCATCATCACGCATGTGAGAGAAGAAGGCGCTATCGAGAACCGGGCCCGCCGCTTGACCCTGAGGCTGGAGACGGAAGATCTGGCCGGAACCTTGGCGTTGATCGAGGAGAAGTGGAAGGAGGCGCATCCGGACAATCCCTATTTCGCTTTCTTCCTGGATGATTTCTATGACGGCCAGCACCGGGCTGAGCAAAGGCTGGGCCGGATATTCCGATCTTTTGCGGTGCTGGCCGTTTTGATCGGGTGTGTCGGCCTCTTTGGGCTGGCGGCCTATCTGGCCGAGCAGCGGACCAAGGAGATTGGCATCCGCAAGGTGATCGGAGCCCGGGCAGGATCCATTGTTATGTTGCTGTGCAAAGAGTTCATCCTGTTGATCGCTGTGGCGAACGGCGTCGCATGGCCGGTGGCATTTTTCGCGCTTCGCAGATGGCTGCAGAATTTCCCCTACGCCGTGAGCCTGGATCTGACGGTGTTCATGATGACCTCTGTCCTGACCTTGATCATCGCGCTGTTCACGGTGGGCTATCAGTCTTTCAAGGCCGCCTCGGCCAACCCCATTGACTCTCTTAGGTATGAGTGAAAGTGCATCCCA